>JBFWZL010000204.1:0-10568 GCA_050185455.1 Binatia bacterium | reverse complement strand
ACCACGATTTCTCCACTCGCGGTGAATTTGATCGCGTTATCAACAAGGTTAAGGATAACCTGTTGGAGTCGCGTCGCGTCGCTGACCACATACTCCGGCGTATCAGCGTGGATCGCATAACATAATTCAAGGCCCTTCTGATGGGCGGAAAACGCCAGACGTTTCAACACTCCGCCGACACAATCACTAAGGCGCAGGGGCGCGCGCGCAAATTCATACTTTCCCGCCTCAAGCCGTGCGAAATCCACCAGATTGCTCAAGAACCGTACATGAGTATCAATGGGAGTCTCACACGTCTCCAGCGCGTGGCGGAATGTATCCACGTCAGCGCCGCGGACTTGGGTCAGCAACAAGCCGGCCTCGTGACAATGTAGAATGCCTTCTAAAAGGGTAGCAGCTATTTTCTTACCGTCTTGTCCGTTCGCGCGTTCTTCCGGTTTTGACCCTACGAAAAAATTCTCTAAAACTGTTCGCGTCTCGGCTCCGGGGGCGCGGGGAGCTGAGGGCGCCCGTTCCGCGGCGCGTAATTCGGCAAAACTGGCGGGAATGTCGTGGATCATTCGCAGGCAAAGGCGGATAATTTCCTCTCGTTGTGTCCGGGCATTGACGGGTACATTGTAACGTCGCGCAAATTCAAGCAAACTTGCCTTCGTTGGGAAAGACTCCGTACTTTGCAAATAGGCTTCAAGCTCTACCCGTCCCATCTCCCGAGGATCGCGCAGGCAGGGAGTCAGAACAGCGTCTACGGCGTGCGACTCGTTTCCCTTTCTTTGCGGCCCCGTGACGGTAAGCGTCTGGGACAGTTTCTCCACAGTATCCGTTTTCATCACACCCCCTCCCGAACCGCGACCGATGAAATTCCTCCCGCAGATAAAGTCCACCGGGAAAGGCGTGCTTCCAGGACACCTTTCAGCGCAGCCAAGGTTACCGGCTTCGCTAGATAGTCATCCATGCCCGCCGCGAGACAACGCTCTCGATCCCCCGGGTCGCCCTGGGCAGTAATGGCAATAATGGGAATATGACCGCCGGATGCCTTCTCGTATTGGCGAATTCGCGCCACCGCCTCGAATCCCCCTACCTCAGGCATGTGGATGTCCATCAGTACGGCTGCATAGTTTTGTTTTTGATATGCTGCGATCGCATCGTTTCCATTAGCGACAACATCAGCATGACACCCAAGTTTTTCCAGGAATCGCGCTAATAGTGTTCGACAGATAATAGTATCTTCGGCAACCAGGATACGATGAACGCTCTCCGCTTCCGTTGTCCTCGCTGGAGCGTTTGGAGAAGATGACGGCTCAGAAGGAGCTGGAAATTTTTGCAGAACAACTTGTAAACGTTCATATTCTTCCCGCAAATGCTGATTCTGTGTCTTGAGCTGCAGGTGCGAAGTGGATAAAGAACGGTTCTGCCGCAAGGCCGCGCTATAGTTTTCGTATGTCGACACTAGTAATCGCAGCAATTGCAACCGATCAGGAGAGAGGGTCTTTCGCTCTCCGCGCACCAGGACTTCAAGCTGTTCGCTTTCGGACTGACCAACCCCCCGCACTAACCCGTCCATAATAGACGAGATTCTAGAAACCAATTCTTCCTCTTGGTATGGTTTAGCAATATAGTAGTCGACCCGGGCCCTCAGGCCGCGCAGCAGATCTTCAACATCCGTGACCGCGGTCAACAGCACAACGGGGATATGTTTGACTTCATGGTCTTGCTTGAGCGCGGCGCATAGTTCGTATCCATCCATGCCCGACAAAGCGACGCCGCTGATAATCAACGCCGGCTGCTGCGTCCGCGCCACCGCCAATGCCTCACCACCGTCGGTGAGGACCGACACCAGGTAGTTATGAGCTTGCAACACAAGTCGTAATCGCTCGGCCTGCGTCCGACTGCCTTCGACGATTAAAATGGAATTTTTCGCGCTCATACCGTTTTCAACCACTCTTATCCGCGTTATTTGCGGGCCGAAGCAACTCCGTATTGAGTCCCTGCTAGCTCATTCAACATGGCTGCGATCTTTTCCGGCGGTAGGACATAGACAGCCCCGCCAAGTTTTACGGCTTCTCCGGGCATCCCAAAGACGACGGACGTTTCTTCGTTCTGTGCAAACGTCAAGGAGCCCTGATCTCTCATGCGTTTCAGCTCCTCCGCGCCATCACGTCCCATGCCCGTGAGCAACACACCTATCGCTTTTCGGCCAAACGCTTGAATAACTGAACGGAAGAGATACGAAACAGCCGGACGCATACCGTGCTCCGAAGCGTCTTTACTCAAAAAAATCACGCCGGACGATTCGACGCCCATGTGGAAACCGTCCGGGGCGATATAGATATGTCCAGGTAAAAGATGCTCTCCTTGGTCAGCAATATGCACCTCTTGTCCAGTGGTTTGCCTCAACCATCTGGTTAATCCATCAAGAAAGCCTGGCGCAATATGCTGAGCGATCACTACCGGTGTGGCGAAATCCTTCCGTAAATTCGTCAAGACGGTTTGCAACACCGCCGGGCCGCCGGTAGAAGCCCCAATAGCAACAAGGTGAACCTCTGCTGGGGCTAAGTCTCCACTCCGCGTAAGCGGTTTTTCCATTTCTTGCCTGCTGAGGAACCGACGGTGGCGCGCCCATCGTTTGACCACTTTGACTTCCGCCATTGCCTTCACAGTCTGAAGAAAGCGTTCCACGGACTCTTCATACCCCGAACAGCCAATGCCCGGCGGCTTATCCATCGCTGCAACTGACCCGGCGGTCATGGCGCGACAGCTCGCATCCGCCGTCTCGGGATTCCATCCTCGGCTCACGAGAATGATAGGTACGGGAGTTGTCTCCATAATCTGACGTGTCGTTTCGTACCCATCCAAACCAGGCATCGTGATATCCATCGTAATGACATCGGGCTTGTGCTGTTCCAAGAACGCCAGGGCGGCGGAGCCGCTTTGGACCGCATCCAACACTTCGATCTCCGGATCAGCGTTCAGAATGCTTGACAACAGCGTTCGTTCGACCAGTGAATCATCAACAATGAGTACGCGGATTTGACGCATACAATAGTCCTATTGCCTTCTCTCAGAGAAACTGTCGAATAGTTTCCAACAAGTTGCTCTGATCAAAACTTCCTTTCACCACATACGCCTTGGCGCCCGCATTGAAGCCGCGCTCACGATCCGCTTGCGATTCCAGGCCGGTCACAAGCACCACAGGTAAATGTGCGTATCGTTTGTCATCACGGATTTTGCTCGCTAAATCAAAGCCATTCATGCGCGGCATTTCGACATCAGACACCACGAGATCGAACTGTGCTTTTTGCAGCGAGGAGAACGCATCTTCCCCGTCAATCGCGGTCGAGACCACGTATCCCGCAGATTCAAGGATCTCTTTCAACAACATGCGCGAGGTAATCGAATCTTCCGCGACGAGAATGGATTTCTTCTGTAATTCCTCTGCCGCCGTCTCTTCAGCGGCTAAGGAAATGGGCAGTACGGCCCCATGCACGGCCGTCAGCAAGTCGTTCACGTTCAATACTGGCGCAACCTGACCCGAACCCAAGATCGTGGCGCCGGCGATATTCCGTACGCGCACGAGCTGCGGGCCAAGACCCTTGAATAACACCTCCTGCTCGTTCAAAACTGCGTCAAGGCCAAAAGCAACCTGGTGTTCACCCTGCCCCACCACCAACGCGAGCTGCATCTGCCCTCGTTCTTCATCTCGCTTCTTCGTTGTTAGTCCGAGTACACGTTCAAGCCGCAGGAGCGGCAGCGTGTGTTCCGTCGTCGAAACCGTCTCTGTGTTGCCCGTCGAGTGAATAGCGTCGCGATGAACGCGTATGACCCGCTCAACGCTCGCTGTAGGAACGACAAAGGTTTGCCCCGCGGACTGCACGAGAACGCCGCGGAATGTCGCGAGCGTAAGCGGCAGAGAAATGCGGAAGGTCGTACTATGGTGTAGGTGCGTTTCCACGGCTATATGACCGCCAAGCTTTTCCACTTTTTCACGGACGATCGCCATGCCGAGTCCGCGACCGGAAATGTCACTAATCGTTTCGCTCGTCGATACTTCGGATTGGAAGATCAATGCGATTGCCTCCTGATCCGAAAGTTGCTCGGCAGCTTCGTGGGAAATAATTCCGCTCCTTACCGCAGCATCTTTGACCTTTTCCGCATCAATGCCGGCTCCATTATCCTGAACAACAACCTCCACCGAGTTACCATCTCCTGGTGAGATCGCAACAACAATGGAGCCGCATCGCGGTTTCTGTCGTCGCTCACGTTCGGCTGGGCTCTCGATGCCGTGATCAATACAGTTACGTAAAATGTGAATCAGCGGATCTTTAATCTCTTCTAGAATCCTTTTATCAACTTCAATATCTCCGCCTTGCAGGACAAACTCCACTTCCTTCCCCTGAGCACGAGAGAGATCGCGCGCCATTTTCGGCAGCACCTCAAGAGCGAACGAGAAGGGCAGCATCAAGACTTTCTTGGCTTCTTCAAGCAAGATGTCCACCATGCCGCCAAGCGATTGCTGGTCCTGCATCACCACTTTAGCAATTTTCGTCAGCGCCTTGTCGACCGTTTTAAAGTGCGCGTGGGTCCAGTCGAGAAAATCTATAAGTTTCGCAGCTTGCTCATAGAGAGGATCCCGCGAGTCGCGGTTTTCTTCTTTTTCCAGTATGCGTTGGGTTTTACGAATGTCCGTGTGAACCAGCGCCCATTCCCGTTTCCAGGCCTCGAGCATCGCGGCCAGCCCACGGAGTTCAGAAGCGTGCATGTTCGTTTTCAGCTTGACCGCCAGCATCTCCTCTGCCTGGAGGAACAAGGAGTCTAACTTTGCGGTTTCGACGCGAACCACGTCCGTCGACGAAATCGCCTTTTTCATCTCCGACCCTTTCCCTTTGACGGAGGCGCTTTTTTCCGGCTCGGTCAAAGCGACCACGGACGAGGGTGCATCAAACAGTTCCTGCATGCGTTCAGGTGAAAGCGCGGTCGTTTCTTCTTCCGCGCTAAGCGACTCGTCCTCGGCAATGTCTTGCCCAAACGTGCTGCCAGAAAGATCAGGTTGCGTCATTTGCTCCCAGGTTTCAGGAGTTGCAACCGGCGTGAACTCCATAGGCGGCACGGAGAGGGATTGAGTTTCCCCGGCGCGTTCGCGTCCCTGTGTTTCCAGTTTGGTCACTTCGGCTACAATGTCAACAATGGGAGCCTGTGCCCGTCCTTCAGGTTCTGTACTGAGTTGCCGTACGGCATCCATGACGCGATGGAAAGCATCGAAAAACTCCGGCCATAGGGAAAATTCTTTCCGCTTGAGGGCAGCACAAACACTTTCTACAACCTGGCAAATCTCTTCGATTTCCCGAAAGTTGACGGCTCGCGCCGCGCCTTTGAGGGAATGTATGCAACGGAATAGAGTTTCTAGCTGGACTTTCTCGTTCTCTTTATCTTGCTCGTGCTCCAGGGTCAGCACGGTATTCGTAATGGTTTGGAGATATTCTTCCGCCTCAAGAGCAAAAATGCTGCGTAGTCGTGCCAGCATCTCCCTCTGCGAGGGGTCTTCCATCGCTGACTCTTCAACCGCAACCGAAAACCTTTCATCCGGTCGGTGCGTTCTTTGAGGGACCTGTTCCGCTTCCGATGACAGCGAGTGGGCGCCAGACAAAACGGTTGGGTCTTCGAGTTCTTGAGTCTGGACTCCCGTAGAAGAAACGGGTTGGGAAAGTCCTTTTGTTGCGGATAACGTTAGGGATTCTGAAAGAATAGCCTCCGCCTCCTCGTTTCTTCCCTGTTCAGCAATCTGGACATTCTCTCCGTTTGTTCCATTCGTTTCTTGCTTGGCGGTAACGATTTTCTTTTTAGAAGCACGAGGTTTTTTCGGAGAGGTTTTTCGCGGAGCCACTGATGCTCGGCGACGTTTCTTGGTCGTACTCGGTTCGGAAGTTTCTGTCTCCGTAGCCGGAGAAGCTTCCGCCGACAGCAGCGTTTCCGCTCTTCGAGGAGAAGGCGCCTCTACCGGTTCTTCTTGAAATTGTGGCTCGTCCTGCTTATCGCCTCGTGAGGATTCTTCTTCATAAGTCGTAGCGGAAGTCCTACTCTCCGCCGCGCGAGCGTGTCCCTGCGCTTCTAAGCCCTCTAACTCTTTCACTAACTCGATTGGCGCTCTGCTCTTCGTCTCCTCCGGCGTCGCGCTCAACTGCCGCACTACATCCATCGCCCGATGCAGTGTATCAAACAATTCCGGCCACACCCCAAACTCTCTCCGTTTCAGAGCCGCACACACACTCTCCGCCACCTGACAGATCGTCTCCACCTCCGCCAAATTCACCGCCCGCGCCGCGCCCTTCAGCGTGTGGACTTCGCGATACAGCGTCTCGATCACCTCCGCATACCGCGCCGCCTCTAGAGGTTTCTCCAGTTCCAGCAACCCCGCCGTAATCGCCTGTAAATGCTCTTGCGCCTCAATCGCAAACAGCTCCCGTAACTTGACTAACAGAGCATCCTGTTCTTTCCTCGGAGTAATGAGAGGATGTTCTTCTACTGATTCTTCGGGAAGGAGAGGGAAGTCAACCGAAAGGGCAACAACTGAGGAAGGAGCTGTTCTCTCCGCCGCGCGAGCGTGTCCCTGCGCTTCTAAGCCCTCTAACTCTTTCACTAACTCGATTGGCGCTCTGCTCTTCGTCTCCTCCGGCGTCGCGCTCAACTGCCGCACTACATCCATCGCCCGATGCAGTGTATCAAACAATTCCGGCCACACCCCAAACTCTCTCCGTTTCAGAGCCGCACACACACTCTCCGCCACCTGACAGATCGTCTCCACCTCCGCCAAATTCACCGCCCGCGCCGCGCCCTTCAGCGTGTGGACTTCGCGATACAGCGTCTCGATCACCTCCGCATACCGCGCCGCCTCTAGAGGTTTCTCCAGTTCCAGCAACCCCGCCGTAATCGCCTGTAAATGCTCTTGCGCCTCAATCGCAAACAGCTCCCGTAACTTGACTAACAGAGCCGCGTCTTTCGTCTCCATAATAAGTCCCTTTTCGCTTATGCAGTCGCGCCGTTGAGTTTGTAGCGTCCGACAACCTGCTGAAGCCGTTGCCCAAGTTCATGCATATGCTGCATACCTTTTTCGACTTGGCCCATGCTGGTGACGTTTTGGTTGCTCGCTTCTTTAATACTCTCGACAGCGATGGCGACCTGGTCCATGCCCAAGGCTTGTTGTTGGCTTGAGGCCGCAATCTGCACCACTGCTTGCACCGCTTCCGCCATGCTCTTAGCCAGGACGCGAATCGAACCGCCGGCTTCCAGAGATTGCGCGACCCCTGCTTCCACCGCTTTCGTTCCTTGTTCGGTCACCATCACGGCGACGTTTGTCGCCTTCTGAATTTCACTGAGGATCAGACGCACTTGCGCCGTCGCCTGCTTCGACTGTTCAGCCAGCATCTTCACTTCCTGAGCAACCACAGAGAACCCTTTCCCATGCTCACCGGCGTTGGCCGCTTCAATGGCGGCATTGACTGCTAACAGGTTCGATTGATCCGCCAGATCGTGAACTGACATAATAATCTCACCGATCGCCCGACTCTGTTCGCCTAGCTTAATAACGCTATCGGCAATCGATTCCATTTGTTCGCGAATCCGGGTCATGCGATTGATCGCTTCTTCCACAGACTGTTCCCCAGTCCGAGAAACGCGAGCCGTCATCTGAGCGCTCTCCGCGACGTTCTTGGCCTTTTGGCTAGCGACTAGCGAGGTTTGTTTCACTTCTTCCACCGTCGCCGCCGTCTGTGTCACGGCGGAAGCGGTTTGCGTCGCTCCAGCCGCGACTTGAGCAGTCGCGGCGAGAACTTGATTCGTCGTTGAATTCAGAAGACCGACGCCATTTTGAATTTGTGAGGTAATCTCTCGCAGGTTTTGCACAAGCTTAGAGAGCACGTTTCCCATCGTGTCTTTATGGGATTGTGGGCGCACCACGACGGTGAGGTCGCCCTGTGCAATACGTTCCGCCACTGTAGCTACGTTCTGCAGAGCCTGCACCATACGCTGAAATGAATGCAGCAAGACGCCGAATTCATCCTTCCGATCCTCGGTCGGCACGGTCACCGAAAGATCACCGTAAGCGATTTGTTCGGCAACTTTCACAACTTTTTGTAGTGGAGCGGTGATATTCCGTACGACCACTAAGCCAATAAGCGCCACTACGATAATACCTACAAAAATCCATAGACCCACGGAATACAGCTCCCAGGTGAGCCGGTTGACGCGCACTCGTAACAAGTGATCGAGTGCAGGACCGACCTGGCGAGCCAGATCAAAGCTCAGAGCCATCGCCGTCGTTGCGTTATCAAAATATTCCTCTACCGGAACCGTCACGTTTCCACCATTCAGCAACTGGCGGGTGTGAGCGCTGACGAGTCGTCCGTCATCAGCAAAAAGCGTCTTACCGAACTGTTCGAGCCTCGCAGTCAATTGACGATTGTATGCAATCGCCTTCTCAATCTCCTGGCGAATCTCCTGGGCGCGCACTTCGATAAAGGCGTTCACTTTGCTCAACTGAAGCCGTTCGTCGTCGGTCTTGCTTCTCCGCGCGGCGATACCCGCGCCGAGCCCGCGCGCTTGACTCAAGGACTCAGAAAATTGTGGCGCTTTTCGCACGAACAGGTCGATGAGGTAGGCGCTGTCCAGATCAGGATCTAAGACTAACTTTGACTGATCACCGATATACACCATGAACGACAGCAGCTCCTCAATGAGCGCCGTATGCCGCTGAAAATTTTCCTGCGCCTTATCAGATGAAGTAGCTTCTACGAGCTGCGCTATGCGTTTCCTGAGCACGAGCCAACGATCGGTTGTTTGTAACGTGCCTCCAAGTTGCTGATCGAGGATGTCAATCAGCCGGAGGTCGGCGAGCACTTCTCCTCGTTTCCCCACTACTCGTTCAGCGAATCCCGCCTCACCGTTCAGAAACGCCGCCGCGCCGTCGCGATGTTGCTGCAAGTCTTCCAGCAGCGTGTAGACGGGAGTGAGGTACTCCATGCCCACTCTTTCTTGCTGCGCGAAACCGATGCCCATCGCGTGCATAGAGACGACCATTTTGTAGGAAAAAATCGCCAACGGAATCAAAAAGACAAGCCCGAGAAAGCCGAGCTTTTGCCAAACCTTCATGCGCTTCATGGCGTATTCGACAGCGTGTTCGATCATGCGTTGCATTGCCACATTCCTCGCTTTTCTATATGCTTCTAATCCTTGTCGTGTACGAAACTCCCTAGAGCTCTACTTCGTCGCCGCCGACAATCATCCGCTTGTCAGACAAAATTCTTTCGACATCGAGAACAATAACCCGTTCGTCCACGATTCCCCGCAAATATTCGCGCCGGATGCCAAATCGTCCAGGAGCGACCGCCTTTACCGACTTCACAGGAAGCAGCCACGAACCAAGCACCTCGTCGATGAGCACTCCGAGTTCCAGCTTCCCTGTCCGTAGAATGACGACCGCCTCTCGATGCGCCGTAGAAATGGGAGGCAGATCAAAAAAGGTTCGCAGGTCCACAACAGAAAGAATACGTCCATGAACATTCATGATCCCAAGCACGAAGGCTGGAGTACAAGGAAGCGGCGTCAACTGTGGCGCTTGTTGCACACTGCGCACAAACACAGCCTCCACAGCATAGCGTTCGCGCGCCAGGGAAAATTCAACCACGCGCAGTGTCTCTTCTTGCTGCGCGGCGTCTTGCGTGGTTTCTTTCGCTAAGATGCGTGCGCGTTCGCGCAGAATCTGTTGCGTTTGTCTGGGCGTGAACGTCGACTCTTTACCCGGTCCTCCCCATGCTTTTTCCGCCAGAGGCGCTTCGAGTTCTTGGTGAGGCGCAAACGTTTTGCTGTCTTGGAGCGGTTCTCGTTTCATCGTTTATCCCCTTTTGCTCATGTCCCCGATGATTTGCGCCAATCTTCCCGCTGTCATTCCTTCCGATTCTGGTAAGATGTCTTCGGAGCGGTAACGTTGGAGAAGAGTCAAGGCTTTCTCGAAATGCTTCTCAGCCTCCTTGAACTCTCTGCGCTGGCGCGCCAAGTTTCCCAGGGTAAAGTGCGCCAAAACGAAGCGGTGATCGAGATACAACGCTTGAGTCAAGGACGAACGCGCCTCGGTTTCTTGTCCACATTCAAGGAGGATCGTAGCGTGCAGATAGTACAGCCCGGGGTCAAATTTATTGATCGCTAACGCTTGTTCGCACCAGGCTTGAGCTTCAGTCAACTGCCCTTGGTTCGCATGGGCGCGCGCCAATAACGCCATGACTTGCTGGCGTAACGGGCTGGAGAAAAGAGCTTCATCTCTTTCTTTCCAGCGTATAGTTTGCAAGATTTCCACTACAGCCGCATACTGGCCACGAGCGTAGAATGCACTAGCTTCTTCATACAGCTTTCGCCAGTCTTCACCGGGAAGCGGTGAGAGCGGCGGAGTATCCCGCTCCCACTCTTCTTGCTGTAGTTCAATTTCTCCTGGCGTTGAAGGAATGCTGGCAGCATTCGTCTGGGCGTCCGTATGAGAAAAATGGGAGAGTTCGTCCATGGTAGAAGGGGCCGGGGAGAACATAAAA
>JBFWZL010000203.1:0-10580 GCA_050185455.1 Binatia bacterium | reverse complement strand
ATAGTCCTGAGTGAAGAAAACAATGAGTGCTAGCGAAGCCACAAAATCTGATCCCTTGATCGGCCAGGACATCCAGGGGCGTTACCGCATCGTGCGGGAGTTGGGGAAAGGGGGCATGGGCAAAAGTCTACCTTGCCCACCAACTCGGTCTCATTGAGCGACCTGTAGCGTTCAAGGTCTTACTCCCTCACTTCGCTCAGGATGTCGGGTTTTTGGAGCGCTTCCGGCGTGAAGCCCACCAACTCGCGACACTGCGCGATCACTCTCGTGTGGTTGATATCTATGATTCCGGTGAGCTGCCTGATGGCGGCTTGTTCATTGTCATGGAATATCTTGCTGGACCGACATTGCGGCAGATCATGACTGGTCCACTGCCGGTACAACGAGCGGTTGCACTCGGTCTACAGATTGCCGAAGGCTTACGTGAGGCGCATCGCAGCGGGATTATTCACCGCGACATTAAACCGGAAAACATTAAGGTGTGGGACGGAGCGGAAGGCGAGGCGCTCAAAATACTAGACTTCGGCATTGCCCAGGCCCTCGATCCGGAAACGTGGATGCAGATTACTCATAGCGGTGCGATAATCGGGTCGCCACAGTATATGGCGCCGGAGTCGATCCAATACGGACAGTACAGTGAACTCTCGGATCTCTATTCCTGGGGGATTGTGGTGTACGAAATGCTGGCTGGGAAGCCGTCGTTTTTAGCGCCAACTGCTGAGGCAGTCAAATTCCAACATGTCCATGAGGCGCCGCCACCGCTGCGCAGCCTGCGACCGGAGACGCCTGCCGCGCTTGAACAACTCATCATGAACGCTTTGGAGAAACAGCCGAGCCAGCGTCCCCAGCATATTCAGATGATTATCGCCGCGCTGCGGTCGGCGCCGTTCACGGAAGATACTGAACCAACCGTAACCACCGCTCTGTTTCCGCCCGCTCTCCCACGTGAAGAACAAACTGTACAGATACAACCTGCGGAGAAGGAGGTCAAAAAAGAACCTGAAGCTCCTCCTCCTGTACAAGAGAAGCCGTTACGGAACCGTGATCAGCGCATTGACAGAAGATCCTGGCGCAGTTGGGCGCTGCTTGGTCTCGTCCCGCTAGGGGTAGCGATATTTTGGGGAATGACACAGCTACCGGCAAGAATTGTTGTACCTGAGGTCATAAAGACGCCGTCTTCACTCCAACCGTCCACACCAAAGCCGCTAGACTCACAGGTGGCGCAGGCAATCAATGATCATCTGCAGATTGGGCAGAAATACATGGACCGCGGCGAATATCCCGACGCCATGCACGAGTTTGAAGCCGTGCTGAAACTGGACCCAGCCAATGCCGAAGCACTCGACTGGCGTGAGCGCGCCCATACAGCGCAAGCCACAGAGGAAAAACTTTTGTGATGCTCAGGTAGATTTTCTCTCAGCTCAGAAGGCCGATGGTGCGACCCACGTCTTGGTGTGCTCTGCGTATAGGCGGCGACGCCTGCCTATCCATCTAGATCGCTCAAGACTGCGTACCTTAAGAAAAGAGTCCGCCTCATTCTGGAAAAAAGAGATGATGGACATGACAGGGATTCTTTCCTATCCGCTGCCTGTCCGTCTTCTGGATATTCACAGGTGACCATGGTATCACTGGGGCGCTTTGCTTTATTGGGGCTACGATTATGGCATTATTGGAATCCGCGACTGAACATCGGCCGCTATTTTTTCATCCAAGTGGAAGCAAACCTCGGATAGTACAACCTTCCGTTCCGGAAAAGCTGGACTACTTCACGGTCCTTCCTCTCTTTGGTGATGTTCTGGAGAAACTTATCGAAGCGCGGCCGGGTGTGTCTTCAACCGGGGATGTACTGAAACGCACTGTGTTCGTGAGAGATGCGCTGATTGAGCAGGCCGAATTCTACGAGGCGCCAGCCGGGACGATCATTTTTCAGGAAGGAAGCTTCGGCGAACATCTGGTCATGCTCTTACGCGGCGCCGTACGCACAAGCATGAACATCTCGGTGGATGCGGACCGACAGGAGACGGTGACGTTAGAAGACGTGCGTCCAGGTCCAGAGGGCTTTTTTGGAGAAATGTCCGTGCTGTCCATGAATGCGCACCTGTTCTCGGCAGAAACGCTCGCGCCGTCGCTTTTGCTCCTGGTTCCACAGTTTATCGTACAGGACCTTGAGGTGAACCAGGAAAGCTTTGGTCAGCAGATCAGGCAAGCCTACTGGAAACACGCCTGTCACGCGCTGCTGCGCCGCGTTCCTCTCCTGCGTTTTAGTTCAGAGCAAGAGATCAACCAGCTTACTCATGAGGTGACGACAAAGATTTTTGGCGTCGGGACCGTCATCTTCAAAGAAAATGATGTCGCCGACGATGTGCACGTGATCCATCAAGGGTTTGTACGGATTTCCAAAGAAAGTAAGGGGCAGCAAAAAATTCTAGGTTACTTGGGAGAAGGCGACGGCTTTGGCGAAATGGGGGTGTTAACTGGAGCCCCTCGTTCTGCGACTGCAACCGCCATGAGCAAGACTGAAACCATAGTGATCCCCGGCGGCAAGTTCCGGACTCTCGTCAACGCTCACCCTGAGGCGCGGAAAGATGTACAGGGAATGAATATCGTGCAGCGGCTTGACGCGGATATGGCGGCTCAGGTGACTTTCATTGGCTTGCAGCAAGACTTCAAGGCGGAGGTCATGCCCAATCTGGACGTCCTCGCCATCGATGAGACACTGTGCATCCGCTGCGACAACTGTGTCAAAGCCTGCGCGGCTGCGCACGAGGACGGGATCTCCCGTTTGATTCGCAAGGGTGTGGTGTTTGAGGAAATTCTCTTGCCTACGGCATGTCGTTTCTGTCAAGATCCTGTCTGTCTGTTGTGCCGGTCGGGTGGGATCAAGCGGGATAAAGATGGCGACATCTATTTTACGGAAAGTTGTATCGGGTGCGGCTCATGTGCTGAGCGGTGTCCCTATGGCAACATCATTATGGTTGATACGGAGGAACTTGGTCAGCCGGCTCGACCAACCGCGATGAATTTTTTACTCGAAAAATTGGACAAAAGCGAAAAGAAGCCGGTCATCAAAGAACTCGAACACCGTCCCTATCTCAAAGAAATTCCCGTCAAATGTGATTTGGATAAGGGTCATCTCTTTCCTGCCTGTGTCAACAATTGTCCGACGCAAGCGATCAAACGCTATCGCGCCGATGAGCTCGACCGCATCATTGCCAAGCACGGCAGGTAGTAAGAGTCAAAGATTGTCACTTCGTCATGTCTAACGCGCGCTGGTTCTTTGTTTACTCGCTGCTCGCTTCTGTTCTGATACTCGCTTACTACTGGAAGTATGCGGCGAGTGTGCTCGGTGGACCATCTGGTCGGACCCCTCACGGGCTCTTTCTCGGCATTCTGGGCTTCGCCGCTATGGTCGGCGCCTTGCTCTACAGCGTACGCCGACGTTTCCTCACTCGCGCCATGAGCCGCATCAGCGTGGACGCTGGCGTGCGTAAGGAGCTGAGAACGCGTGAAGATGCGGCGTTTAAGAAGCTCCAGGCTTTGCAGCATCGGGTGCAGCGCAATCCGCAAGAGAATAGGAAAGAAATTCGCCAGGAAGCGAAGAAGATTCTCTCGGAGCATAAGGTGGCGCGACATATTCGGGTCCGCCTCTCGGGCAGACGCGGTCAACAGTTACAACTCACCATAGAACGACGAGAGTGGGTTGGACGATTGGAGGTGTGGTACTACTGGCATCTCATGCTGGGAAGTCTTTCTCTCTTATTGATTGTAACCCATGCGGGATTCCGCTTTGGCAATCTTGTTGCGACTGTCGCGTTTCTTTTTCTCGCGGGGGTAGTGATCACCGGAGTCGTGGGCTACTTCATCTATCGGGTTGTGCCTCCGGCTCTGACTCGGATAGAAGACCGGGTCAAGCGAACACCGGAAGAGCTGCGCATGGAACTGGAGGAAGTAACCAAGGAACTGGCAAAGATTGTCGAGCAAAAGTCGCAACGTTTCCGCGAAATCTGCCAATACGAACAGGCTATCCCGGGCATCAGCTTGGCCCCTTCCGTGCGCTGGTTATGGGGGCCGGCAAAGCTCGACCGCGACTTTGATCGTCCCACTCGGCTCAAAGAAGGAGTCGCAAAAATCCCCGGGACCGAACACGAAGATTTTCTGAAGATGACCAGTCTTCTCTTCGATAAAGAAAAGCTGGAGATCGTTCTCTATCCGCAGTTGCGCTACGAGTATTTATTGAAGGCTTGGCTGATACTGCACATTCCGCTTTCCGCCGGGTTAATGATTTTTTCAGTGATTCATATCGTTTCGATCTTTTACTACTGATAGGGTGCTGACCGTGATGAGACTCACCATCCTTGCCGGACCCGACGCGGGCGCGGTGTTCACTCCTGAAGGTGACACTGTTGTCATCGGGCGAAGCCGCGTGTGTCAGGTCATTCTTCATGATCCTTATGTAGGTAAACAACACTGCACCATCACCCGCCGCGGGGACCGTTTCGTCTTAACTGACCTGGACACCGCAAGCGGGACTTTCTTGACTGAGCCGCGGAATCGCATCACCACTCCGCAGCCCCTGGAGGCGGTTTCCGAGGTATTCTTGGGGGCTACCACGCGTCTGCAAATTGAACTCTTCCCTGATCAACCGCAGCGGGAGGGCGCGCACTCACAAGAAAGAATCGCTTCGGACATTAAACCGCCGACGGTTGGGCCAGAGCCAGTGAAGGCGGTTATGCCGTCTGCTGTTCCTATTGTCATTTCGGTGGTGAGCGGACCAGATCACGGGAAGGTGTATTCGCCGTTGAAAGATGCGTTCACGATCGGACGCTCGGAGACGTGCGACTTGGTGCTCCATGACGCGCGGGCGTCTCGGGTCCATGCCGTGATTGAGCGTGAAGGCGACGGATATTGTCTATACGATAAAGAAACAGGGAATGGCACGTTTCTTCGTTCTCCAACCGAGCGGATTTTTCGTGCGACTGGTCTTTCAGATGGAGATATCATCTACATCGGGCAGACCCAGTTACGAGTCGAACTCTCCTCCAGCGCGTTTTCAACCGATGACCCGACTAGTGCGACCCTCGTGTCAACAATGGACGGGGATAAAAAGGTCGTCTTCACTCTCACGTCGCCGCTGCGCAGCGCTCGCCACTCCCAGGTGTTTTCGGTTCCCGCCGAAACGTTGCCGGAAAGCCACAAGGGCGATGCTCCCACGGTTGTTGAAAAATCCAATACGTCTCGTGAAGATCAACAAAAACCAAGTTCTCTGGGAGAGCCCGGCGTTTGGATTACCCTCCGAGTGATCCAAGGAGAGGATGCGGGCGCCGTTTTTTCTCCTCCACCGCAGGGACAGACCTTCACGGTCGGCCGTGGGCAGAAGGTTGATTTCCGCGTGCGTGAACCGAACGCTTCACGCGAGCATTTTTCTATCAAACGGGAGGCGACAGGTTGTATACTCATCGACGCTAACAGCACCAACGGCACCTTTATCAACAAGGGTGCAACGCGGGTGCGTGAAGTCACACTCGCGGATGGCGATGAGATCCGCATTATTAATACGGTGTTGAAAGTTGAGCTCCCTCTCGCGGACAATCCCACTCTGTTTGTTACGCCGCCGGCTTCCCCCTTGTCTTCACCCTCTGGAGAACCGCAACTTGCAGACGCCCAGGAATCTGCTTCACAGGGGGGCCCTCAGACCGAAGCCGTGCAGTCCCAATCCGCGGCGTTTAAGAAACGACTGGCGAAAATTCAAAAACAAAAAGGCGTTAATCTCCGGCCCTTTACGATTCCGGGAACTGTTCGACACTGGGCGACGCTTCTCCTTATGTTGATCGGCGTGGTGAGTTCGTATGGGTTTTTGTTGACTGGTCGTCCCGTCCCTTTTTCTGGTGGAGATGTGGTAAAAGGACACGCGGAATGGCAGAACGAATGCGCCACCTGCCACTCGCCGTGGGGAGTACAATCTGTTGATGATGCATGTGTGACCTGTCACATCAAACCCGAGAGAAAAAGGCGCGAGTATTTTCGCTCCGATCCGGCTCTCGCGCAGAATAACTGTGTCAGTTGCCACACTGAACATCGAGGGCGGGATTTTGATATTGCCGGCACCCAGGATAGTGTTGCCGGCGCGACGGGAAGAGGTGTTCGTTTTGCATTCATGGACTACAAGAGCGAGAACGCCACCTTTTGTTGGAAATGCCATAGCGAAGGAATTCAGACTCGTCGCTTCCAGGATCGTCCTTTAGAGGCGTATTACCGGAAAGTTTTTCTGGCGGCAGAGGCGGTACCGTCGGCGAGCGGGAGGGTCGTCAATCCGCTAAAAGTGCAACCGTCTTCTCCTATAGAAAAAGCGCGAGAAGCGTGGCTCCGTGACAATAACGCGCAAGAATCTGGCCTGCGTTATGGCCACGCCAAACATGATCGCGATATCGCCAAGAACGAGCAGGACAAGCTGGCCTGTACTGCTTGTCATCTACAGGCGCCTAAAGAAGCACGCCAGAGACCTTCTGCGGCATTGATTGAAGGGGATATCGCTTTCCCCGGCCATACTCAATGTATTGACTGTCATAAGCAATGGGTTGTCGATCCTGATCCACAGGTGGCGGTGAAGTCCAAAGCTTCTGGGGACTGTGGGAAGTGTCACACCCGTCAGGATGGCGGCGTCACACGAGTACGCTCGAGAATTCGTTATGTCAATTTTTCCCACGAGAGCCACAATCTAAAGTCCTCAGCCTGCGAACAGTGTCACCGTATCGTATTGACCGAGACGCAATACCTGCCCGTGTTGCGCTCTGCCGAAGCATACCCGGTGTCAATGAATGAATGCTACAAGTGCCATGTAGAAGAAAATAAGCGACACCCACAGGCTACCCTTACCTGTCTCGGTTGCCATGGGTCGCACCATACCTATGCGTCGGTGTCTCCCCTGACAGCCGGCTGGGTAAGCAAGCTGACCTTTGACAATGTGTTACTGATGCTCTTTGTCATGGTTGTCGGTTTGAGTGTCTATACTTATGCCGATGCCCGGATTGTACGCGAGTGGTTAGCGAAGGCGGATGCCCCGCTCGTCCGGGAGGAGGTTCCTATCGCGAAGCCGCCCGCTGGGGGAGGAGAAGTCTTTGCATTTCCGCAAATCAACGAATTGACCTGCATTGGCTGTAGTAACTGCTGGCGGAATTGTCCTGCTGAGGTCTTGGCTTCTAGAGAAGAGCCGAAGAGTAAACATGGACATGTGTCTTCGGTCGTCAATCCGGACCGTTGTAAGGCCCAAGAAGGCTGTCGCATCTGTCAAGATGGCTGCCCGACAGAGCCCGTCTCTATTCGCGTCACTCCGGGACCGGTGACGAAAAAAATCCTGTGCGCGAAAACGGACGAGCGCTACGAGAGCAACATTCCAGGGTTGTTTCTGGCCGGTGACGTTACTGGTCGCGGCGGGTTGATTAAAAAGGCGATCAACCAAGGCGATACCGTAGCGCGCTATATAGCTGACCGGAAACCGCCAATTGCGGACGCACAGTATGATGTCATTATCGTTGGTGCTGGACCTGCGGGGTTGTGCGCCGCTCTGGAAGCCCAGCGCAAGAATCTCCGCTATGCATTATTCGAGCGGACCACGGTTGCCAGTACGATCCAGGATTTCCCCCGGGATAAGCCATCGGAAGGAAATCCTTTGCTCATGTCACAGTACGGGTTGCTGTACATGCCAGATGTCATAGAACAAGAAAAGCTCATTGCTATGTGGGAGAAAATCATCCGTGAGCAGGGGCTGCAAATCAATGAGCGGGAAGAAGTGCTGGAGGTGAAGAAGCAAGAGCGTCTGTTCAGTGTGACAACGACCAAAGGCAGCTACGAAGGCGCGTATGTCATTATCACGGTCGGTAATCGCGGCAACCCGCGGAAACTGGGCGTACCCGGAGAAGAGTTTCCCAGAGTGCTCTATAACCTTTCGCAGCCGGCTGACTTTCAGGGGAAAAAAGTTTTGGTGGTAGGGGGCGGCAATAGTGCGGTTGAATCAGCAATAGCCCTGGCAAAGCAGCCAGGAACGACAGTCACTGTGTCTTATCGACAAGAGAAATTTTCACGTATTTCCCTAGGTAATGCTGAAAGGATTGCCGAACAGGAAAAGGCGGGGCGAGTGACCATTTTGTTCAATTCAAGCGTGACTGCGATCGCCGACCGGAAAGTCACCTTGAAGGTTCAGGAGAAGACACAAGAACTAGAAAATGACAACATCTTTGCACTCCTTGGCGCCGAGCCCCCCAACGACTGGCTCAAGAAGATCGGGATTGAACTCGTGACCATAGAAATCCCTGAAGAAGGGTAGGACATGGGAAAAGCTTTCCCTATGTAAAAAACACGAGCCGAATGAAAACTTGATTTTCCCTTGTCCTCTCTTATATAAATGCCCATAGTCTGTGCTTTGATTGTAGAAGCGTCAGGGCACAGTCTGATGGAAGTCAGTCTGATCCGCCGTGGGGAGAGTAGGGGAAGACGTTGGAAAAACAGACGCTTACGACTATCTTGAGAGACCTCTGTACTCTATTGAGGCGTCAATGGTTCATAATGCTCCTTTTCCTGCTCGGCCTCGTTTTTTCTGCGACTGCAACATACGCGGCCGAGCAACCCCCACCACTGAAGACCGAGTCCGTATCGACTGCCCATGCACTGTTTGGTCAGCAATGCGAGCTGTGCCACGAAAAATATCAAGGGGCTCCTGATAAGCGGTGTCTCACCTGTCATTTCGAGCCTCCCCACAACGAACTGCAAGCCTTCACACCGCCTTGTCGGTCTTGCCATCAGGAACATCAAGGAAAAGAGAAATTGGCTCAAGTGCGTAACGAATCGTGTGTGGAATGTCATGCGCAATTGCCGACCAAAGGAGATGTCGCTTCACGGTTTGCCGCGAAAGTGACGGATTTCGTGCAGGATCATCCGGAATTTGCGGTGTCGGTTGGACAGGGAACACGCCCGGACCGAGTTCGTCTCAACACGACTAATGCACGAAAGGCTGACCGTACGACCCTTATTTTTCCCCATGAAAAACATCTTCTTGCCCCCTGTTCACAAAATTCGCAGGATAAGCAGTCCGAAGCCTCGGCAGATTCCACTCCTTGTCTCAAAGTGCCTAAGGAATCCAAGCAATCAGAAAAATTGACGTGCAAAAACTGTCACTCGCCTGACGCGGATGGCGAGTTCATGAAACCGGTCTCATATGAGTCACATTGTAAAGAGTGCCACGCCTTGACCTTTGGCGTTCCGGAGCAGGTTGCTCCGCATGGGGACCCAGAAACTGTTCGAGGGTTTCTGCTGTTAACCTTTTCCCAGCGTCGTGAGACTCCCCCTCCAGCCGCTCCGTCGGAGCGCCCGAGAAGATTAACCCGTCCGGTTCCTTCTGTTTCTCCAATAAATCCTTCTCCCGGGGCCACCGAAAGTATGATGAGAGCCGAGCGGTTTCTTTACGACACGGGCAGCAAAGCTGGCTGTCGTAAATGCCACGGGGTGGCGCGAGGGCAAGGGCCGCTCCCACAAATTGTGAAGACCGCCATTCTTATCGACTGGCTCCCCCATGCGCGGTTTGCACACAAAGCGCACCGTATGTTAGGGTGTGACTCGTGCCATTCAGACGCTTTCAATAGCAAGAAAACGGCGGATATCCTACTGCCGGGGATTCAAATGTGCCGTGAGTGCCACCGTGGGCAACAAGAACAAGATGTGCAGAGACAATTGACGGCATCGACGGATTGTGTAGAGTGTCATCTCTATCATAAGAAGACTGGGCCTGTGGATTGGAACGGCCCCTTTACCGTGCCGCGAGCGCTGACCGAAGGGATACCGCAGGGGCGGAAGTCGACAACAACTCCCGAGCGGGGGCGGCCGTAAATGCTCCACGTCGGGCATAGAGAGAAGAGGGGGTATGAGGACACAAGCAGCACGATATCCTCGACGGTTTTTCCTCACCTGGTCCTTCGTGATCTTTCTGGTTGGAGGGCAAATAGCCTTCGCGCAGTCTGGGGAAGGAGATGTTCGAGTTGCCTTTCCTATTGACGCCTTGAAGAATTCTCTCGATTCCGTGATGTCGATCCTGCAAACGGAAGGCTGTGATCCGGCCACGCCGTTGCGAGACGCTGGGCGATTGTGCGCGAATGAAGTCCGTACGGTGATTGAGAATACGGCAAAAGCACTCGATTTGCCGATGACGGTGGCGGTGGTTGATCGGGTCGGTAATATCCTCGGCGTCTTTCGCAAACTAAACGCGCCACTGACCGCACCCGGAAATTTCCTACGGGAAAATGTATTTGTCCAGGGTCAAGAACAGGATGCAGTTGAGGTGGCGGTGTCTCTTGCCCGCACCGCTGCTTTTTTTAGTAACAATCAGGCGCCCTTGTCGTCTCGTACGGTTCGTTTCATCAGTGGCGTACATTTTCCCCCAGGCGTGCGTTTCACTCCTAACGCTGCTCTCTACGGCATTGAAAACACCAATCGTGGATGTGATTTCAATGCAACCTTCAATCTCGGCAAAGAGGTGCCGCGCGCCAAATCTTTTCAATCCGTCATATCGCTTGACGACTTGGCTTGTACGAATG
>JBFWZL010000202.1:0-10596 GCA_050185455.1 Binatia bacterium | reverse complement strand
AGAGACGCGAGAATACCCAGAAAGATAAGGTCCGGGGTAAAGATGTCCCGAATAAGAACAATAATCCCAACGGCAATTAGCGAAAAAGTAAAAACTGCTTCCCAACTCATGAAGTGAATCTCCATTCAACGCGCCCTTATCTCTCGCATGGCCCTCAGGACAACTCAAGACACCCGCATGGAGCGCAAGTTTCCCGCTACTCTCTTGAATGCAACAGTGTGAGACACTTCAGCAGTTTCATAAAATCCTCAGAACCTTATCGTCGACACAAGCTTTTTAGCAGTGACAAAATTCGCTGATTTTCCTTTCCAAGAATCTACTCTGGATTCAGAATTTAGAAAGTAGCACGTATACCCACCAAATAGTTCAGGGGCGGAGAGCGAAATCCCAACACTTCTTGATAGTTTCGATCAAAAAGGTTTTCGATCTTCCCGTAAATCGTCACGCGCGGAAACGGCCCCCGCCATGGAGGTAACAAATAGGAAATCGCGACATCCGTCCGCGCAAACATCGGGTTCGTGCCCGGCCTTCCCTGACGCGGATCAATATCATTTCTGTCTCCGACAACCTTCACGCTCAGATAGACATTGAGAAGATCATCACCCCTATGCAAAAGAGGAGCTTGGTAATTGAGTTGTACCGTCCCATGGGTGCGCGGACGGCGCAGCAGACGCCCGTCCGTGGTATCGAAGTCAAGAAACGTGAAGTAACCACTCGTGTTCCAGCGCGGCGACAATCGCAATACAGGAATCACCTCCACGCCTTGGACATCGGCTCGTCCTTTGTTTTGCGCTAAGAAGATAAAATTATCGGGATCAACGAGCACCCCTTCGATAAGTCCCTTCACACGACGGCTGAAATAGACTGTTTCGAGCGAAACGCGAGAGTTCCATGCGCTCTGTTCAAAGCCAACATGCCATTCACTGCTTGTCTCCGGTCCAAGATTAGGATTGCCAAAATCCGGAAAAAATAACTCGTTGAAGTTAGGGGCGCGGAACCCTTCAGCAAATCCGCCTTTCAGCTTCGTGCCAGTCTGAGGAATAAGGTAGGCAATGGACCACGACGGCGTCACATGCATTCCGAAATCCTCATTATCATCAACACGGAACCCCGCAGTCACAAACAACCGTTCGTTGAGTAGGCGGAGACGCTCTTGCAAATAATACGCGAAGTTGTTGCGGCCTTTGTTAAAATCGGAACGAAAGCCGCTAAAATTCGAGCGCACATCGGCAGCACGATCTTTGAATTCAAAGCCGGCGGTGGTGAGGCTCAGATCCTGCCAGGAATAATTCGCCTGGATTTCCCCCATTTTCAGCTCAACCGGAATGCGCGATATGCCTGAACCAAAAGGATCAAACTGATCCGGTTCGTCAAAGAACCGTTGATTGTTTTTCACGTAGGCGCCGGCAATCCGATAATTGAAAGACGCTCCTATTGTTTGTTCCCACTCACCTTTCATAAGTATGGAACTTTCGAGCTGCCTCGCATTGGGATCAGGCAGACTCAGGTAGTTCTTGTTATTGAACAGCCCGATCTTTGCGTCTCCGTAGCGGAAGAAGCCGCGCAAAGATCCTTGTGAGAGCAGGTCTGCGTCAATCCGCGCGTTGGCGGTAAAATTCCGGTGCCCGTCGTTGAACGACCGAAACCCGTCGGTATCGATATTGGCAAGAGCGCCGGAGAAACCAACAATGCCTTGAGAACCTGAAAATGAGAGGGTTTCTCTATACGTGGCGCCATTTCCTCCTTCACTAGAGAGACTTATGGTCGGCGCGCCCTCGCCCTTTTTCGTCAACACATTGATAACCCCTCCAATGGCTTGTGAGCCGTACAATGTTCCCCCTCCGCCGCGCAGCACCTCGATGCGCTCGATATTCTCCGTCGTTAAATTACTAAAATCATAAGCGCCAAGGGTAACGCTATTCACTTCAACGCCATCGATTAAGACCAGGGTTTGATCAGATTCAGCGCCGCGAATGAGGATATTCGTCGTCGTGCCTCGGGAGCCATTTGGGGTAAAGTCGAGACCAGGAACTATCCGGAGAGCGTCAGCCACTGTGTTTGCTTGTTGCCGCTGGATATCGTCCTCGCCTACCACTGTTATCGATGCCGCCGTTTCTTGGAGGGGAGTTTCAGTGCGAGTAGCGGTTACAACCACCGGTTGCATATGGGAAAAATAAGGCTGTTGTTGCGATTCTGGAGAGGGCGGAGAAGATTGTTCGTTCGAATCCTGAATCTCCTGTGCCCGGAGCGACCCGGTTAGAAAACATAAAATCGTGACAACTAGAAGGGCTCCACGCAGACGACGCATCGACGCGCATCTCTTTCTACGCGGGTCATAACGGTTCTTATCAGGGCATTACCCAACGGCTCTTTGCCGAGCATTCTTCGGGACAGCCAGGCTAACAAGAACCGAGGAGTGATGACCCGCGCCTGAACACGCCTCAGCAGATGCGGAAGATGTCAAGCGCAAAACGGCAAGAAGGAGAGAGCGCTGAAACCTCCCCCGCGGAAGGCTGCCTTTCATGGCCGGTAGGGCAGGTCTCCTGGCTTGAGGATCATTCTACTCACCGCGCCTTCCCAGACGAGCCAGTGGCATGTGCGGTTTTCGTCCCCTCTCACAGTTGCGGGGCAGCGGGGGAATTCCACCCCCTTCCCTCTTCGCCCGCTCGCGCGGGACCCAACCGGAGTAACGGGAGGACTTAATATGAATCTTGGGTTTCAGTCAAGCGGTAGGTATGAAGTAACTATTTCTCAGGCTCCGAAAGAATTTCGTCTTCCGGATACGCCTCAGGTGGAGCAACACTAGAAATCCGTGAGAGTAAAATATATGGGTCACCGCCACTAAACGGGCTAGTGATCATACCACTAATGCCATACTGGAATCCGATCAGCGTGCCGGTAAACCAGATGTTTTCCCCTTGCTCAGGCAGGTCTTTCACGAGTTCTTCATCGCTATACAGCAGCAGCATTGAGTCAATCACATGTGCTCGCAGCGACAACTTTCCATTACCGATAATCATGGTCGGCACCAGGGTCATGCCAAAGTATTCAAAATATTCGACGTCTCCTGTTTTCACGTCACGACGAAAGAAACGTTTTTTGTAGGAAAAACGACGAAACCCGCCAGTAACGGTAATGGTGTGGCCAACTTTCTGTTTCGCTAAAAAATTTACGAATTCGTCAGCCCATACCGGGACACTGAAGAACAACGCAGCAAAGTACAAGCTTCCTCGCCAGAACCCCCAGCCTAGCATCAGATTCAATCTCCTCCTTAATTTAATCAACCAGCCAAATCTCCAGGTTATTCCATAATGAAAGAAAATTTTGCCTTACAGACAATCGCCTTGCCGTTCCATCATTTTCACGTCACAATGACATAATCTTTGAGGCGAATCATGCGGAATCGGCGATCTCGCTTGTCCCTTTTGCAGCAACGAATCTATGATCGCAGCGCCGCGATTTCTTCCATCCAATTCATACCAACTCTTCGACTTCACGAAACGACAAAAGTCTTGGAGACAGCTCTCATCGCCGATGAGCAACTACGTGTTCAATCTCTATCTCAAGCCGTCGTCAACCAGATCTGCCAACGGCTAGGCGTACGCACAGTTCGTATCCACGTGCATGGAGTGCGACCGTCCAATCGCCGAGGCGAACTCCACGGTCTCTATACACAATATAGTGGCGGTAGTCCAAACGCTTCGATTGAAGTGTGGATGCGAACGGCGAAGCGCGGCCAAGTCGTGGCGTTTCGGACATTTTTACGCACACTTTTACACGAAGTGTGTCATCACCTTGACTATACCTACCTTCAACTCAGAGAGTCCTACCACACCCAGGGTTTCTTCCAACGTGAGTCAAGCCTCTTCCATGCTCTCATGACACCGCCGAAGACAAATGAAGCAAAGCCTACGCGCTCACTCTCCGCCATGGTCAGTAAGATTCTAGCTGAACGGGCAGCCCAAACTAACAAAGACCACAAAAGTTGACGAAGGCGTCACGTAGAATCAGGAAGGCACTCTCCGCTGCAGGAACTTTGAAGTTGTTTTTTCTTAATTTCCCAGGCGAGACGCCCGGTCTTGCAGTAATCGCAGGCGCTCCTGCGCTCCTGGATAGTCAGGATCATAGCGGAGGACTTCTCGTAGTTCTTCCATGGCGTCTCGTGTCTCTCCAAGACCGATATACGCATCAGCCAATTCAAAATGCGCTCGAGGGCTCTGTGGGCAAATACGCAGGCCGCGTTGGTATAGAAATACTTTTTCGTTAAGATCGGGCATATCCTTCGCGCGATAAAAATAAGTCTTCGCTTGGTGACACGCTTCTTCGTCGCGTTGCAACACTGAGCGACGCACGGACTCTTCTCTCGCCAGACGATGCTCCTCCTGCCTCCCACTCAATTTCGCAGCTTCTCGTCGCAACGTTTCAGCACGTTCAACGGACCCTGGATGAGAAGAGAAGAAACCGCTCGCAGCTGTTTGGGGCACCTCGTGCGCCATACGTTCCATCACTTGAGGACCGGCATTGGGATCAAATCCTGCCTCGAATGCGTAGCGTAATCCGACCTCGTCTGCTTCATGCTCCTGGCTTTGATTGTAACGATTCAAAAAGAGTTGCCCGACCGTACCGGCGAATTGACCGCTGTTAGGAACTAATACATCGGCAATCGCAGCCCCAATACCCAAAGCCATATTAGAGAAAGCCCCGCGAGTCACATGACCCTGGGTAATGTGGGCTAACTCATGACCAAGGATCATCGCCAACTCGTCGTCGGATCGGACAAATCGCATCATTCCCTCAGTCACCATGATCTGACCAAATGTGGCGCCGGCATTGATCGAATTTTCGTTAGCTACAAGAGAAAATTTTACTTGCGGACGGTCCGGAATCGCCTGAAGCAGGCGCCGGGACACTCGCTCCAACTGCAGCAATTGCCTCCGGTATAGAGAGCGCTCGCTCGGTGGTAATTGACGAAGGGCGGCATCAACATCTTCTTCGTCAGCAATGGCAGGCAACGCAGGAACCATCCATAAACAAAGCAATAATCCTGCTATCCAGCGTCTCATCATCATCTCCTTATTCTTGTGCTATAGTGTCTCTCCTATGAACACAACAACCTGAGGGGGGACGCATGCCTGAGTGGGTATATATTGGTGATATCGCTCATCATGAAGGCCAGGAAGTAACGATCAAAGGGTGGATTTACAACAAACGGTCGAGTGGAAAACTCCACTTCCTACAGGTACGAGATGGCACAGGCATTATGCAGTGCGTCGTTTTCAAGGGAGATGTCTCACCAGAAGTCTTCCAAACCGCGGATCATCTCCCACAAGAGTCGTCAATCATCATCGTAGGAACGGTGCGCGCCGATGCGCGTTCACCCATTGGCTTTGAACTCGCCGTAAAAGATCTACAACTCGTGCAGGAAGCTCATGACTATCCCATTACGCCGAAGGAGCATGGAATCGCCTTCTTACTGGATCATCGCCACTTGTGGTTGCGGTCCGCTCGTCAACACGCTCTCCTACGAGTTCGCAGTGAGGTCATCAAAGCCTGCAGAGACTACTTCGATGGACACGGTTTCACGCTGCTCGACGCACCAATCTTCACACCAGCCGCCTGTGAAGGTACAACAACGCTGTTTCCGGTCGACTACTTCGGCGACACAGTGTATCTCACCCAAAGCGGGCAGTTATATATGGAAGCCGGGGCTATGGCGTTTGGGAAAGTGTACTGTTTTGGCCCGACGTTTCGCGCCGAGAAATCTAAAACACGACGTCATCTGACCGAGTTTTGGATGATCGAGCCGGAGGTCGCGTATTGCGACCTCAACGGCGATATGAATCTCGCAGAAGATTTCATCGAGTATGTCGTCCAGCGTGTCATCACCAACCGCCGTGCCGAGTTAACCTCATTAGAGCGCGATTTCAGCAAATTGGAACAAGTGAAAAAGCCGTTTCCACGGATCAGTTATGGGGAAGCCATAGAACTGTTACAAAAGAGAGCGATTGACATTCACTGGGGAGCAGACTTTGGTGGCGATGAGGAAACGTTAATATCAGAGTCGTTTGACCGTCCAGTGATCATCCATCGCTATCCAGTCGAGAACAAGGCTTTTTACATGAAGACCGACCCGGATAACCCACGGGTTGCTCTATGCATGGACGTGCTCGGACCAGAAGGGTACGGTGAGATTATCGGCGGCGGGCAACGTGAAGACAATCTGGAGGTGCTCCAACATAAAATTCGCGCCCACGGACTGCCCGAGGAAGCCTTCTCATGGTACCTAGACTTACGGCGGTATGGCTCTGTCCCTCACGCTGGGTTTGGCATGGGAATAGAACGGATGGTGACGTGGCTCTGCGGCTTTCATCACGTCCGTGAGGCAATTCCGTTCCCGCGGATGCTGGAACGGGTCACCCCTTAGTCACGATTCTGTTTCGTAGGGAAGGAACACCCAAACGGTAAAAGGCATTGCTAATAGTTGCGGAGGTATTTCGTGGCGCTAATTTTTGCTGCCGCCCGACCGTGGTGATAACCGAGCCAATAATCTCCCTGTGGCGCGAGTCCCTGACCAGCCTGTTCCGCCAAACTGTGGGCGTCAGCGAGCAGGGCGTTAAAGGCGGCGCCTTGTTGCTGGTGTGCTTCAAGATAAGACATCCACCCCGCCCAATAGCCCTCCGCATACGTGCTCATACGCTCTCCTTTATGCATTGTGTCCTGCGAATCTCTCTTTTATTAGATTAGCAAATTTACCCCGCGATTTCCTAATCGATTCAAACAGCCGGACGACCTGAGAGTTGCGAAAAGCAAAGGCAACGAGAGCGCGATAATCATGCGACCATCACCACCCGAGGCTCATGGGTTAACGCGCCTCTATTTGCCGCGCTAGATCCGCCACAAGGTGGATGTTCAACCAAAAGGCAGCATTGGCCTCGTCAACGATTCTTCGCGCAATTGCCATGTCGATAGGTAAGGCGTCGAGTTTCGTACGATACTCTGCTTTAAACGCCCGGAGATCCGGAATGTCGGGAAATTCGTAGAAGGCCGTCCCATCTCCAGGGAGGGGGGAAAAGGTTTTTCGGACAAGACGTTTCAGCGCCGGTCCTCCAGAAAGATCCACAAGATAGCGCACATAGTGATGAGCAATCAGTCCTTCAGGCCACCCACGAGCAAGAGTGATGAGGCGTTCGATGTAGGCCCGCGCGGCAGTGCTCAGCGTCGCCCCATGAGTCCTCCATTGGGGTCCGTAGTAATACTCTAAATCGGTAATCAGCTTTGAAGCGCGGAGCAACCGTGAATCGTAAAACCAATTGAGGGGAGGACGTTCTTGCAGCGAGGCGTGAATCCGCTCCAAAGAACCATAGACCTGGTAGAGCCGTATAAGAAACTCTCGATAGGCATGAACATCAATCCGTCCCGAAAAGAAGGCTTGCATAAACGGCGTCTTCTCCGCCGTTCGATGTACTTCCATTGTCCCTTCACGAAGCATGCTTGAAAGCAGTACGGTCATGCGGAAACTCCATCACGAAAAAAATAGGGGAGAGATAAGCACTCCCCGTTACCCTATTCCCGAGAAGAGCCCACGGAGCACAATCAATAGTGAGCACGTCTCTCTAGACCGGGTTGTAGGCTATCACAGCATTCAGCAAGGTACAGGCCGAAAGGCAGAAAAGAGGGAAGGAAATTTGCCAAGAAAATTCAGAGACTTCAGCACTCGTCGCAACAAGTGGCCAACAGAAGGCTCATGGAATCGGGCAAGAAACTTCCCTAGCGACCACTAATGCCCGATTTTTGCGAAACAACAACGGAAAGACTCAAAACGCCTTGCTAAGGTCGTCCAATGTTTACGCGTGGATCAAACCAACTAGCGTGCACCCCTTGGTGTCGCGATCTTGGTAGCTTTCGTAGAAGTACTCAAAGACCACCGTACACTTTGGCCGATATATGTCCGGAGAGTGCGGATAAGGTAAACCACTATCGAGCACGTCTTCGATAGCAAGGCGGACCTGCGCTAACGCACCGGAACGTTTCCGCCATTAGATGGCGACCTGTTCAATAAGTTGGTCTTCGCTATAGGCGTGAGTCACGTATCTAATTCGAGGGCCAGTTTGCTGAAATAGCAACCTTTTCATTATTAAGGCTCCGATTCTCCACAAACGGAGTTAAAGATCGTTTCCGATCGTAAACCTCGAAGGTCCCTTGGCTGATGATTAAAGCGCCTTCATCAGTAGGCAGCAGCCAAATGCGATACATCTTGATGATGTCACCTTTGGAAACTCGAAAAAGAATTCCAAATAAGACAATCGGGGAAAACTTGACGTTGGGGATTATGAGCCTACGGTTTTACGAAGCGTCTTTCACCGTCAGAGCATAGGTTGTACTGCCATTCAGCAAAGCCCACGCCCTTTCCCTCTCCACGAAAGAGAGGGAATTCAAAACAACAGGGAATTAGTGCAGTGTTGGTCGTAGTTCCATACCATCACGGAGGGCGCGGACGAGGGCAACGTTATCGGTGTGCCCGGTACGGCACGCCGTGATTTTCCCGCGTAGCGGTCGGCCTAAAAGATACAAGTCGCCTATCAGGTCAAGGATCTTATGTCGCACGAGTTCGTCAGGAAACCGTAGAGGCGGGTTGATGACGCCCTGTTCCCCAATCAATATGCAATTATTGAGTCGCCCGCCATTCGCTAACCCCATTTCTTCGAGGGCGCGAATCTCTTTGAGGAACCCAAACGTGCGCGCGGGCGCAACCTCGTTGCGATAACTGTCGGCGCCGCGATGAATATACGAATATTCTTGACGCCCGACCGGATCGGGATAGATCAAGGTGTAGTGGATTTCAAAACCCTTCGCCGGCTCAATGCGTAAAAATTTGCCACTTTCCGCATTGCCGACGCTATACACGCGATCGACGCGGATCTCGTCAATCTCTTCCGGTTGCTCGACAAACCCGGCGTTTTCCAACAACCGACAAAACTCGACCGCCGAGCCGTCGAGAATCGGGATTTCTCCCTGCATTTTCACGAGCACGTTAGTGATGCCATAACCGTGCAACGCGGAAAGAAGATGCTCCACGGTCTTGGCGACAACATCCCCACGACGCAAACAGGTTGCATATCCTGTCGATTCCACGTACTCGACCGACGCGGGAATTGTCGTATCCGCTGACAACGGGTTGAAAAGAATACCGCTTCCAGGGGGAAGAGGATGTAAAATGATTCCCGTCCGCGCGCCGGAATGGAGTCCTTGCCCTTGTACTACCACACTTTGTGAAATCGTTCGCGCCCGTATTCGACGACGGGCAGCCGTTCGTAACTGCGTTGGCGATAGCAATGGTGGTGTAGTCGCGGCAGTGTCTTCCTGCGCTTCTTTGCGCATGGCTCTACGGACGGACCGCAGCAGCGTATCTAGAGAAAAGGGTTTCTCGATAAAATCGCAGGCCCCCAGTTTGGTGGCCCGGACTGCGGTTTCTATCGTGCCATGGCCAGATACAACAATGATCGGCAGCTCAGGCTCCCGCATTTTCAACTGCTCAAGCAGCTCGATGCCATCCATGTGAGGCATCCAGATATCTAGGATCACAAGATCAGGACGTTGCGCGGCAATTAAATGCAACGCTTTGAGGGCATCATCAGCATCAAGCACGCGGTATCCTTCATCACTCAGGATACCGCGGAGAGTAGTACGAATTTGTGTCTCGTCATCAACAATGAGAATCGTCTCTTCCATCCGCTTCTCCTTATCCCACTTCCCCTATCCCGTTCAACGGCAGGATGGCGGTATCGGTGTTGGCCATAACGCGGAGTTCACTGCGTCGCACCGGCAATTCAATGATAAATCGACTTCCGCGTGGTTGATTGTCTCGCACCCGGATAAAGGCCTGATGATCGGTAACAACTGTCGCCACAATCGCCAACCCTAGACCGGTGCCTTCCTTCTTGGTCGAAAAATATGGTTCAAACAGCCGGTCTTTCACCTCTGGCGGAATGCCGCACCCATTATCCGCGACTTCCAGACGCGCGATGCCAAGAGGTCGTAAATACCGGGTGGTAACTTCGATCTGGCCGGAAACGCCATTCGCAGATTCTCGGCACGCGGCAACAGCGTTATCCAGGAGATTGCGCAAGACTCGCTTAACGCCTTCCCGGTCAAGTTCCAACAATGGGAGAGTTTTATCCGGATGCCAAACAAAATTAATGTCCTTGTGCGCAGTATTGAAAAGAATCATTGTTTCTTGCGTCAGAGCGTTAAGATCTTCAGGACGATGATCCGCCGCCGGTAAACGCGCAAAAGTGGAAAACTCATTCACTAATCGTTTAATCGCCTCGACTTCTTGAGCGATGCTGCGCACGCACTCATCAAAAACCTCACGCCCGTCTCCAATTTGCGGAGCAAAACGCCGGTGCAACCGTTCCGCCGCCAGTTGAATAGGTGTAAGCGGATTCTTGATTTCATGGGCGATACGACACGCCACTTCACGCCAGGCTTCCATTCTTTCCACGCGGACAATTTGCGTCACATCTTCAAAAAAGCACACCACGCCTTGGACTTCTTTGTGATCATCGGTAAGCGTTGTCCCCGTTACCAATAAAGAGA
>JBFWZL010000201.1:0-10608 GCA_050185455.1 Binatia bacterium | reverse complement strand
GAAGCACAAGATTGGGCGGAGATGCTGCTTCGCATGTACCTACGCTGGGCAGAGCGTAAAGGTTACAAGGTCGAAATGGCGGACTACCTCCCGGGCGAAGGGGGGGGGGTGAAAAACGCAACATTTACTGTCGAAGGACCTTACGCCTATGGCTACCTAAAAGCTGAAGCAGGTATTCATCGCCTCGTCCGTATTTCTCCTTTTGACGCGAACTCTCGCCGTCATACGTCTTTTGCGTCGATGTTTGTTTACCCAGAACTCGATGACACAGTGGAGATTGATATCCGCCCAGAAGATTTACGCGTCGACACCTACCGGGCTGGAGGCGCCGGGGGCCAACATGTGAACAAGACGGATTCCGCCGTCCGGCTTACCCATCTATCAACCGGAATCGTTGTCACGTGTCAGAATGAACGCTCTCAGCATAAAAATAGGTCCACGGCGATGAAAATCCTCCGCGCCCGGCTGTACGAACTAGAGTTGGAGAAGCAGAAGGAAAAGATGGAAGACCTCCATAAAAATAAGAAAGAAATTGCGTGGGGGAGCCAGATTCGTTCCTATGTTCTTCATCCGTATCGCATGGTAAAAGATCACCGTACAGGCGTGGAGATGGGCAATACCGACGCGGTATTAGATGGCGACATTGATGGGTTTATTGAAGCCTATTTGCTCCACCGCATCGCAGCCTAAGGTGTAATGACTAGGGAAAGCAGAGAGTTTGGTTTTCAACTTCAACAGCGGCTCAACGCAAGGTGAACGCTCACGAGGGAGGGAGGGGGATTATGGACGAGCTTGCGAGCATGTTGAAACACGCCCGTAAGGAAAAGGGGATTTCCCTCCAAGATGCGGAAATGGAAACACGAGTACCCGTTCACTATCTGCAAATTCTCGAAGGTGAGGGAGATCCTCGCCTCTTGGCTGAGGAGTTATATCTTGTCCCATTCCTCCGAACTTACTCGATGTTCCTTGGACTTGATCCGGCAGTTACTATCCCTCACTTTATCGCCACTGTGCAAAAAGGAGAATTATTTGGCGGCATTCCTACTACTCGTTCCCGGCGATCCATGCCGCGAATCGCGCTGATCATTCTCCTAGTCGTCGGACTTGCCGCGCTCTCGCTCTTATGGATCACTAGTGAGCGTGGTTAATCTCTCTTGGCAATGAAGAGGGAAGCAGCTAGACTCCTGTAGCGCTCGGCCAAAGAGTCGAAAAACATGCCAAAGGGTAATCCTGAGGAGGGAAACTAATGAGCGCACTTACGATTGAAGAATTGCCGACCCTAACCACTCCCGCGCTCATTGTGGCGTTTGCTGGTTGGAATGACGCCGGGAGTGCGGCGACCCACGCCGCGCAGTTTCTCGTCAACCGCATGCAAGGTCGTCGTTTTGCAAGCCTTGATCCTGAGGAGTTCTATAACTTTTCGGAATTACGGCCACAGGTCCGTTTACGAGATGGTCTTTACCGTGAGGTTATTTGGCCAGCCAATGAATTTTACTATAGCCGCTCCGCCATTCCTCAACGCAGTCTCGTGTTTGGTATTGGCATCGAACCGCATCTACGCTGGAAAACGTACGCCTCTTCTATCCTTGACCTTGCGCAGCAATGTGGAGTAAACCTTGTCATCACACTTGGAGCCTTGCTTGCAGACGTCTCGTATTCTCGCCCCGTACGTGTCGCTGGGTTCTCCAGTGACCCAGCCCTGTCCACCCAGCTTCAGTTGACACCTTCTCGCTATGAAGGTCCGACAGGCATGGTAGGGGTCCTTAACGATGCTTGTCGTCGCGCTGGGGTAGCTTCTCTCAGTTTCTGGGCGAACGTTCCTCACTACATTTCTGCCTCTCCAAATCCCAAGGCAGCGCTGGCGTTAGTGGGGAGGCTAGCGTCTTTTCTCAATTTCACTATCGACACCACCGAGCTACGTGCGGCGGCGGCTGATTTCGATATTAAAATAGCCCACGCCGTTGCGGAAAATCCGGAAATGGCCTCCTATGTACGTCAGCTGGAAGCGCGCGATCTCCAGGAAGATGTGATGGTCGAACCAGCGCCAAAGAGTCAAGAAGGAGGGGGTAACGGTCACGCAAACGGTAAAGACATGGAAGAGGCGTTGCAGCAGTTCCTGAAACAACGAAAGAAGAAAGACGAGGGCTAGAGGGACTAGAGGGTGCTGGGGGCTAGACGCTAAGTGTTAAATGTTCGTATTTCATGCTAGCCTCCATTCTCTATTCACTCCTTTTTGCCGAGTCTCATCTCTACATTCAATCTCTAACACTTTAAAGCCAAGAATTTTCGCTCAAGATACACATGGAAAAAACAGTTTACATGGTGAACCTCGGTTGTCCCAAGAATTTAGTGGACGGCGAGGTGATGCTCGGACTTTTAACGCGAGAAGGATATTCGATCACGCTTGATCCAGAGCAAGCCGCAGTCCTCATGGTCAATACCTGCAGCTTCATTAACGAAGCAAAAGAAGAGTCGATTGAGACGATATTAGATTTGGCTCGTTACAAAGAGCACAGTCCAACAAAGCAATTGATAGTAACAGGCTGTTTAGCGCAACGTTATGGTCAAGAATTGCGCGGGTCACTGCCTGAAGTTGATGTTTTCGTTGGCACTGGCGAGTTTATCCGGGTCACGGAAATTCTCAGACAGAAACGATCGCGGCTTGACGGACCAGTCACGTATATCGGCGCGGCGCACATCCTCCCCGACCATACCGCTCCTCGTGTGACGACAACCCCTTTTTATACAACCTATTTGAAGATTGCCGAGGGCTGTAACCACAAATGTGCCTTCTGCATTATTCCGAAAATTCGCGGCTTGCAGGAAAGTCGCCCTATCGATTCTCTTGTAGCTGAGGCGAGCATGCTGGCCGCGCAAGGGGTGCGCGAACTGAATCTTATTGCCCAAGATCTGACCGCCTACGGTCGAGAGCGGCGAGACGGAACGACATTATTGGGATTACTCCGCGCACTTTGTCAAATCGAAGGGATTGACTGGATTCGCCTCCTCTATTGCTACCCCAACTACATGGATGAGCCGTTGCTCCGTTGCATCGCGGAGGAAAAAAAGATCTGTCCATATCTAGATATGCCTCTGCAACACATTAGCGACCGGATGCTCAGGGCGATGCGTCGGGAAAAAAGCGGCGACGGGATCCGCCGTTTGTTGGACCGCGTTCGCGCTTATATTCCCGGCATCGTCTTACGCACGTCTTTCATTGTAGGCTTCCCTGGAGAGCAAGAAGAAGATTTTCAACAGCTTCTCGATTTTGTGTCAGAAGCGGAAATAGACCACGTCGGCGTCTTTCAGTATTCCCAAGAAGAAGGCACGGCGGCAGGCGCGCTGCTCGAGCAGATTTCGGAAGAGACGAAACAGCAGCGCTGGCGACGCCTCATGGAACGACAGGCTCGAGTAGCACGGAAAAAAAACCTCGCCCAGGTCGGCAGTGTTCAGGACGTACTAGTTGGCGGTCACAATCAATATGGTCAACTGTGGGGACGTACTCGCGGTCAGGCGGCGGATATCGATGGTATAGTATTGCTTAACCGTATTAGAGCGGACACGGGAGAGATCATTCCTGTCCAGATAGTCGGGGTTACTGGCTACGATCTCCGCGCTACATCCCCGAACGGAAAAAAGCGAGAAAAATCTCGCCCTGTTGACATTGGCCTTCTTCCTCTCTAGGCTAAGGTCCTTTTTATTTCTGTACAAAGAAGGAAACACCAATGAGAAAGGCGTTTCTGAAAAAAGCGCGAGATGCCCTCCTGGCACAGAAGCAGCAAATTCATAAACAGTTGGACGAAGAGTTCAAAGAGGGGAGGGAAAGCAACGTCGATGAAGGCATGGATACGTACGACCTCGCTAGTGAGGAGCGCACGCGAGAGATCAACCTTATCCTTAGTGATCGAGACCGTGATAAGTTGCAAGCCATAGAAGACGCCTTGGAGCGCATTGAGGAAGGTTCGTATGGAATCTGCGAAATGTGCGAAGAGGAGATCGCGCCAGAACGCCTGGATGCTTTACCCTTTACCCGCTTATGCGTCTCCTGTCAGGGTGAAATCGAAAAAGAAGCGAAACTTCATCGTCGCGGCGATGAAGATCGAGGACACCGCAGAGCGAGCCTTGTCGATCTTGACGACGAAAATCTGTAGCTCCTATCCGGGGCCGCCGAGAGCCGGCCCCATCTCCATTCATCCCCTGAGAACAGGGGATCGGTAAGACGATTTCGCAGATTTTCAGCAATCCGGTCCTCTTGGCTCCCCGGTCAAAAGTACTCTACCCACTATCCTCCCTTCCAGGCATTCCGAGCAACGCGGAGCCGTAACCTAGACGGAAGGGTACGACATGGTGTCTGAAGCAGATCGTTCTCGGCTCCAAACTCTTTTCACAGCTGCAGTGGCCGCTGTCGATCCACGTCACCTCATCGAACGAATTGTACAGCTTGATCGCGACCGTCTCATAGTACAAACGCCAAATCAGACTCAGCACGTTCCTTTGACTGGACGGATCTTCATCCTCGGCGCAGGGAAAGGGGCGGGATTGCTCGCTCAAGGACTCGAGTCTGTGCTGGGAAAACGCGTGACTAGGGGAATTGTCTCCCTCCCACAGGGGCAGCAAGTAAACCTCCAAAGGGTAATAGCCATACAAGGAGAGCATCCGATTCCAGGGCAAGGAAGCCTTATGGCTGCGGAACAGGTGGCTTCCTTGCTGACCAGCAAAAAAGACACGGATCTCATTTGTTTTTGTCTGACAGGAGGGGCGTCTAGCCTTCTCGTGAGTCCGGTCCCCGGTCTTTCTCTGGCAGACAAATTAGAAGTAAATCGTCAACTGATCGCGTGTGGGGCAGACATTGTCGCGATTAACACTGTCCGTAAACATCTCTCGCGCCTAAAAGGAGGAGGACTTGCTCGCCTAGCGTTTCCATCTCCGCTCGTCAGTTTCATCCTATCAGATGTCATTGGGGATGACTTGAGTACGATCGGTTCGGGTCCGACTGTTCCAGACCCGACGACCTTTCGTGATGCGTGGGAACTTGTGGACGCTTTCGAGATTCTTGATAAAATTCCTGCTTCGGCTCGTGCATATCTTCAACAAGGATGCGAAGGGTTCCGTCAGGAAACACCTAAACCAGGAGATAAAATCTTTACACATGTCTCTAATATATTGATTGGGTCAAATCGTATCGCACTTGAAGCCGCAGCGGTAAAAGCTAAGCTTTTGGGGTTTACCCCTTGGATTGTCGACAACCCGCTCCATGGCGACACAGCAGACGCTGCACGAAGGTTTTCCGACACCATGCAACAAGCCCTGGCAAGAAACGCATCTCCCGTGTGTCTCCTCGCCGGTGGAGAAACCACCGTCCGCGTTACCGGTTCGGGGAAAGGCGGACGTAATCAAGAATTCGCCTTAATTGTGGCGCAAACGCTGCAACATGACACTCGCTGGGCGCTGTTAAGCGCGGGAACGGATGGAATTGATGGCCCAACTGACGCCGCCGGAGCCTTTGTTGACGGCCAGAGTATAAAACGAGCGACAGAAAAGGGACTCGATCCACAGGAGGCATTAAGCACTAACAATTCCTATCCGTTTTTTGCCGCTCTGGGAGAACTCTTTTGTCCTGGACAGACTGGCACAAACGTCATGGACATCAAGATCGCGCTGCTCCGGCCATGAGGATCTTCTGTCGCATCTCTTGCCAAAGCCCGACGAACCTATTAAGACGACACGCATGGCAAAGAACCGTGCAGCGGACATGAGTGAACGAGTTCCTCCTGGACAATTTCTCGTTGAAAAATTGCCAGTCCTGAGTTATGGACCAATTCCTCGTTTCAGTCCTGACAAATGGGACTTTCGCCTTTTTGGTCTTGTGGAAACACCAAAAAGATTGAACTACCAGCAGTTCCGTTCTTTACCGCAGAGTCAGCTTACTTCAGACTTCCATTGCGTCACGACGTGGTCGCGTCTTGATAATCAGTGGGAAGGCGTCAAAGCCAAGGATCTCCTTTCCTTGGTTCGTCTCAAACCGGGAGCCAGATATGTCATGATCCATTGTGACGGAGGATATACGACGAATCTTACACTTGAACAACTCGTCGATGACGACGTTATCTTTGCCCACCGCCTGGATGGCCAAGATCTTGCCCCTGATCACGGCTGGCCGCTCCGCTTGGTTGTACCGAAACTCTATGCTTGGAAAAGCGCAAAATGGGTCCGTGGCGTCGAATTTCTCGCTGAAAATATCCGCGGATTCTGGGAAGTCCGTGGCTATCATAACCAGGGAAATCCTTGGCTCGAAGAACGCTATAGTGACCAAGAAGAAGAGGAACCTTAAAACCGCAACGGGCACTGTCTGCGTTTACCTGCAGCAGTGTCTAACACGTATCCTCTTCGCTCGCGATTAACGGTTCTAGTTATTTTTTATTCCCCGCTCCTCACTTATTTCTTCTCATCGTTCCCTCCTTCTCATAATTCTCTTTTTTCTTTTATCTATCGTCAGTCTTCTCCTGACATGAAGACTGAATAGATATTCAGTGCAGTATCGTCTTTGGCTGAATGGACGTTCAGTCAAATTCTACTTGACAATCACCACTAAAGAGGGGATAACAAACAAAGATAATGAATTGTCCGTTACATTCCGAGGGGCGACCTTCACAGGTCGATGAGACAAACACATGGCTGTATATACGATTCTCAAACGAAAAGCGCTTGTCGGCTTCGCAGAGAATTACGACCTGGGAAAACTGCTCAATTTTTCCGGTATCCCGGCAGGTTCTGTTAACACCCATTATCTTCTCGAAACGAGCAGAGGGAAGTTTTTCCTGAAGATCGACGAGGTCAAAAATCGCCAGGAGGCGCGTCGCGAAATCGACTTACTGCTGTATCTTCGCTCACACCAGTTTGCTTGCCCACACCCCCTCGCCGACAAGCGAGGACGCTATCTTCTTGAATACGAGGGCAAAATGGTGTCAGTCTATCCCTATCTCTTAGGTAAGGTTTTTTCGGAAGAGGCGCTTTCTCTGCCGCAACTGGAGAACGCAGGACAAGCTCTCGCCTCGCTCCATCTGTGTGGTCACGCCTATAAGAAAGGAGCGGAGAATCGTTTTCGCTTTGAGCGTATTGTCGAGCTCTATCAAGAAATCAGAGCCCAACTACCCCCTTACTTTCGTCAGCTCATCCATGTGCTGGATGATGAACTCGAACATCAGAGACAATATGCAGAAGAACGCCTCCCGAAGGGCATCATCCACGGAGATTTTTTTGCCGACAATATCCTCTTTCGCGGCGTGAAAGTCGTTGCCGTGCTCGACTTTGAAGCGGCTGGGTGCGGAAAATTCATTTACGACCTCGCTACGGCCGTCAATGCGCTATGCTACATTGACGGTAATTATCTTATTGAGCGGTTTGATGTGTTCCTGCGGGGCTATCAAAGTGTGCGCACTCTATCCCTGGGTGAGTGGGACGCATTTCCTAACGAACTCCGATTTTCTGCTTTACGATTCACGGTGACTCGTCTCAAGGACTTCTTCCTCCGTCCCATGGATGATCGCCTACGTGTCAATAAAGACTTCCGAGACTTCCTTGAACGCTTACAAGTGTTGCGCCGCAAACGTCCTGGTGGAATGGATAGGTTACTCATGGCAATGGCAACCGGCTACGATTACCGCCAGTATCAAAAAGTGCGCGCGCAAAGTAAACCATCAAGAAACCGAGTTTCTGTGCGTAAAAGAGAAACCAGCGAAACATGGGTACGTACGCCAAGCCTTGTTTCAGCAGGAGAGCACTTACAGGCAGTTCGTTAAGTCCTCAGCGTTACCCCTCCGCCCCCCTGCTCTTGTCATCTGCTCTCTGGAAGGTCATCATACGCCCGTGTTCAAAAAGATCTTGATTGCCAATCGAGGGGAAATTGCGAGCCGCATAGCGCGCACCTGCCGAGAACTTAATATTCAGACCGTTGCCATTTATTCTGAAGCTGACGTCTCTTCTCCACATGTCCATGCCGCTGACCAAGCCATCTGTATCGGGCCGCCTCAAGCCACGGTTAGTTATCTAAATGCGGAAGCGATCATCCAAGTCGCCAGGAAAACAGGCGCAGAAGCTATCCATCCTGGATACGGTTTTCTTTCAGAAAATGCGTTTTTCGCTCGCCAAGTCGAAAGTGCAGGGATAACGTTCATTGGTCCCTCACCAATGTCTCTTGAAGCGGTTGGTAATAAAATTTTTGCCCGCCAGACAGTAGCAAAACTTGGGGTCCCAGTCATTCCTGCTTTAGAAAACCCATCCTCTGATCCCTCCATCTTACGAGAACAAGTCCATACTCTCGGCTATCCACTGCTGATAAAAGCCGCGGCTGGCGGCGGCGGCAAAGGTATGCGTATTGTTCTTCAGGAGAAGGATTTAGCTGATGCAGTTGCCGCGGCTCAACGTGAAGCTGCTTCCGCCTTCTCTGATGGAACAGTCTATGTGGAACGCTATCTGCAGCGACCACGGCATATCGAGGTGCAGATCCTCGGCGACAAGCACGGTACCCTCATTCACTTGGGCGAGCGCGAATGCTCCATTCAGCGCAGGTATCAGAAAATTCTCGAAGAAACTCCTTCGCCCATAATATCAGAACAGCTGCGGGAAAAGATGACGACAGCCGCGCTAGCCGTGGCAAGAGGAGCGGGTTATTACAATGCAGGGACGGTAGAATTTATTCTTGATGAGCAAGGGCGTTTTTATTTCCTTGAAGTCAATGCACGCCTCCAAGTTGAGCATCCCATCACAGAATGGGTGACACAACTCGATCTGGTGCGAGAACAAATCCTAGTGGCAGCCGGAGAACAACTAAGGATGAAGCAAGAAGACATTCGGGGGAAGGGACACGCTTTCGAATGTCGTGTGTATGCTGAAGATCCGGCAAATGGCTTCTTCCCTTCCCCAGGAAAAATCCTTGCCTGGCAAGCTCCTGACGGACCGGGAATCAGAGTTGATACTGGAGTCGAACAACAGACCGACGTCTCGGTGTATTACGACCCCTTAATTGCCAAACTCTCCACCTGGGGACAAGACCGTGAGCAAGCTCGGCAACGTATGGAGGCGGCGCTCCGGCACTGTGTCGTACTTGGCCCGACAACGAATGTGGAGTTTCTTCTCGATCTTGTTGCTCACCCTGCCTTTGTCTCTGGGGATACGCACACTGGATTCTTGACAGAACATTTTCCTCAGTGGAGTCCCCACAAGAAGATGCATCACTTAGAGGCTGCCCTCACCGCTGCTCTGGTCCAATCTGGAAGTGTTCAGAAAGAAAAAGTGTCGCGGAAGGGTGTTGAAACCCCCTGGCAACAGCTTGGCGGATGGCGGATGGGAGGGTAAAGCATAACCATGAAAACGACCCTTCACTCCAATGAGACAGCGCTTGTCGTCGAATATCACCAGGAGGGCGACGAGTATGAAGCCATCATAAATGGACAACAACTCCGCGCGCGCCTGTTGTCCTTTCGGAACGGCGCTCTCACTCTGCTGGTGAATGAAAAACCTCTCCATGTTCACGTTGCCAGCGACGACCGACGCATCCTCATAGCCATAGCCGGACAAGTCTACGAATTCACTCAAGCGCAAGAGAAACAAAGCAAGGCCAGGCGTAGCGATCTTGGAAAACTTGATCCGGAAGTACGCTCTCCTATGCCAGGAAAAATTCTCCAGGTGCTCGTCAAGGAAGGGATGCAAGTAGAGGCAGGACAAACCCTCGTACTGCTCGAAGCAATGAAGATGGAGAATTCTTTGCTCGCCGGGGGAGCAGCACAGATAAAAAAGGTTCATGTCTCCCCTGGCGATTTAGTCGACCTTGGTCAGCTTGTTCTTGAGCTGGAATTCACGACAGGGACTACACCAACAGTTCAGGACAAGTGAGCGCCAACCGCAATCCCAGCTTGTTTGGCGAACTCCGCGCCTGAGACTTTTCCGCCTTCTCCACGCACTTTTTTCGCAACGATCACTCCGCCCGGAACTGCTACGCTGAGTTCCTCCTGTCCAACTTCCACAACTTGACCGGGAGCAGCTGTTGTCGCTTCGCTACGTAAGCGGCAGTCGTAGAACCTTACCGTCTTTCCTTGCCAGGTTGCGTGCGCCCCAGGTTGAGGGTCACACCCACGAATGCGGTTGTACACATCCTGTGCGGATTGTCTCCAATCGATCCGTGCATGCTCGTCACCGCAGGGGGGGTCATAGTTTGCTCGGGATTCATCCTGAATGATGCGGGGCGGATTGCCAGCCTTAATGATGTCGACCGCCTCCCCAATCGCCTCTACCCCAACAGGAAAGAGCTTATTGAAGTAAATCGTCCCCGTGGTGTCATCCGGATCAACGGCAACTTCTTTTTGGAGAAGAAGCGGACCAGTATCAATTCCCTCATCAACCCAGAAAAGAGAAACTCCAGTTTTCGTTTCTCCGTTGATGAGCGCCCAATTGATCGCGCTCCGTCCACGATATTTAGGAAGTAGAGAAGGGTGAAAACAGATACTTCCTAAGCGAGGAGCATTAAACACAGGCGGCGGGACAATTTGCGTCACAAACGCCAGGATCGCAAGATCAGCATTCAAGGCAACAAACTTCTCAAGAACCTCTGGA
>JBFWZL010000200.1:0-10588 GCA_050185455.1 Binatia bacterium | reverse complement strand
TCAACATCAGTGCACCGTCAAAGGCGTAGGATTCAGTTCCTTCAACGCCGGCATCACTTCTCTGGCAAACACGCGCATGCTTTTTTCCGTCGCAGCCATGGGCATAGAGCCATACTTGAAGACGAACATAATCTCGTCCGTCCCGAAGGCATTGGCGAGCTCCGTTACACGCTGGATCACCTGATCCGGCGTGCCCCACGGATGGCTCCGGTAGAAGGCTTGCCGGAAGGGAGAAGCATCCTTACGCAACGCCGCTTGCAGATCACCGTACTCTTTGTAGCCTTTAGTGCTCTGCAGATGCGTACCCAGGAGCTCGTAGTGACGCAGCGCTGAATCGGCGTACTCGCACATGTACTGTTGGGCTCCAGCTTCGGCCTCGCTTTTCGTCTCCGCCACATAGGTCCACAGCGCCAGCTTCGTGTGACTCGGTCCATGTCCAGCTTTATGGCGCAGCTCTGCATACTGGCGCATGTTCGACAGCGCCAACTCCAGGCTGGTGGTGGGGATCGTCAACGGCGGCACGCCATGCTTTGCGATTACCTCTACGGTCTGCGGGGTGCCGCCTGCGCACCACAAGTTCGCACTCAGATCGTGGTCCGGTTGCGGCCGCAGATGAAGGCCATGGATGCGGTAGAACTCTCCTTCAAAATCGCACTGACCCGTGGCTAGCAATTGCTTGATGACCTGCAGCGACTCGTCGAACCGCCCCCTGGCTTCGTTCTGATCGACGCCCATGCCGCCGTATTCACGGCGCCCGAGCCCGCGGCCGACACCGCAGATGATTTCGCGCCCGGCTCCCAGAAAGGAATCGAGCATGTTGATATCCTCGGCGACACGCACCGGATTGTGCCACGGCAGCACCACAACCATGGTGCCGAGATCGACACGCTTCGTAATACCGGCGATATAGGTGAGGTACTGCAGCGGATTGGTCACCATCGTGTATGGGGTGAAGTGGTGCTCAATGGTCCAGACCGAATCGAACTCGGTTTCGTCAGCGATGCGAGCGATGTTGATTTCTTCGTTGAAGATCTCGCGATCCGACCGAACCGCGCACTTGGGCACGGCCTTGCCCTGTTCCTCCGCTTCGTAGCGGTCCCAGTCGCTATAGTTCTGATTGAAGATGGTTGCTCCAATGCGCATATCGTTCTTCTCCTTTCCTTTCTTCTCTGGTTGTGATCGCCGCGTTTTCAACTCTCAGTCTTGGTCCGGTCGCACGGTTCTCTATCGTCTTGTGATAGATTTTTGCGCGGCCTGCCTTCTTGCGGACGCTCTTGCAATCTGTTTCCCGGAGCGGCTATCCAACCGCCACGTTGAATTCCGATATATGCGCCTCATTCGTTGGACTTGCTTTCGCTTCACCGAGCAAGTCACGCACCAGCGTGTGGAGGAAGCGTTCGATCCGCGAATTGGGCAATTTAGCCACTTTCATCTGGACTAGCACATAGCCGGTAGCCGCGATCATGCGGGCGTCGTCCTCGGCCTCGGGATCGCGATCACTCCCGGTTTCCAAGCGCCAGCGTCGAATCGTGCGCACAAGCGCGGCGATGATCTTTTCTTGGAACCGCAGAAACAATGGCCACACCTCGTCACGGAGCGCGGTACTCCATTCGAGCAGTACCCGCGTATGGTCGGGATACGTGTCGACCGCAGCCGCAAAGGCGCGTAGGTGATCCAGAATGAGCTCCGGCGCAGACCCCCGTTTGCCGTGGATTGTTTCGGTCATTTCTGTGAAGAACCGCGCCACCTCTTCCAGGACGGCGCGCACCAATGCCTTTCGTGTCGGGAAATACACGAAGACGGTCGGCACAGATACCTTGGCTTCGCGCGCGATTTCCGCGTGACGCGCCGCGCCGAACCCGCGGCGCGCGAACACTCGCATCGCGCATCGCAGCAGCAATGCATGCCGTTCAGCTTTGTCCAGCGCGGGGGCGCGGCGGCGACGCTGGGAAGAACCAGGACCAGCCATTGAGTGAGTGCGTGTCATTCTGAGTTGTCCATAGCGTAGGCGTTAGGCATATCGGCAAAAACGAGGTATCTTTCCCGCACCGTCATTCTCGCGAAAGCGGAAATCCTGGGTGTTTTTTCTGGATTCCGGGCTCGTTACGCCCGCCCGGTAATGATGGGTTACCTTGGGTGTCCGGCACGGGTTGAGCGTTTTGTTTCTGAATAGGGAAACATGTGACGGACTATAAAAGAACCGTGCGGGCCAATTCCTCCATTTCAGCTAAGATGCTGTCTAAGTCCTGTCCGATCAACCAGAGCACGACTCGATTTGCCCCCGCGTGCTCGAAGTTCTGAATCTCTTGTGCCGATCGCCATTGTTTCATTCCCCCGAAAACGGTGAAGTCTAGCGTATGCGGGTCTCGCCCGATTTCCACGGCGATCGCCTTGATGCGCTGCACGCCGTCCGTAAATTCGTCGACGCTCTGCACCACCGGGAGCCAACCATCGCCCCATTCCGCTACGCGCCTGAGGGCGCGGGGGTTGTTGATGCTTCCGAGGAGGATCGGCGGATATGGCTTGCTCTTGGGCTTCGGGAAGCATCGCACCGGAGGGAAGTTCACGTACCGGCCATGATACTCTGAAATGTCCTCCGTCCAGAGCACCTTCATTGCCGCAATATAATCTTTCACCTGACTCCACCGATGTTCAAAGTCGCCGCCGAGAATGGCGGATTCCTCGGGATTCCACCCCCCACCGATGCCGAAGAGAACACGTCCACCGGAGCTGTCGTCAAGCGTGGCCACCTGCTTGGCCGTGAGAATCGGGTTGCGCTCCGGAATCAGACACACCCCCGTGCCCAGCTTGATGCGGCTGGTGGTTGCGCCTGCTCGCGCCAGCGCCAGCAGTGGATCAGGGAGCTGCCAGAGGAAGTCGGGCGCGGCGCCACCTTCTCTGACGCCGGGATATTGGACGCTGGAGGTCTCTGGGATGATCGTGTGGTCGCCTACCCAGTAGGACTCAAAGCCGAGATCCTCCGCTCGTTTGGCCACGACCGCCGGATCCGCTTTGCTATACGGAGTCAAATGCATCAGTCCAATCTTCATGGCGTCTTCTCCCATGCGAGTATTGTCGACGCCGCCAGCTTCTCTCGCGTCGAGACACAAACGAACGCCGTCGGAGCCAACCCTTACCATGCGATTAATAAATTTGTCAATGGGAATTGACAAATTTATTAATCGCATACTCGGCCAGGTTACCGCTCTGTGCGGTGGCGGTCATCAGAATGCCAATGTTCATATCCTCCTCCTTTACTGACCCAGTCTCTCACGAGATCTGGCTCTTCGAGGTGTGCGTGTCGTTAAGAATTATCACAATCAACTAAGCATACTTCACATTGCACAGCGGTAGTCAGTTGTGTACTTGCCTCGCTTGTGTGATGCCCTCTATGTTGAAGCAGGCTGCTCCTCACAGCACGACTACCAGGGCCTCACGCTTGGTCTTCTGCTGGTACTCCGGATAGGGTGGATACGCTTGCAGCATCCGCTCCCGGAGTTGCTCGCGCTCTTTACCCGTCCCCTCCGCGCGTGGGGGAGGCAGGATCATCAAAGTGTGAAACAGATCACTCATCCGATGGGTTGATCGCTAAGGAACTCGCTGCTTTTCCTGTTCGGATGTCTCTATTTCACACCGGAGAACACCACGAACATCTGTCGGTCTAAATCACACCGCACGTTGCTGAAACCTGCTTCAGTCAACCATCGCACCTGCACCTCCAACGGCGACGGTTGGTCCTCTTGCATACGAGTCAAGCCTCGCTCCAGATCGGCATCGCTCACCCCTAAGGCGCGAACTTGTGTCAGCCACGCTTGACGATATTGATGCTCCATCTCGGGAGTGGGACCGATCACCTGGTCGGCATTGATAAAGACCCCTCCGGACGGCAAACACTCGTAAACTTTTCTGAAGAGCCGCAGCTTCTCTTCTCCTGGCACATGATGAATCGCGAGGGCAGACACAATTACGTCATACGTTTCCGGGAATGGCATGAGCACAAAATCACCGACTAGAAACTGAAAGCGCGTATCATCAACGGCAAAACGTTCACGCGCGAGCGACAACATGGCAGGCGAAACATCCATAAGCGTCAGCTGCGCACGTGGAAAGGTCTGTGCGATAAACAGAGACGACAGGCCTGTTCCCGCGCCAAGATCCAACACAGAGAACGTGTCGTCATGTCGATAGGGTAATCGCTTCAGCACGGTGTCATAAAAATCATCAAAACACGGCGCCAACTGCCGTCGCGCACGATCATAATCTTTTGCAGTACGATCGAAGACTTCACGGACGCTCATAGGATGGCCTTTTCTGACGCATGCTCTCTTTTTTCTCTCCCCTGGTGACGAGGGAAAATGCAAGAGAAGGTGCTAGCGCTGAGGACACAACGGATGCCCCTTCACCTGCGTAGACATCCAACTGGAACACTCCCCTGCGAGGTCGGCAACATAGCAAAACTGACGCCTTCGTCCTTCCTCGTGCGTCAGTTTTGCTTCATAACCTGGATGACCTCCAGCGTTGTGCCCGCTGCGTCTTGAATAAAGGCAAACTTGGCAAAGCCCATGTCGGTCGGCTCCACGATGAACTCCACACCTTGGGCCCGCAGCTCAGTAACTGCTGCCTCAAAGTCATCAACGGCCAGGCCAATATGATCACCCACCCCAGCGTGAATCTGTTGCGAGATGGTAAGCGGCAAACCGTCCAACTCCAAGCGGACAATCGGTATGCCGCGAAACTCCATTTCCTGGACCTTTTTGGCGCCCAGTGTGTCTTCGTAGAACGCGACGGTCTTCGGCACATCGGCGACGATCAGATGCCGATGATGAAAGCGGTACTGGACTGGGTGTCCTGTGGCCATGGTCCTCCTCCTTTTGTCTGCCAGCCTTTTACGCTGTTTGATAGTGTCGTCTATCTCCCCGCGTCTGTTTCCGCGAACTGTACGGAATTCGGCACGGAGAAGCAAGCAAAATCTACCACGCTACCTGTCCTGGCGTTTGGCTCATCCAGTAACCTTCAAATAACGTAAAGAATCTGTGAGGCAACACTGTGACCTTCACTGAAGGATTCTCTCTCGAAAATAACACTTCAACCCGGCAGGGTGACAGGACGCTTGAGAACGGTCACCTATCTTCTCTTCCAAGGCGTTCTAGGCGTTTGAGCAGGGACGTTTCAGAAGGATCTGCCAGAACTCGCCCTCAAATTGGTAGCGCTATCTTTGTACGTTCTTGCCAGCATTCCTCAGATGCCATTCCCACAAGTTGACACTGCCATAGCGCGCGTTGTAACACCTTAATGGCTGAGTTGGCGCGTCGTGCGCCGAATCGGCAAGCGACATCGGATAAATTGGAGGTTTACTACATGGAAAATAGTTCGAGCCGTTTCTCTGGAACAGCGACTATCAGCACGGCCAAAGGCTGGGCTGTGAGCCGCGTCACTCCCCCGAGCGCGCTGTTCGGCGCCAATGGGATGCGCGTCGGCCCCGACAGCCGCCTGTACGTCGCACAAGCCTTCGGCAGCCAAGTCAGCGCGATCGACGTCACCAGCGGCGCGATCACGACGATCAGCCCGGTCGGCGGCCCGATCGTCGCCCCCGACGATCTCGCCTTCGACTCGCGTGGCGACCTGTATATCACCGAAGTGATGAGCGCGCGGGTGTGTGCGCGATCGCCCAACGGCGCTCTGCGCATCATCGCCGACAATGTCCCGGCCGCCAACGGTATCACACAGTGGCATGATCGCCTGTTCATGGATGAGTGCCGTCACGATGGACGGCTTTTCGAATTGTTTCCCGATGGCAGCGCGCCACGGAAGATCGCGGAGAATCTGCCATTACCCAACGCACTCAATGTCGGCCCCGACGGCCAGATCTACTTTCCCGCGATCGGCGCTAACGAGATCTGGCGCGTCGCACTCGAAGGCGGCAAACCTGAAGTATTTGCAAAAGATATGGCGGTGCCGACCGCGGTCAAGTTCGATAGCAAAGGCTTTCTGCTCTCAACCCAGGGCGCCAGCGGCGAGATTTTGCGCTTCGACGTACAGAGCGGAGAGCGTCGGGTGGTCGCGAAACTACGCCCCGGTATCGACAATTTCGCACTGACCGATAACGACCGCCTGTTTGTTTCGCATTTCGTCGACGGCGGCGTCTGCGAGATTGTGTCTGATGGCGCCGAGCGGCGACTGGTCGCACCCGGATTTTGCGGCCCGATGGGCATCGCAATCGCGGATGATGGAACCATCTATGCCGCCGACGGTATCAGCATGGCGGCAATCTCGCTTGACGGCTCGCATCATCGTGTCGGCCTTCTCTTCGACGGTCATTTCCCCGGTTTCGTGCGCGGCGTCGCCAAGGGCGCCAAGGGCGCCCTGGTCGTCACCACTTCCGGCGGCAATGTCACTTCCTATCATCCGGTGACACACGAGATGGAAGTACTCGCGACCGAACTGTACGAGCTCTACGACGTGGCAATCGGCGCCGGCGGTATAGTTTTCGTCGCTGACGGCGGCGAGGGCCGCGTGCTCGAAATCGCTAACGGCACGCTCAAGGAAAAAGCACGGGGTCTCGCGCGTCCTACTGGTCTTGCATTCGCCGGCGACGGCGCGTGTTTCGTCGCCGAGAGCGACAAGGGGCGCGTCGTCCAGATAGATAGCAGTGGCGCTGCCACCGCCGTGATCGAGGGTCTCCGAGAGCCGCAGGGTCTCGCAATCGGCGGCGACCATCTCTATGTCGTTGACGCGGGTGCGCATGAGTTGATCGCGTATTCACTTAAAAGCAAAGAGCAGGAGGCGATCGCATCGAATTTACCGGTCGGCGCCGCGCCCGGCGTTGTCCCGAAACTCTTGATGGGCATTCCGGGTCTGCTGCCGGGACCACTTCGGCCATTCGCAGGAGTGACAGTTGGCGGCGACGGCAAGGTATATGTCGCGGCTGACGGCGACGGGAGTATCGTCGCGTTGAGCCGCGCGTAAGCCACGGTGGGCGGAATATCGCGGTATCGCAGGGCGTACGTGTTTAGCCTCACGATGGGGTTGTCTGTTATGCGCGCGGTATCGTCTTCTAAGGGTCCGATGACCCGATGAACAAAGAGCTCAATTGGGGTCTTGGTCGTTCATCCGTTCTGCTTACGTTTCCCCTTGCCGAGCGGCCTAGCATTTGGCGCCGAGGCGCGTCCTTGTGTCGGAAGCTTTTTTCTCACTTTATGTGAATCAACTTTCAGGAGCGCGGCGACGTGGGAAGCAACAAACTTACGCCACGCCTGGTCGCCAACGAGCTGCGGGTGCAGGGTATCCATGTGGATCAGTCCCGTGAAAAAGACGATCACGGCGCGCGCGGTAAACTCGGGCGCGCGCGCCGTGTCGCCAAGTCTGTCCTGCGGCTGTGGCTCGAGAAGAGCGCAAATTTTCTGCAGCGCGTTCTCCGTATAAGCGGAGAGGAGTTTGTGAACCTCCGGATCACGGCTCGCAGCCGCATGCGTCTCTACAGAGAGTCGGCGGAGGAGCGTAAACGCCGGATCAGTGAGGCGCGCCGCAACTTCGGGCAGCAACGCAGTATCTGCCGAGCCGCTGCTTTGCTCAAATGAGAACGGCAACACCTCCTGCGCCCGTTTCACGACTTCGAGCAACAGTTCCGCCTTACTCGCGAAATGGCGGTAGATCGCACCGGCAGTGATTCCGCTCTGTGCGGCGATGGCCGGCATCGACGCGCCGGTAAAGCCGGACTCGGCAAATAACTGTGTGGCCGCGCTCAAGATGCGTTCGCGTGTCGACTCGACAGCGACGGCTTTGCCTCGCAACCGCTTACGCGGCGGGACGAGCCGTAGCACACCGGACGTTGCCTCCGTTGGTTCCTCAAGCGTCAAAGCTGGAACAGAAATCATGGCCGCATAGAATACACACCTGGACTTGACAAGTAAATCACCTTTTACTACTGTTCGCCAGTAAATACCCATTTACTGCGTAGTGATGCCTGTTCAAGCCAATAAAAAGAGGATCGTATGGCGCAGTTCGCTACAATTATTAAAGGCGGCACGGTCGTCGATGGCACGAGTGTGCCGCGTTACAAGGCCGACATTGGCGTCAAGAACGGGAAGATCGCCAAGATTGGTCGTTTGAATGCGAGCGATGCAACCACAGTATTGGACGCTATGGGTCTCATCGTCGCTCCAGGCTTTATTGACCTGCATACCCACTACGATGCGCAGTTACATTGGGACCCCTACTGCTCAATCGGCGGCTGGCATGGCGTGACCTCCGTGACGATCGGTAACTGTGGCTTTGGCTTTGCCTCAGTGCATTCCAAGGATTTCGACCGCGCGTTGTTGTCGCTCTCGCGTAACGAAGCGATTCCGCTAGAGCCAATGAAAGCGACAATGGCGCCAGAGTGGGAAACGTTCCCCCAGTGGATGGCCCATCTAGACCGACTGCCATTAGGCGTCAATCTCTCTCAACTTGTTCCTGTCACGCCGCTAGTCGCCTACGCCATGGGCGGATTTGCCGAAGCAAAAAAACGGCTGCCGAATGAAAAAGAAGTGCAAACGTCGATTCGTCTGTTTCATGAAGCAATGCAAGCTGGTGCTATTGGCTGGGGCGCACAGCGCCTGTTCCCGGAAAGCACGGCTTCGGTGCAGCGCGACTACGATGGCTCACCGATGATCTCGGATATATTGCCCGATGACTTTTATCTGGCCATGGCGCGGGCCCTGCAAGACTATGACGCGGGGTTCATTCAGATTACGCAGTCGAGTGCGACGTCGAACGATCAAGGCGTAGGCATGCAACGCGATTTGAATTTCAGCACACAACTGGCCGAGCACAGCGGACATTCAGTCATCTACAATGCGCTGGTGGCGCACGAAAAGATTGTCGAGCCGATGCGCTCACAACTCAAATGGTTGAATGAAATAGTGGCCAAGGGCATCCCAGTCTACGGCCAAGCCGCCTCGGTGCGGGCGCCATTTACTATCAATTTCAAGGATTGGAACCTCTTTGATGATAATGACGCCTGGCGTGAAGCGACACTCGGTACGATCGAAGAGAAACGCGTGAAATTGGCGAACTCTGAGTTCCGTAGAATCGTACGCGCTGAATACGACGCGGGTACGCCAACCCGCGACTTCGTCTTCGGAGAACTGCACAAATATGTTGCGATCAAGACCGAGCGTGCAGACCTGCGCGAGAAATACCTGGGCCTGTCAGTGGAAGAAATTGCCAAACGCGAAAATAAACACATGATCGATGCAATTCTCGACGTTTCCGTCGCTGACAATCTCGAAACCGAGTGGCTGGGGCCAGTAGTCAACAGCGACCCACGCGTACACGAGGAAATGCTTAGTTCCCCGGCGTCGATTCCTGGCGTATCCGACGGCGGCGCACACATTAAGTTCCTCACTCTAGGTGTGTATCCAACCGATATGTTGAGTTGGTTAGTGCGGGATACCGGCACACTCACCCTCGAAGAGGCGCACTTCCGCCTTAGCACGCTCCCAGCACATGCCGCGCAGTTCAAAGATCGGGATACGCTGCGCGAAGGACTGGCAGCGGACATTGTGGTCTATGATTTCGATAACCTGAAAGCCTTACCGATCGAGATCGCTTATGACCTCCCTGCAGGCGAATGGCGGCGGGTACAAAAGGCGCAGGGCTATCGTTGGATCATGGTCAACGGTGATGTGACGTTTGAAGACGGTAAGTGCACCGGCACGACCCCAGGGCAGTTTTTGCGTAACGGACGGTCAGTGTAAGCACTGGCATTTCATCGCGTTAATTGTGATAGGTGAAGTAGACTGAAGATATACAGAGATTGCTTCGCTACGTTTGCAATGACAGAGTGAAATGTCATTGCCAGGAGCAGATTGACGAAGCAATCTTTGCCCATCAAAATCATTGCGACGGTCTATTGGTAAATGGAAAATTTGCGGACTATTTTCGCTTCTCATAAAAAGACTTAATAACGCAATAACAAAGGAGGATTGACATAATGAGTGCAGTTGCATCACACCCCCAACCAACCGCGATTCCAACTCCCGCAGAGCTTGGGTTTGACCCAGCGGAACTGCGCAAAAAGTACGCTGATGAGCGTAACAAGCGGTTACGCGCTGACGCGAACAACCAATACCAAGAAATCGCCGGGAAGTTTGCCCATTATAACGACGACCCCTATGTGGAGCCAGGCTTTACACGCCCAGCCCTTCAAGAGGAGATTGACGTAGTGATTGTCGGCGGCGGCTTTGGCGGCCTGCTGGCGGCAGCTCGGTTGCAGAAGGTTGGGATTACCAACATTCGCATCATCGAGAAGGCCGGGGATTTTGGCGGGACTTGGTACTGGAACCGCTATCCGGGCGCACAGTGTGATATTGAGTCCTACGTGTATCTGCCGCTGCTCGAAGAGACCGGATATATCCCGAAGGAAAAGTACTCCTTCGCACCGGAGATTTTGGAACACGCGCAGCGGATCGGTAAGCACTTCAACCTCTACGAGAAGGCTTGTTTCCAGACGCAGATCAGAGAAGCGCGTTGGAACGAGGAAAGTGGACGCTGGACCGTCACCACTGATCGCGATGATGTCTTCACGGCGCGCTTTGTCATCATGTCA
>JBFWZL010000199.1:0-10685 GCA_050185455.1 Binatia bacterium | reverse complement strand
GCCGGCTACACCGCAATCGCCGCGGCCAGCTTCGAAGAGGCATGGCTGCTGCTTGAGACAACGCAATGGGACCTGCTGTTGACCTCCATCGACCTGAGGGGCCGCAGCGGCTCACAATTGGCTCTCAAGGCCAGGGCGAAGGGCACACCGTCGATCTTTATTGCTGACAATATGGTACCGATGGTCCGGCAGATGGCCGGACCTCAGCATGGAGAGCTACTCGAGCAAGTGGCAGACCGTTTGAGGACCTTTACCCAGTCTCCAGTGCAGCAGGCGGCGTGACGCTCCTACGCCGCGTTCCCTCCTATGTAGCAACGGAGTTGCACCCGTGCTCGATGCACCCGGCTTTTCGAGGTGCCCACGGCGTCCCCGGTCTCCGCAGAGACGCCCTCGTAGGATTGTTCATTGAGCACGATCCTGGACAGGGCATCGCGTTGCTCGGCCGGTAGCCGGTCAAGTGCTAGGCTCAGTTCCCAAAGCGCCGTACGATGCTCGTGTGCATCATTGACTGCGACCGCCGGCATCATCTCCGCATCGGCGAACTCTCGACGGCATCGCACTTCACTAAGAAAATGATTGATCATGATGCGGTGAACCCAGGCGTTGGAGTTGATGCCTGGAATGAAGGAGGTCCGTGCCGCAAGAATCTTCAGAGCCACGTCCTGCGTCAGATCGTCCGCGGCCGCCTTGCTGCGAGTCAGGGCTAGCGCCCAAGTCCGCATTTTTGGAAACAATGCAACCAGTTGACCTTCGAACTCATGACACATGGCGCCGCTCGCGTGTGGAGTTTCGTGATTAAAGGCCAATAGGCGGCACACGTAACAGCTCATTTATCACGCTAAACGTAATTGTGTTTAATCACGTACCGCCCCGGCGTTCTCTGGCATTCGTATTGCAGGTTTTATCGGCTCGGGGGTAGCGTTGCTCGTAGAGCGTGGCCGGGCACGCTGACCCAACCACACCATGACACCCTGAACGGAACAACATGGTGGCATCCAAAGCATACGCGCCGCCCCTCATAAAGACGGATACATAACGACGTATGCGGTTGCGAGGTGCATAGGCCTTTATTCGAATAAAATAGATGGTAATGTGATAACTACATATGTCGCAATAAGCAGAATTCCCGCCATGGCGAGGTATAGGGCCGTCGCTATCGCCACGACCCGTCCCAGTCCGTCCGGATTCTAATGGGGGAGTTTGGCCATCCGCTAGCTAGATCGTTCAGCGTCCACGGATGGGAAAATGACGGAACCGTCGTTTGCATTTCAACCCTATTCCCGCCATCGAACCGGTCTGGGAGATTCGCGCCTACTGCGCCGGAAGGCGCATGACCGGGCCCTTGAGGCGAGTCTATCGGGAAAGCCTATATGTCGCTCACAGATTCGTGTTGCCGTTTGTGCTGCTTGGTATTACGACAATGCATGATCTCATCATGCTGATGACTCCGGAAGTCCACAATGCAAATCCAAGAAAGTGCCCCAATTCCAGATTCGCTCACTAACGTTGCGGCATGGGACTATATTGCTGATATAATTCTTTCCAACTCAGGGCTCCGGAAACAACTTCTATCCGTAATAGTAACAGATCTCGATAGCATGATCGCCAGCATGGTGGATAGCGTGGTCGATATCACTGCCCGTAAGCAGAGGCTGTTCGTCACGGCGGGTGCCAAGCGCCACGCAGCTACGGTAGTGCTCAGGAAAACATTGGAGATGCGGCAGGTTGGGTAAAAGCCTCACCCGAAACGCCCTCGGAAGGCTAGCTGTCGACAATCATGTTCCGATCCGTATGAGCCCTAAAAGGCGGGATCTATTCCGCTGCGACGGTACGATCGACCATGTTGCCGCTCTTTTCGAAAGGTGGCTGAGTTTTGCGCACCGTCAAGTGACGCTCCCCGATCGCGCCGTCATGATGCTTGCGGCTCTCGAAAGCTGCCGTCCAGGATTCGTTTCCGATCGAGTTCTCCTAGCCCTCCTTGCCGATTTTACGGCCAGCCGACAGCGCGAGGACCGGCGGGCAGCGCTGAGAGCAACGGTTTGGCGGCTCCGGCGAGAATTCCTCCGCCTGGGACTGCCGGATGTGATTATACGGATCGTGGAGCCTAGCGGGTCTGGATACAGACTGCTTGTGCCGGTCATGGTCCCACTCAACAATGCCCCAAGCGCTTCCCTGACCACGACAGACAGAGATGGCGGCTACAACGAAGGCGATGTTGTCCCCAACCGGGATAAGGGAATAAACTCCAACTCATGTATATCGCTCCCTACAATCAATTCCGGCAACTACTAACGATCGGCACCTCCCACGGCAAGCTCACTGCCACTGTGGCTCTGGAGGACCTGCAGAACCTCATTAGAACTTTCCTGCGTAGCGTCGAGGTCGATGAGGCGTGGTATCGTGCCAAATACCCGGACGTTGCGGACGCCATCAGGCAAGGTGTTTTTCCATCAGCCAAGGAGCACTTTGTTGCTGACGGATATTTTGAGGGACGTTGGCCGTTCCCCATGGAGATTGATGAAGCTTGGTATATGGCCCAACATCCAGAGGTCGCTGAAGCTGTGAAGAATGGGATAGTGGAGTCAGCACAACAGCACTTCGAGGAGAACGGGTATCGCGAAGGGAGACTGCCAAGACTATCAATTGAAAATGCAACTAAATCTACAACTTAGAGATAGTAAAGGAAGTTCTCTGCGCGACATACCCCGATACATCGTCCCATCTTGCAAGCGCAGACTACCTGGGTGTCCGACCACGCTGCGCAGGCCGACGACCCTGCCTGCCTGATAGCGAGCCGCGACGCCCGCCCGCCGGGGCCGACCCGGGCTGCTGCGCTGCGTGTCTCGCCGGCAGCGGTCGCCGAAGCTACGGTTGGCGAGGACGTAAACTTTGACGTCGGTGGGCAGGATTTCCTATGTGCGGAGAGGGTGGCCTGACCGTTGACATTAAAGCCGGTCCAATTATCGACGGGCGCCGATCGATCGGGGTCCGCCCGCGACCTAGGCGACTTAGAGCGGCAAGATAGTGTCGAGATCGATAGTTGAATTGCAAATGGCAATCTGAACAGAGAGCAGAGAGCGCGCCGAATCGCGGCGGCGGAACCGGCGCTGCGGGGAACATATGGACCGCTCCCACCCTCCTGCGATTCTTTTTGGAACCGTGGACATCTCCCGCGAATTCAACCCTTACGTCCGGTCAGAAAAGGCAAATGAGGGGGAGGCTCGAGATGTTCATCCAAACGAATAAGGAAAGGGAGGCAATATGGACGAGATGACCAGTACCCTACTTGCGAGATTAACTGCACTAGAAATCGCTTGCGCCGCCATGCTGCAGTTTGTGTCAGAGGATGCAAAGGACGCTGCAACGTCAGCGTTAATGGCCTGGGAAGAAGTGGCAGATCGACTCAGCACGCGCTCTAAGGATCCAGCGGCCGCAAGGGACCTGAATGAAAAAGGTAACCAAGCCCGACGATTGCGAGAAATGATCAGAAATCCGCCGCCGCCGCATACACCCATAACAACCTGATCGCTTACAAGGGAATTGGCGTGCGGCCGCCCCGGGGGAGCTTGGGAGGCATGGGGGCATGCTGTACAGTAAGACCGCATGTCCGCTGTGCAGCTGAAGTGGCTCGCCACACAGTGCGGTGAGCGAGTGCCATCCGGGAGGGCCAAACAGCGGCTCGCTGTCCCAAGGGCGAGCCATGGAAAAGTCTGGTGTGGCGTTTGTCGGCATCGACATCGCCAAGCTGAAGAACATGATAGCGGCGACCGAATCCCGGCGTACGCCGAGATGCCCGCCCCTCTCCCGTTTGATTGGGGGTGGTGATCGGGAACATCTTGCGCTGGCGCCCCATCCGGTTGCATTCCAGATGCATGATATTCGGTGTACAATGCCGCATGGGGCGGGCGGCGCTCAACTGGACAATTGAGCGGCTCGCCAAGGCTGCGGGCGTGAACAAAACAACTGTAACCTTCATCGAGTGCGGTAAGGTGACGCCCAAGCCGGCCACTATCCAGGCCCTGCGCGGCGTGATGGAATCTGCTGGCGTCCAGTTCATCGACGGCGGCGCCCGCCTTGTCGAGCTGCAGACGGCTTCTCCTCCCATATCCGTTTCGACGCCCATAACCAACGACCCCGTTCGGAGCGATAAGCGGCAACTATCTGTCAAAATCCTGGCCGCTTTCCATGTGGCCTGTGACGAATACGAACTCGAACTCGCCGAGCTGCTCCTGTGCATTCTAGAAAACGTGCTCGCGCAGCATCTGAAACGTGTGCACGGCAAGGACAGGCGTAGCCAGGAGAACTTAGTGACCGCATATCAGCGGCTCTGGGAGCTGCGTCGATCGCGGTCCCTAGATGAGAGGTTTGCTATATTTTCGAAAAGGATTCGTAATCGGGCCTGAGCCTGACGCCTTGGGTGCCGAAGGGACGGGCCTTTGTGCCGGCCGAATTTCATAGCGTCCTTCCTCCGAAGGCGATCTGTGCTGAGCCGCCGCAAGGGATCCAGGAAAGGTTGTAGTCGTCGAGCGTAATCTAATCGCGCTGAACGCAGGCGGCGAATGAAGCGAATGCATGAGCCGCATTCAGGTACTGCTACTGCGCTGCGAACCCAGCAAAGCTGTCCGCGGAGCAAGCGCGAGAGGCGCCGCCACGCAGCGTTAGAGCGGAATAGTTATGGTATCGTCGCAGCGGTATGATACGTGAAAACGAACGTGCCGAGCCGGATACTAGGCATTAGGGCGAAAGCTGTCGGCGGCCAATCAACGGTTGTGGTTGCAGGATGAAAGGATGATCTATGGGTGGGCGGCGCATGGCCGGCCCCGCAGGGCCATTTTCTACCGACGAGACGGAAGTTGCCGCTTCCCTCGATGTGCCAAGCACGACAAGTCAACATGCCGTAGCCACGATGGATGGAAGCGGCCCTTTCTTGCGCCTGTTGGTGCATGACCGATGGCTGAACCCCATCCATGCTCATCCGGGAGGATGGATATTTCTGCTACCCCCCGATACCAGCTCCGTCGAGTTGGTATCATCTGTTGCGCTTCCCGATGTCGCTCCGGGTGAGGAAGATATCCCTCATGCCGGGGTGCTGGTAAGTCGAATCATCTTGCGCAGTCCCGGCGGTGTGCATGACGTTCCCCTCGACTGGCCAGCGCTCGTACTCGGTTGGGATGCTGTCGAGTGGCGAGGACCAACGATGCTGCGCTGGATGACCGGTGCTGCCACACTGCCGTTGCCTCGCTTGCCGGAGGCAGCGTTGCTGGAAATACGCTTGGCTGATGCAGTTGATCTCGCAACAGGTAGCGGTATCGACGTTGCCTGTCCTCTCAAGGAATCAGCCCATTCTCAAAGGCATGGCGACATTCCCCGGGCTGTCGGTCAATCGACACCTGGCTCACATATGCAGGTCGGGACCCTTTTCGGCGTCGACGAAAGGGAAAGGGAAGACCCCCTACGCGCCATTGTCGGCATTGTCACATGGGGATTCATTGCTGCGGTGTTTTGGCTTACTATAATGCTTTTATGGTGGTATGTCTGGTAGGCTGTCTCTCACGCCATACCGGGGTATGAGGTAGGGCTTGGTCCCCACGCCGGTATTCAATGCCATGAATGCTGCGGCACGACTCGGTCGTGCGTGCGGTCAGCCGCACGCAAGGAAACCTGGTTTTGCTGCTGGCCGGTGATTGCCTTCAAATTCGTCGAGTGAGAGTGCGGTGTCACCAAACCTGACAACCCACCCAACATGACGCCACGATTTATCCTACCATCATTCAAGTCTGCCGCCTGTGCTGCGTGTCAAGTGGTCCACTGCCCTGAGTGTGAAAATCATCATGCACACACAGTAGACCACAAGCCTATAGGAGCTGATGGGTACTTTCGACAGCGCATTTTCTCATGATGGACGCTACTACAGAAATATTGCGAACCGCATGACGGCGAATGCTTGCGATGACGACGGTGGGTCCGGCCGCGCAGGACATTGTGGCATGATGGTTGAAGCGGGGTCGGCCGCCCACCTGCCTCGTTTCGGGGCAGGTGGGCGAGGCTGGAGACGAGTTATTGCAGGACCGCCGGGCGGTTTGACGCGAGTTCGATGAATGAGGGCCAATTGCCGCCGGAGAGCAGGTGGGCGTAGACGGGTGCCAGCCAGCCGCGGTGGCGCCAGGTCAGGAACGTGTCATTGGGAAGTGCCTGGAATTTTTTGGGATCGACCGTCCTGAACCCTCCGATCCGTGCCTTTTCCCCGCCGATGAAGTCGATGGTTGCCTCCCTCTCATCCAGCATATCCACACCCTCCAGCGCCTTCCCCCACTCGGCCGCCTGCCGCAGGCTGTTACGCAGGCTTTCGCTCAGGCTGATGGCCTCGACCAGCGTCGGGGTGGGCTGACCGTTGTCAAACATCGGCTGACCGCGCTCGGTGCTCAGACAGGCGGCTTCGGCCTCGATTGCGACGTAGCGCACGCCCTTCTCGATATCCTCGACAAAAAGGAAGGGAAAGGCGCGAAGGTATGCGGGCACGTATTGGCCGGGCATCCAAGCTCCCGACCGGTCGACAAACAGGTTTTGGCCTTCCCGGACCCCCACTAGCGCGACCGGGATGGGTGATTCTCCCCCAGTGAGCAGGATCGGGTAGTAGAGGGCGGCTACTTCAACCTCCTCGAGTCCCAGCGGCACGACGTGCGCAGCCGCGGCAAACCCGTAGCCGGCATTTCGATCGAGTCGGAGCTTGGAGTGGAGGGTGGCATCAAGTGCTACGACGTTCCGATGAAACAAAGGTAGGGGACTGGTCGGGGCAGGGGACTCAGCTGGCATATAGCTCTCCGCAATTGCAGGCCGCTCTGCGTCGCAAGTATGACCGCGAATACACCTCAGGAGGTGCAGCGTTGTTCAGCCGGAGCAGGGCCGCCGACCACATGCTGATTTTTCAGCAACAAATCAATTCCTTTCTCGGGACCAATTCCCGTCCTTGGCCAAGCCGCTTAGCTCGGCAGAAAGGGCGCGCACGGTTTCCCAGCTCGCTAGCAGCTTTCACCAGAGTCTCCCGTCAGGCCTGGGCAGGACCTGCCTATCCTTTTATCGCGACCCGTATATAGGCATTTTCGTCCTAACAGTATCATTCTTTAGACGTTAATCGCATTGACAGCGATTAAAATTTAGACCGATAATGAAATTAGAACGATATCTGCCGGCGCCCTATGATCAGGACGTGGGGCTCACAGGAGTGGAGATAAAAGGATGCCTGCACGTACTTGGAACAACGCGTCTGGCGGAAATTGGCGAACCAAAGCCAACTGGAAAGAGAACAAATTACCTGATGACAATGACAACGTCACGATCAGCCTTACTGGCACATATAGCGTCACAGTAGATGGCGCCTCGATTAAGGTTGGCGCCCTCCTCCTGAATTCCGCGAACGTTACCCTGGCCATAGGGGCAAACACACTAGCGATCGCAGCCAAGGGATCAAATCCCGGAACTGCGACCCTCACAGCTGGTCACGTTACCTTGGCAGGCGGCACGTTCAACTCGACAAATGGCATCAGTGTTGCTGCTGCTGCTAATATCATCGGCAACGGGACTATCAGCGGAGCCGGCGTCCTGTCGGGAACTGGGATTATTCAGGCCAGTGGCGGTACGCTCACCATCAGCAGCGTGGTGGGAGCCGGTACGACGGGGCTGCAGGTCGGTAGCGGAGCGACGGATAACCTCGTCCTCGGCAACACCGTGGGGCTCGGCAGCCTTGTCTCCTTCCAATCGAGCACAGTTGGCACACTCACGATCTCGAACGTAGCTACCTTCAACGGTAGCATTGCGAACCTTGCGGTCAGTGGCAGCATTACAGCGTTGAACAAGGTCGTTTTGACCGGCGTCACGGGCGTGGATCATGCATCGTTGGCCGGCACTACAATCACCTTGTTCAATGCCAGCAATGCCGCGTTGGCGACATTGACGCTGAATAGCGCTCCTGTAGGCACAGCGTTTGTCCACCACACGCAAAGCGGCGGTAGTACAACGATTTTCCTCAGTTCGGTGACCTGCTTCCTGCGTGGTACCCGAATCGAGACTCCCACCGGTGAGGTCGCTGTCGAAGATCTATCGATCGGAGATGCGGTTGTTACCGCCTCGGGCGATGCGCGCGTGATCAAGTGGATCGGACGCCGCGGCTATGTCCCTCGCTTGATGGCGCCGAGCGCTCGCCATAACGTGCTGCCCATTCGCTTTGCGCGCGGGTCTCTCGGCAACAATCTGCCCAAGCGTGACCTCTTTGTATCGCCTGAGCATGCAATGTGCCTTGGAAATGTGCTGATTCCGGCGCAGCACTTGGTCAACGGTACATCGATCGCATATTGCGATAGCTTTGCGACGATCGAGTACTTCCATCTCGAGCTACCAAGCCACGACGTAATCCGCGCAGAGGGGGCTGCGGTTGAAAGTTGGCTGGACTGCGGCAACCGGAATCTATTCAGCAACGTCCTGGAGTACCTGGCCCTTAACCTGCCGGACGAGGATGTTCGGCCGCAGCCTTGCCTGCCCTTCATAACGGAAGGGCCCAAGCTGGCAGCGATCCGTCAAGAATTAGCAGCTCACGTCGGATCGGTTGGCTTCGGCCTCACGACCGATCCGGATTTGCGGCTCGTGACGGATGGCGCGACTGTCCAAGGTACCTGCGGCGAGAACCACGTATACAGCTTCAATCTACCAAGCGTCCCAAATCGGCTGGCACTGGTATCGCGCACTTCCGTGCCGGCAGATATCAACCCAGAGTCCCGCGATCGGCGTTCCCTCGGTGTGCGCCTCACTAAGATCGTGTTGAAGTCCGGCGGGCTGACGATCGAGGTCAGGCATGATGACCCGTCGCTGTGTGACGGGTTCCACCAGGCTGAGCCGCGGCATCGTTGGACGGATGGTAACGCAACTATCCCTGAGCAATTCCTGGCGTGTCTCACCGGTCCGACCACGGTCGAGGTGCATTTGGGAGGACTGGGGCTGACGTACGCGACGCGTGCAGGCTCTGAAGGGGAGGTCATCCCGCTGGAACGCCACAGAGTGGAGGTGATGACTGCCATGGCGGCCTGATTGAGGCGTGCAACTGGCCAGGGCGACACTCGACTGCAACTCTCCCTCTACGTCGGCTGCCGAGCGAAGATGGAGAGGCAGGTTGGTCGAAACAGGTGAGTGGTGAATGTCCGGCCTGCATGCCTCCGAAGTCACTCGCCAGGTAAGCCCTGCTTATGTCTCTGCAGGCCCCGTAAAGCTTTCACAGCTGCCGACGGACCTTGAGTCCTCGAGGGCCAGGGTCTCCGGGGTGTTTCTTCGGGTCGATGCGGACCTCGTCTACCCTTGTAGGATCGATGAGGATTGCATCGCCTTCCGGATGTCGACCCCTCCCCGGAACCTCCGTATTGTCTCCTCCAGCGTAGTGCCTGCTTACTGCAATGAAGGAGAACAGGATCGGCGGCGGCTTGGCCTGCCCATTAGGCAGATCGTACTACGGAGCGATACCGGCCATATCGCGATTCAGCATGACAACCCGTGGCTGGTTGAGGGCTTTCATGCGGCTGAGGGCACTCATCGGTGGACGGACGGCTATGCCGGTGTTCCGCCGCATATCCTCCGCTGTCTAGCGGGTCCCCTGACGGTCGAGCTATACCTGGGAGCCAGGAAGCAACTCGCGCGCGACATTTTATCGAATAACCGGGACGAACCCTCACCGCCAGATCCCGCCGCCCCCCCTCGCGCGCTGTTTGTGGACGCACGGGTCCCTACCCCGGACCAGGATGCGGGTTCAAACGTCATCTACGAGCAAATGCGGGTCGTCCAGTCCCTGGGGTTCGCCGTCACCTTCTTGGCGCCTGCCGATCCAGCCCTGCCCTCCAAATACATAGATTCGTTGCACGAGGTCGGCATCGACATCGTCCAGACGAATAGCGAGTTGGCTCATGAGCGATTCTTACAGGAGAAGGGGAGCCAGTTTACCCTAGCCTATCTTCATCGCTTTGACGTTGCCGAGCGCTGCATCGCTTTGCTGCGTTTTCACGCTCCGAGGACGGTGCTTATTTTTAATAATGCCGATATGCATTTCTTGCGCATGCAGCGTCAAGCAAGGCTGACGGGTATGGCTGAACATTTGGCTTTCGCGGAGAGCATCAAGAAAAGGGAGATGTCGGTTTCCCGAGCCGTCGACTGCACCTTGATATGCAACCTGCAGGAGCAGGAGATTTTGCGGCAGGAGGCCCCCGACGCTCTGTCTCACTATTTGCCGTGGATCATAGAGGCATGCATCGAGCCGCTTCCCGCATATCGGGATCGCACTGACCTCATGTTCATCGGCGGTTTCAATCACCCGCCAAACCTTGACGGGGTGTTGTGGTTCCTCTCAGAGGTATTCCCCACAGTGCAGCAGCTGCTGCCAGAGGTGCGGCTGCATATCTACGGGAGTGCCATACCGGCTTCGCTTATCGAACTTGCCTCCGATCGCGTCGTTATCGGGGGGCACGTAGCCGACTTGGCCGTGGCTTTTGACCGCCACCGCGTGAGTATCGCCCCCCTTCGCTTCGGTGCTGGATTCAAGGGCAAGTTGGCTGCCAGCTTGGCTCATGGCGTGCCAAGCGTGGTGACCCCGATCGGGGCGGAGGGAACAGGGTTAAATGATGGCGAACACGTGCTGGTAGCGGAGGATGCGG
>JBFWZL010000198.1:0-10692 GCA_050185455.1 Binatia bacterium | reverse complement strand
TTCTACATCGTTATACAATAGGAGCAACCAAGCATGACCATCGATTACAATGAAAAGATCCCGAACAATGTGAACCTCTCCACCGATAGGACTTTACAACGCGCGCTCGAACGCTGGCAACCGAATTATTTGCAGTGGTGGACAGAGATGGGCCCGGAAGGCTCGCTGGATTTTGACGTCTATTTACGTACGGCGACTAGCGCGGAGGCATCGGGTTGGGCTCATTTTGATTACGTCAAAATGCCGGACTATCGGTGGGGCATTTTTCTAGCTGAACCAGAGGAAGACCGCAAAATCAATTTCGGCGAACATAAGGGCGAGTCCGCGTGGCAAGACGTGCCCGGAGAACATCGCGCAAATCTACGACGTATCGTCGTCACCCAGGGCGACACCGAGCCGGCGTCGGTTGAACAACAGAAATATTTGGGTCTAACCTGCCCTTCCCTCTATGACTTACGCAATCTGTTTCAGGTCAATGTGGAAGAAGGTCGGCATTTGTGGGCGATGGTGTATCTGCTCCATCGTTACTTCGGTCGTGACGGGCGCGAAGAAGCGGAGGCCTTGCTGGAGCGACGTTCCGGCGATTCCGACCATCCCCGCATCCTGGGCGCGTTCAATGAAAAGACGCCGGACTGGTTGTCATTTTACATGTTTACTTACTTTACGGATCGAGATGGCAAGTTCCAGCTCTGCGCGCTAGCCGAATCAGGGTTTGATCCGCTTGCACGTACGACGCAGTTCATGTTGACGGAAGAAGCGCATCACATGTTCGTCGGTGAATCCGGCATAGCGCGCGTGATTCAGCGCACCTGTGAAGTCATGCGCGACCATAAAACTGATGATCCGACGCGTCTACGAGCGCTGGGTGTGGTCGATTTAGAAACCCTTCAACGCTACCTCAATTTCCACTACAGCGTCACACTTGATTTGTTCGGTGCGGACCAATCCTCCAATGCCGCAACCTTTTACAGCTCCGGCCTAAAGGGGCGTTACGGCGAGACGAAGATCAATGACGATCACGTGTTAAAGAACGACACGTACAAGATTCTCGATGTCGTTGACGGAAAACTAGGAGAGAAAGAAGTGCCGGCGCTGGTGTCTCTCAATGAACGACTGCGCGACGACTTCATTAAAGATTCGCTCCGCGGCGTGGCGCGCTGGAACAAAGTGATCGAAAGAAATGGCATTCCGTTTCGTCTGTATGCGCCGCACAAAGCCTTTAATCGCCGCATTGGCTCGTTCGCCGGCGTGCGCATTGCACTCGACGGTCGCGTGATTTCCGAGACCGAATGGAACGCCGAGGCGCGCAACTGGCTGCCTACGGAAGAAGACCGTGCATTTATCGCGTCATTGATGGGCCGCGTCGTCGAACCAGGGAAATTCGCTAACTGGATCGCGCCGCCGGCAACGGGCATCAAAGGCAAACCGATTGATTTTGAGTATGTGCGGTTTAACTGATTTTACCGCGAAGAATTGCATCCTCGAGTCAATGAGTCATTAACTCATTGTAAAGAGCAAATTCTAAAAACGAAAAAATCGATCCCTCAATGGCTCGATGATAAAATGACCTAGTTCACCTCTTGACGTCCCTCTGATCGTACTTACATTTGAGTCGTGCACAGCGAGCGTCGACGCCCTCTCCCAAAAGGAGAGCAAGAACATCCAGCAGTAATACAATTTCAAGGAGGTTCCCATGGCGCTCTTTCGTTTTTCTCCCTCTTTCGATCCAGCTAATGCGTTGTTGAACTTACAACGCGGCCTGGACCGAGCATTCGACAATTCGCTCGGATTTGATTTTGGCCTGTCCGGTCGCGGCGTCTACCCGCCAGTGAATGTCTTTAGCGACAAAGACGGGTATGTCGTGAAAATGGAAGTTCCGGGCATGTCTCCGGAAAAGGTGAATATTGAGGCCCACGGACGAACACTCACCATTAGCGGTAAACGCGAAGCGACTACTCCTCAAGGCGGTAGTTTCCACCGCCATGAGCGAAGGAGCGGTGAGTTCTCTCGTTCTCTCCAATTGCCGACCGATCTTGATCTTTCCCAGGCCGCAGCAACGTATAAGCAAGGCATGCTGACGGTGCGCATCCCGAAAAAAGAAGAAGCAAAACCCCGTCAGATCACCGTAAAAGCGGCGTAACCTGCGCAACGAACAAGAAAGGAGCGTAAACAGTATGACAGACCAGGAACTCACGGCTCGTGAAAAACAAGAACTAAAAACCAATGAACAAACCCGCTCGGGACGCACCTACGTTCCTGAGGTGGACATTTACGAAACACAAGACGGCCTGTGGCTCTGGGCGGATATGCCCGGCGTCGACGAAAACTCCCTGGAGGTGCGTGTCGCGGATGGCGTGCTCTCGATCGAAGGACAAGTCGCGCTGCAAGAATATGACAGTCTAGATCCTGTCTATACCGAATATAATGTAGGCAATTATGCGCGACGATTCTCCTTGTCAAACGAGATCGATGCCGAACATATCAAGGCGCGTATGACCGATGGAATCCTTGCTCTTGAATTACCGAAGGCCGAACGCGCTAAGCCCAAACGGATCACGGTCTCGGTAGGTTAACATCCTTACGGAGGCGCTGAGTAAGCAGCGCCTCATCTTGGTTGTTCTCTTTCCCCCGTAGTTTCTTCTCCCTGCGGTTTCTTCTTCGCTTCGACAAGCGCCTTCCAAGGTAAGCGGCTGTATTTCTTATGCCGTTCGGTTATAGAAGACCAGAGGAGAACGCACGATGCATACGAAGCCTGGACCTACGCCGCAAGAACTTCGTCGCGCCTTACACGAGGCCGCGGATTGGGTGGCTTCATATTTGGAAACTGTGGGCGACCGCCCGGTTCTTGCCCAAGTCTCCCCGGGAGATACCGCCGCCTCTCTCCCACACTCCGCGCCGCCGCGCGCCGAACCGCTGGAGCGAATCCTTGCGGACATTGACCAAGTGATCATGCCGGGCATCACTCACTGGAATCACCCGGCATTCTTTGCATATTTCGGCATCAGCGGTTCTGGACCAGGCATCATCGGCGAGTTGCTCTCCGCCGCTTTGAACGTGAATGCCATGCTCTGGCGTACTTCGCCCGCGGCCACGGAACTAGAACAACGCGTTCTCGCCTGGGTCGCGGAAATGCTGGGATTACCGCGCGCATGGTTTGGAGAAATTACTGATACGGCTTCGGCTTCCACTTTGTATGCGTTAGCCGCGGCCCGAGAAGCGGCGGGCGTCGATATCCGTGAACAAGGCATGGCCGGACGCACCGATCTGCCGCCGCTAGCGATCTACACCTCGACCCAGGCGCATAGTTCCGTTGACAAAGCCGCAATCGCGCTCGGCATTGGCCGTCGTTGGACTCGCCATATCGATACAGATGCAGAGTTCCGCATGCGTCCGGAGGTGTTGGAGCAGGCCATCAAAGTGGACCTCGCTGCGGGAGTGACACCGCTTGCCGTGGTCGCCACGGTTGGCACTACCTCATCTACCAGTATTGATCCCGTCGAGATAATCGCAGACCTGTGTGAACGCTACGATCTCTGGCTGCACGTCGACGCCGCATATGGTGGAGCCGCCGCGCTTCTCCCCTCTCACCGTCATGTGCTGAGAGGATGCGACCGCGCCGACTCATTTGTCACCAACCCGCATAAATGGCTGCTGACGCCAATTGATTGCAGCCTCTTGTACACGCGTCGACCTGACGACTTGAAACGCGCCTTTTCCTTGGTCGCGGAATATTTGCGTACGAGCGAATCGGACGTCATCAATTTGATGGACTATGGGCTGTCGCTAGGCCGCCGTTTTCGCGCCCTGAAACTGTGGATGGTCATCCGCGCGTATGGTCAGGAAGGTTTAGCCCAGATCATCAACGATCACATCAAGGCGGCGCAATGGTTAGCGATGCAGATTGATCAAGAGTCGGGCTGGGAACGGCTCGCACCGGTCCCTTTTTCAACTGTCTGCTTCCGTCACGCGCCCGCCGGCGTCACGGACCTCGAAACGCATAACACAAAAATTCTTGACACGGTTAATGCGAGCGGCGCCGCATTCCTCTCACACACCAAACTGAACGGTGAGTACGCGTTGCGGGTCGCTATCGGCAACCAGGCGACCACCCAAGAACACGTGGCTCAAATGTGGAACCAGCTGAAGCAAATCGCTGGGACGATGGGCAGGAACGCGTCAGGCAAGCTTCCTTGAATCCGCAGCGCCGGCTAGGCGCTGCGGGTAACAGCAGCGCCAGGACGCGGAACGTTTAGTCCTTGTAGTTTTCGTAAAAGACGTAGCTGGTCGCGTAATCACTGATCTCGAAGTACACCTTCTTCTCCCCGTCATCCGCCTTGAAGTTAAAGTTTTCGTCAACGTAGCCATATCCGAAGCGGTAGGGTCGCGGCTGCTGGTCATTGGTCGCGCGAGCAGTGGTCAGCTTGTCAATCTTAATAAAGCGCATGACCAGCTTGTCTCCTGCATACACATCGAGCACCCCATCGGTTCCGGTCCAATTCTGGAGCGAACGACTGAGTTCATTCTGCGTTTCCTGGGTACAAGCAGCAATGAACATAGACAACACAACGCAGAAGAACATTCCACCGATGAAACGCATGCGTCTCCTCTCTACCGCGAACGGGCGCGTCATACTCGATTCGTTCACACTCTGAGCCATACTGACCGCAAGGGGTTACACTCGCGCCAAGGGTGTGGACACACCAGCTACGTCTACACGCGTGCGGAAGACCGTGCCTTTGCGGGGGGGATCTTCCGTATTGTCAGCCGTAACAATGTAGAGATCCCGACGGTCTTCTCCTCCGAAACACGCGCTCGTGACAGCTTTGGCCGGCACGTCAATTTTACGATCCAGTTTGCCTTCAGGCGTATAGCGCGCGACGCAGTTGCCGCCATACACCGCTACCCAAATACAACCAGCCTCATCCACACAAAGTCCGTCAGGAATCGTTCCCCCACTCATCTGCGCAATCGCGCGGCGGTTGCTCATGGTTCCGTCTGGTGCGACATCGTGCACAATAATATGAGGACCCGCGCTATCGGCATGATAAATAGTGCGCCCATCCGGAGAGAAGCCGATCCCATTGGTGAGTCCCACCTTGTCGTACATTTGCACAACCTTCCCTTCCGCATCAATTCGCCATAGTTCGCCCGGCGTACGCTCGCCAGGTTTAAAGGGGTCAGAGCGGAGCGACCCCACATAAACACGTCCGGCATTGTCGGTAAAAAGATCATTGAACCCAGGAATATCGTCTCGTTGAAACAGGATGCGAGTCTGGCCATCTTTGACATGGCAAATGTTCTTGCCGGAAACTACGACTCCACCATCAGCGTGAAGAGCAATGCCGCCAACGCCGCGCCGCTTTGGAACAACCGTTGCCACCTCGCCATTGGGTGAACGACGATAGACGCCGCCATTGGGAACATCACTAAAATACAGATTGTCCTTGTCATCAACTCGTGGACCTTCCAACAGCCCATAGCCATGCGCAAGAGTTTCAAGCATGTTCTGTTCCTCCTTTTTCCATAAGGAAGTAGGGGCACGGCGCGCCGTGCCCCTACCCTTTGATAAGTGAAGACGAATGGTTAGTTCAACCCATATACTTTCGCCACGCTGTCGCCCAGCAGGTTCTTCCTAGCGGCATCTGACATCGTCGACACAAGATTATTCAGTGCTTCCAGATAATTGCCTGGATGATCGAAATGGGGGAAATCCGTCGCCCAGAAGAATTTGTCGTTCCCCACAAGTTCAACGATATGCGCCAGCGCCTTTTCGTCCGGGTCGCCGGAGATCCAACACTGTCGCGTGAAGTAGTAGCTCGGCTTCTCTTTCAACGGCACACTCTTGCCGAGCGCGGTTTCATACGTTGCGTCCATCCGATCCAACGCGGCGCCTATCCAGCCCGCACCGGATTCAAGCAACACGACTTTTACAGTAGGAAAGCGGTCAAACAATCCGTACTGAAACAAGGCGAAGAGTGCTTGTTGGGGCCCCTGCCCTCCGAGTACGTTATGGTACCAATCAGCCCATTTCATATCTTTAAAGCGCTGATAAACGCGTTTACTCGGATGCTCGGCCATGGGATGAATACCGACCGGGACGTTTAATTCCTGCGCTTTCGCCCAGAACGGATCGTGATCCGGATGTGCATGCGCCTTCATCGAGACCGTAAACGGCGCCACAAAAGCCCCGCGGCACCCATCTTTCACCGCACGCTCCAACTCTTTCGCCGCCTCCTGCCCGTCGGCAAGTGAAATATGCGCGATAGGAATCAGCCGCTCTTTATAGTCCCGGCAGAAATCCGCAATCCAGCGGTTATATGCTCTTGCGTACGCGAGGGACAGCCCATAGTCTTCGGTTTCGCACTCCCAGGTCAGACCGATACTGGGATAAAGAATCGTCGCGCGCAACCCTTCACGGTCGAGCAGTTCCACACGTTCTTTCGGGTCCATCGCGCCAAAGGGCGCCGACTCGACGTACTTGTTTTCTTTCATGAGAGCGGTCATCTCGTCCGCGTTGCGTCCCATACTGCCAAGCAGTGTGAACGCTTTAATATTGAAGAACTTTGAAGGATGTCCTTCGATTTCCAGATACTCTTGTCCTTCTGGGCTGTGGCGAACGCGGATTGCTCGATCACGATACTCCGGATCGATGTATTTTTCCCAAATATCCGGCGGCTCCAACACATGGCCGTCAGCGTCGATTATGTTGTTATGTTTAAGATAGGGTAACGTCGTCATAAGTACGCTCCTTGTTTATGAGTTCCGAGTGCTGAGACCTGAGTCAGTGAATCATTGACGAAAAGAAGAAGGCCCTAATAGTGCAACCGTTTCATCACTCAATGGGTCAATGGCTTTATTCTTAGGACTGATTACTGTTTTTTATCTCCCCGGATTTTCACCGCGATGTAGCTGGCACTTGCGAAGATGATAACGAAGAGTGAAACGATGACGAACCCTAACTCCTGTGGACTCATACGTCACTCCTCTGGAGTAAGAGCGAGACCGACCACGACGGCGATACTTGTGGCCGCCAAACCTCCAAGTAACATAACAGGAGACGCTGCTGTTGCCGAGAAGATCTGCGTTACCACCGTTCCACCAAAGCTTAACTTTCCCAAATCGAGGGTGACTTTCCCAAGCTCTCGCCGTCGTATCCTGCCCAAAGAAATCTTCACACAGCTACTGATTCCTCAATTATTAAGCCCGTACACGCGCGCTACATTCTCTCCGAGAATGCCGCGTCGCGCAGGCTCTGAAAGCTGCGTCACAAGTTCGTCAAGCGCCGTCATATATCCTTGGGTATGATCGTCATGCGGGTAATCGGTCGCCCAGAAAAACTTATCCTTCCCGACATGTTCAATAATATGCGCCAGCGCAGTTTCATCCGGATCTGCAGATATCCAACATTGGCGTTGGAAATAAAAACTGGGCTTCTCTTTTAAGGGAACACTCTTTCCGAGAGCCGTGATATAAGCGGCGTCCATACGGTCAATCATGTGGCCGATCCAGCCAGCGCCAGCCTCCAGCATGACCACTTTGGCTTTAGGAAAACGGTCGAACAGACCATATTGGAAGAGCGCTAAAAACGCTTGTTGCGGACCCTGCCCGCCAAGCACGTCGTACCACCATTCGCCCCATCTCGCCATTTCACGGAATCGTTGGTACACCCGCCGTTTCGGGGGCTCGGCAACCGGATGAATCGCCACCGGTAGGCCGAGATCCTGCGCCGCGGACCAGAATGGATCGTGATCCGGATGTGCATGCGCCTTATCCGTGATGGTGTATGGCGCCACAAAAACACCTTTACAACCATCTTTGGCCGCCCGTTCGAGTTCCCGCGCGGCGTCACGGCCATCGGCCAAAGCCAGGTGTGCAATCGGCACAAGCCGTCCATTTGAGTCAGCGCAAAAATCCACCACCCAGCGGTTGTAGGCGCGACAATACGCCATCGCCAAGTCTGGATCTTCGACTTCCGTTTCCCATTCGAGAGCCAAAGTCGGATAAACTACGGCTTTGTCTAAACCTTCTCGATCGAGCAATTCCAGTCTTTCTTTCGGATCATTCCCACCAAAGGGAATACTGTCCTTATAAGGGACCTTCGAGCGTGCTTCGCGTTCTTCGAAAGTCGACCCCATGCTGCGACCCCGGCTGAGAATTTCCGCATCAAAATATCGTGAAGGTTTCCCGTTCACGTGCAACCGCTCACTGCCATCCGGGTCAGTGCCGATACGAATAGCGCGGTCGCGAAACTGAGGATCGATGTAGCGTTCCCATAGATCGTGGGGTTCATTGATATGCCCGTCGGCATCGATCACGCCCGAGTACGAGGTGCGTGTCGTCTTCGGCATCAGCCTCATAAACAAGACTCCTTTTTATTGGAATTGAAGGGTGTAAATTTTGAACTCTAGAGTTTCGTATCCCTCCCTTGCTGTCAAGAGGAATTACCACATTTCTCTTCCGCTTTTTCCCCATTCCTTGCCAATCCATAGGTAGGCGCGCTAAGGTTAGCGAATCAATCAACACCGCACGCCGAGGATCATCGGCGCGCAAAGGAGGCGTCTCATGAGTGCAGAAGCCAACAAAAAGACCGTTCTCAATTTTTTCGAGAACTTTTCCGCTGGTAAAGCCGCGGAAGCATTGGGTCTGATGTCCGACAACGCGACCTGGACCGTTATGGGCCGACCGGAGAGTTTTGCTCTCGCTGGCACGAAAACGAAAGCGGAATTCACCCAACTACTGCAAGGCCTTGGCGCGGCCATGCCGAAAGGCTTGCGTTTGACACCGAAGGGCATGACAGCCGAAGGCGACCGGGTTGCGGTTGAAGCGGAATCTTATGGCGAGCACGCCAATGGGAAAGTGTACAACAATCAATACCATTTCTTGATTGAGGTCCGGGACGGCAAAATCCAGGCCGTGCGCGAATATCTCGACACGATCCACGCTAAAGACGTGTTGGTAGGTTAAAAACTTTGGCAGTCAGCCATCAGCTTTCAGCGTAGGGGCGCGTTGTAGCGCGCCCCTTTTATTTTCTTCCAATGGCTGGAAACGCTAGGCTTGCGTAATCGCGGATAGCCGCCACGTTCCACCGCCAGCCGGGCGCGTGAAGGTCCAAAACTCTTCAAATTTCGTCGGTTCAGTTTTGCTACCGCGGACAACAACGTCACTCGTCTCATTGACATCGTAGTCAAGGCAGTTGGCATAGAAGTATACCGTCACAAGATCTTGCCCAGTTTCCTGCCACGCTTCGGTAATGTCGCACGTGCGAACAGCAATATTCTCCACCCGGTTCATCAGCTGTTCACGTTTCAGGCGATCAAGGTCATTTTGCAGCTCTGCGGCCAGCTGGTCGGTTACTGATGAGCGCATGGAGGTTAGATCGCGCCCAGACCAAGCAGCTTGCAAACGGAAGAAAAAATCCATCGCTTGATCGCAAAACTGTCGTTGATCAAAATTGGGGTCAAGAACGCGAAGTTGGGCGACCCCATGATCAAGCTCGCGATCTTCGTTGGCGGGAAAACTTAGGGCTGATTCCCGGCCAGACCAGCGATCGTTAGACGACCAACCTGGCGTGGTCTGCCCAAGCGACCAACTAGGACCAGCATATCCCTGAGTTAAGGTCGAACGGCGAGTAAACCAGCGATACCCGACATACGCAAGCAAACCCAGCAGCAGAAGATCGAACAAACCAGGGCCTCCCCACCCGCCAGTAGCCGGTCCATAGCTGGCAAAACCGAGAGAACGGAACAGCATGCTGCCAATCATGCCGCCAATGAGCCCACCAGCAATCCCACGGAGCAAACTACCGCCGCCAAAAGGTGACGTTCGCGCATACGGTTGCGTGGACGGAGCAGGCGTGGAGCGATCACGAAACGCACCGCCTGCAGGCGGCGTTGACGGACGCGCGGGCGCGGAAAAACTGCGAGAGCCACGGCTCCCAAACGACCGCCCGCCTCCGGCGCGAGCTTCAACGGCATTTACCCAGACCAACGCCCCAACAGCCAACAAAAGCATACACCAACCACTGACCACGAGCCGGTTTCGATACCTTACCATATTTACCATTATCTTCCTCACTTAAAAAAGACGTTGTCTCTCCTCTTGGTGTTCACTGTTGCCCTAACTCCGGAATGTATACGTCACGAAAGGCTCTCCCACCAGACCCAGGGTTGCTCGTTCGGCGTTGACGAAACAATACGCCAGCACTCTCAAACGGCCTCTCGGCAACACGTTCAATTTTTTCCGGCAGGATAAGCTGCCTTTGCGCGACAAACAGGCCGCTGACCTTGCATATCTCACCCTGCTTGCAGTTTGGCACGCCAGAAACAAGGATGGAAAGAAAATCCCCGTGAGCGTCACGTATGGCGAATGTTGTCGACACCGTCTCTCCATACCGTGTTGTCACATTGGCGACTTGACCAGTAACGTTGATTTCTTGTTGATCAAACGCGGACGGCTGGTTCAACACTTCGGCCAGGGTATGAGCCGACGCTAAATTTGGAGCGAAAAGAACGACCCACAAGCTGTAAAGAAAAAACATTTCTAGAAGTTGTCGAGTGCGCACAATAATTCCTGTCTTCATCATTTTCCGGGAAAGGCCACTACGGCCAGAACAGCTTCTTGGCCGCTTTTTTCAGTTCCGGCTGGAAGTCCGGGTGAGCGATATCGATGAGCGCCTCGGCGCGTTGTCGCTGA
>JBFWZL010000197.1:0-10805 GCA_050185455.1 Binatia bacterium | reverse complement strand
ACCAAGCGCGCCGTCTTCGAGTTCAGCAAGCCAGGCAACATACGAGTGCACGTGGCATATCCACGGGCTGATTGCTTCTCCGCTTTCTGACGTGCCTGCTGGTTCACAGCTAGTTCCGCCTGGTTCGCCATCGTGCCCTGTGAGCCGTGGGTCGGTGGTGGAAGTGACAGTGACGGGAAGAACGCGATTCTGAGTCGCGTCAAACGGAAAGCCTTCGAGATCTTCAAGTTGGATAACGCCTTTAACGAGATTGACTAACGCCGTTCCCTTCGCATTGGCGAATTCTGGTACACTAGGATTCGGGGTGAAGGGGACCTCCGTCAAATCCGTACTCCCTCCTCCGCCCTCGCCGTGACCATACGCCGAAGCGGCGGCAAAGACGCCTAACAGCACTCCAACACTAATCCATTGCCCTGTCTGATGCTTTTTCATTGTTTGCTCCTTACGTTTTTACAGAAGTAACGTTGAGACGATTTTTGCGTTCGTCAAAATTGGCGTCGCGTACAGCTAACCCAAATAGCGGGAGATTTCTACATGCCGGAAAGGCGTAGCTTCTGTTAGGGCCGTCCCGCAGGGCCGCTCTTGAACGGGCAACCATACGAGGTTACTCGCTCACAAAGTCACCGGAGGCGCGCCAATTTCGCACTATCTGACTGCAGGACGATGAGCGCCGCTTGGCTTCAGCGACGCACGCAAAGACACTGAAAAATATAGTTAGGAGCGCAATGAGGATGGTGGGTGATCGAGGGGGGAAAGAAAAAGGTCTTCAATGATATGTTGCTGGAACGGTAGTGCGATTCCAATAAGAGTCTGTGCTAGGGAGGAGAACGGCGGGGGAGAGAGAAATTTTACGAGCGAGGGAATTTCTCCACCAGTTCCTTCATGATGGAGACAACCATCAGGACAGAGGGTAATCTTACTCGCGGTTTTCTCTTTGCCGTGGTGACAGTGCTGACCGTCATATGAGAGTGGGCAAGATGCGCCAGTTTTTATAGCTCCAGATTGGCCTATTTTGTCGCAACGCGCGCAGCGTGTCTCCGTTGGCAGGGCGAGACTTGCGCCAGTCAGGAGATAAGACACGAATGTAATCAACGCGCAGAAGCGAAGCAAAACTGCTGAAGAGCGGAGGGCTCTCATATCGTGTCGAGTTCTACTCGCGTATAGCTGACAGCGCAAGTCCCCGGGGATTGTTGTGAAGTCTCTCTGTGAGCGACGGCTGATTCAGAAAAACACGGTCAAACCGCCGCGCAAACTAATCGGACTGCCAGGGACAAAATTAATATCTCCAACTCCTTCACCAGAGCCGTCAATCGGGCAGCGAGGCTCGACTCCGACTTCCCGACGTACGCACGAGTTCGTGTCGAACTGCGTCTGCCGCCAGTCAACGTCAGCAAGGTTCAATACTTGCACCGAAGCTTCGATATTCCGCCAACGGTACCGTAGAAGCAAATCAAGCAGCATGTAGCCGCGCGCGGTCAGGCTCCGATCTTCGTTTGCTGGGCGGTCATCAAGATAACGGAGTCGTAAGGCGCCAGAGAACCCATTTTCAAAAATTGCTGTTAACCCACCGTTGATCAGCAGGGTGGGGGCAAGTGGAATTGTTTCTCCGGTCGTGCGGAATCGAGGATCAGAATAAGTCAGGTCCAAGTCCGCAAAGAGCCACGGCAACACTGGATAGCGTGCCTCGAAATCGACCCCCCAGCGTCGAGTCGGACCACTGGCTTCTGTTGTTCCTTCGTCACCTACGAACACGAGTTCGCTGTCGAGATCGAGGCGCCACACTGATGTCGCAAGGTCGAGGCGTCCCCATAGGTTGGTGCGTACTCCGAATTCACTGCCGGTAGAACGCGCTAGCGGTTTGCCTCCGGTCTGAACCGCGTCGCGAGCATCGTTTGAGTGGTATCCCATGCCGAAGTTCAAGAAGAATTCCGTATTGCGCCAAAGACTCCGCGGGTCGCGAAAAGGAGAGAAAATCAAGTTTGCTTTGGGATTCACAATCCCATCGGTGGTGTTGCCGCGAATACGGATAGCCTCGGTTGCAGTGGCGGGTAATCGGTCATTTACGTCAAAAAGAAAAAAATCTCCGCGCACGCCGATTTGCAAGCGGAGCCACTCACGTAAGAAAAATTCTTGCTGGAGATAACCGCTGAGCGAACGTTCTTCGACATGTACTTTGTTCGTCGTTGCGAATCGATGACGTTGCTGCTGATGGAACAATCCCACATCAGCGTCATCCTTGCGTGTTTCAAATCCGAGCATGCTTTCGGTCGGCATGCCGCCGAGCGTCCAGAATCGCGTGTAGCGCACACGGCCGCCATACAAAACACGGCTATCATCTTGATTGATCCCGTCGCCACGGATCGTGTCACGCAGAAAGAACGTGAAATTGGAAAAGAGCGTCAGTTTAGAGCGGCTGCCGTAGAGTTGTACGAGCCAACTTTCTTGTGGGCTGGGAGTGGAAGTGTAGACAAGATTTACGTTTTGCCGGTCGGACCTGCCGCCTTCAGTCGGGTCGATCGCGTCGAAGCGGTCAAGCCGGCGCGCATGCACCTCGCGAAGTGGGATCTGCCCGGAGGCGTCCCAGTCTCCGTCATGAGCGGAAACCCAGAGCGACAATTTTGCATCAGGCGTCGGCGCGAGCGTGAACTTGCCAAAGAAATTGTAGCGGGCGTAATTTTCCGGATTCTTGAACGGCCCGTCACTAAAATATACCTCGCCGGCGAGCAAAGTCTGCACTGGACCTATTCTTGGTGATACCAGGCCGGTGTAGCGCATTGTGTTAAAAAATCCGCCCAAGGCTTGCAATGAATTTTCGACCGCATCCTCTTTGGTGATGAAATTCACCGCGCCAGAGTTGGCGAAGTCACCCCACTGCACAAAATAGGGACCTTTCGAGAACTCAACCCGATCAACAGTCTCAGGGATGAGAAAATTCAGGTCGGCGTATCCCTGACCATGTGCATGGCTAACCATATTGACCGGAACGCCATCAACAAACAGGGCGATATCCGTGCCGTGATCGTTATCAAAACCGCGCAGGAAATATTGCATGGCTTTACCCCCACCAGCATGTTGTCCGGCAATCAAACCGGGGAGGTTGTTGAGAATTTCCTGCGTGGTGCTATGCGGACGCAACTCAAAGTCGCGCGCGCGTATCGTTTCCGAGGAGGCGGCGGTTGTGGGCCGCCGGTCGGTGACAGTTACTTCTTGCAAGCGAGTATTTGGTTTTTGCGGCGTTGCTGCCTGGGCGGACGCTTGCGTCTCCGCGTCCGCAGCTTCCGTTAACGCCCCTTCTTGTCCATAAGCCATCCCAGAGAAACACCACAACAAAAACACGAGGATCTGCGCAGACATGGAACCTCCTTCCGTGCGCCAGTCATACATCCTAAGGTGTGGATAAAGTCACTCAGTGACACACGCACCTCCGCGCTTTTCCCGCACCTGAAGCGCGCTGGACTTTTATCCGCAATTCATACTTGTTGAGAGATCAAGAAAGGGCAGGAGGAGCGCGCGAACGGAAAGCGAGAATCAGAGGAACGACAACGATGGTTCCCGCTACTTGCTGGAGCAGACGAATGAGAGAGACGAGAGATTGTGACTCTTGATACGTGAGACTGGCCCAGTGGAAGGCGATGGTCGTGTGTCGATGGCCATTGCGAGGAGTATGCCCACCGCGGATTTGTGGCCCTTTGCTTTCTGGTGATGCGGCGGACTGATGAGGATGCGTATGCTGTAGACCGGCGGCATGAGTATGGTGATGGTGAGAAAAATGGCTGTGGTGGTGATGCTTATGGTGATGATCGTCGTCATCTGGGGCGTTTAGTGAGGTCGGCAACCAGGCGTGGATATGCGTATACTCTCCACCACGATGGACATGATAAAAGGTGTTCACCTGCGGCTGGAGCAAAAAGCCGAGAAATGCAGGAAGAACTGCAAGTGTCAGCCAACGCCAGGATTGTTGTCGTCTAGAACCTGACATGTTTCACTCGTTGCTAGATCAGGCTTTCTCTTCTTACGAGATGAACAACGCGAATGAATGGCTGCGGATAGCACGTTTTCCTGATTTGTACTACGCTTCGTTTACCGCCATGTCTAAGCTATGGACAAAGAACGACGAAAAACTCCGGTGACCGTTTTGATCGAGATAGGAAAATTTACCACTGGCGGCTTAGTGATCGGGTATTTTGTTGCTCAACGACCAATTAGCGAGTGGACGGCTCTGTTAGGAGCCATTTTTGCATTATTGTGCTTTGCCTTGGCAGTATATGTCTCTAAGGAGTAAGGATATGGACATTATGGGATATATCTTTCTCGCAGGGATTATCATTGTTCTTGCAACCGGTGGATGGGTTTATTATCAGGACCACCGCCATCGCTGATGGCGGATGGTGGTGAGAAAGGAAAGCTATGGCGATGAGTAGATATCCACTTTTCGATCTTACTGACAAACGCGGCTACGTTACTGGCGCTGGCTCAGGGCTTGGACGCGCCATCGCGCTCGGTTTAGCGGAAGCCGGCGCCGCCGTCGTGGTCAGCGATATCAACCTTGCGACGGCTGAGGCCGTAGTAAAAGAAATTCAAGCAAACGGCGGCCGTGCGCTGGCGTTATGCGCCGATGTAGCGCGCAAAGCCGATGTGGATGAGCTTGTCCGCATAACAGCCGAACAGCTTGGCGGCCTCGACTTTGCCTTCAACAACGCCGGGATGCTGAAGATCATCAGACCGGAGGAGTTGAGCGAACAAGACTGGCGCGCTGAACTCGATGTCGACCTTAGCGGCGTCTTTTTGTGTTGTCAGGCGGCGGGACGCTACATGATCGCGCATGGTGGGGGAAAGATTATCAACACCGCGTCCATCTCGGGTATGATTGTTAACTCTGGGTTAACGTATTCGACGGCGAAAGCTGGAGTTATTCAACTCACGCGCGTGCTTGCCTACCGCTGGGCAAAACACAAAGTGTATGTGAATTGTTTTAGCCCCGGCTACATTCGCACAAATATGACTGCCTCGCACCTCCAGCGTCCGGAAGTGGAGCAGGAAATGCTCAGACAGACGCCGCTCCGCCGACTGGGCGAGGCGAGAGATTTAGTCGGGCCGGCTTTGTTTCTCGCGTCTTCTGCTTCGGATTTTGTCACTGGTCACAATTTGATCGTTGATGGCGGTGTGACCTTGGCGTAAGAAGACCTCCTCATCCGTCCCTCAGGAGCGGCAACAATCCCCATAAAGGATAGTAAACAAGCCTTTCGCGAGTCAAAAAAATTTCTTGACGTGTACAACACGACGAATTTTTTGGAACCGCAATTGAACGTGTGGGCGACTGTAGGTAAGGGGAATGGTAAGAAACGTTCATATTGACTTGCTGCAGACTTCCGGCATACAGTCTGAACTGTTGAAAGATCCCACGAAGGAGGTGTCATATGGGCGCAGCAGAAAACAAGGCGCTTATTCAGAACATGTTCGCCGAACTATCCAAGGGAAATCCGCAGGCATTCTTGGACAGCATGGCTGACAACGTAAAATTTACCATTATAGGCACGACCAAGTTCTCGGGAACCTTTAACGGTAAGCAAGAGATCGTCGGCAAAGTGCTGCAACCGCTCGGTTCCCAACTTGAGGGCGGTCTGACTATCACGCCGGAAAATTTCATCGCTGACGGTGATTTCGTGGCCATGCAAGCGCGCGGCAAATCCAATACGAAGAGCGGCGGAACCTACAATAATACGTACTGTCAGGTCTTCCGCGTCGCTAATGGCAAGGTGCAGGAAATGACGGAATACCTGGATACTGAACTAGTGACCAAAGCGTTTGGCAAGTGAAAATTCCCCTGCGCTTTGCCCATCCCTCCTTGCCAAGGTGACTATGCGTTACTTGACACCGGACTCCTCACAAAGGACCAAATTCGGGCGCCACGGGAAGCTTGCTGCCCGTGCCCGGCCGCCACACTGGCGGACCAGCCGCCAGTGACACATCCGCCTGTCCTGGGTGACCCAAAAGCAGCCTGCATGAAGGGATGGTGTCAAGTTTGCCATAATTCCCCTTGCACAGGGGGGATGGGTCGCTCGCACCTGCAACTTGCGCCGTAAGAAATCGGCAAACCTTACACCTTCCGCAGTTGCTTCCTCCCGCCACGCTTCCCATTGATCCAGGGCCTTTACCTCACGTACAATAACTGGCCTTTAGAATAGGGAGCAAGCCATGATGACACCAAACCGCACGACACTGATTGGTAGAGTATTTCCTGATGTCAAATATGTCATCAATGAGCAAGATATTGTTGACTACTTGCCGGTGGCGGAGGAAAGCCATCCTGCTTTTGTCGACGAGGTGGGCGCGCGCGCTGCTGGGTATGAACGCCGAGTGATTCCCCCCTCGTTTGCTCCGTACATTACCGTGCTTGGCCTGCTCCGTGCGTTCGATTGGGAACGAGACTTTTTCATGGACTATAAAAAGGACACCGCCATGTTCGGCGAGCAAGAATTGGAATATCTGCGCCCACTCTACGTTGGGGAAATCCTCACCGTGCATAGCTTGGTAGCTGATGTCTATGAAAAGAGAGGTAAACGGACATTCGACGTCGCCCAAGTCAAGTTTACGGTGACTGATGAAGCTGGAACGCTGGTAATGCAGGGCGTGCAATCTTACATCATTTTCAAGTGAGGGACGCAGCATGGATACCCGCCCAAAAGCCTATTTTAGCGAGGTGCACGAAGGTATGGCGATCCCGAGCATGACGTACGGACCGATGGATCGATACAAGTACATCTCTATCGCCATCATTCTGCGAGACACGAACCCGTTGCATCTCGACCGCGCGTATGCGCACGAGCGCGGGTTGCCCGACGTGGTCCAGCAAGGACCGCTTAACGAAACTTATCTGTATCGGTTCTTAACGGATTGGTTGCACAAGCCGTGGGATATTCGCAAAACGAAAATCCGTTTTGCTTCTAATGTGTTTCCTGAGGATAAATTGACCTGCGGTGGGATGATCACGCGCAAGTACCGTGAGAATGGTGAGCCGCGAGTAGATTGTCAGATCTGGCAAGAGAATCAGAAGGGAGAAAAGATTCTTACCGGCGAGGCGACGTTTACGTTGCCGGAGAAGGGCAGCGCGTGAAAAGGCGACGAGGGACAACGGCGAAAAGGAGAGAGCAGAAAGCTCTGTAAAGCGCCCTTGCGCGCCAGGAAGGAAGCCACGTAGAGGAGCTTTTTTGTATGTCTGATGCTGTCATACTCGACGCGAAAAAACGTCTCCGCCCCCTTTTGCGCAGCCGTCGGCGCACTTTATCGCCCCAAGAGGTGACGGAAAAAAGTCGACGCATTACTCAACGGCTGCTCGCCAACGCGCCGTTTCAACACGCTTCCATCATAGTTCTCTACAATGCCGACGAAAATGAAGTCGTGACTGAAGCGATTTGGCGAGAGGCGCTGAAGCAGGGAAAGAAGGTCTACTACCCTCGCATCACCGTGGATCGAGAGAATCTGGAATTTGTTCGGCGACATCCGGAAGATGTTCTTATTTCTGGAACCTTCGGTATTCTTATTCCACCCGGAAGTGAAATATTGTCAAACCTGCGGCCGACTGATGTGGTGTTGACTCCAGGCGTCGGTTTTGATCTGCGAGGCAATCGACTCGGGCGAGGGAAGGGGTATTATGACCGGGCGTTTCGTCGAGCGCTCGCTGGCGCGCTACGGGTCGCGCTGGCGTATGAGCTGCAAATCATGCCTGAAATTCCGACCGGTCCGGATGATGAACGAGTACAGTGGATTGTAACCGAAGAACGGTTGATTCAGTGTGCGGCGAATGAGGAACGCGCCTAATTCATTGGTGTTACTTCGCCAACGCAAACACCCACAGCACTCCTCCCTGCGGTACAAACGTTGTCGTACCGAACGCTTTATCTAGCAAATCTTGTTTACGCTGGGCGTCAACGCCCCAACCGGACTGGACTGCAATATATTGCACTCCGTCGATCTGGTAGGAAGTTGGTACGCCCGTGACGCCGGAGTTGGTGCGCTGCTGCCAGAGGATTTTTCCCGTCTTGGCGTCAAAGGCGCGGAAGTAACGATCATTCGTGCCGCCCGAGAAAATCAGCCCACCACCCGTGGTCAGCACGGGTCCCCAGTTGTGAGATTTGAACGTGACCGTCCATACTTTTTTGCCAGCATTCATATCCCACGCTTGTAGTTCGCCGATGTGGTCTTTCGCCTCCGCCTGGGGAATTAATTCGAGAGCGGAGAAATCCGCCCCAATGTAGAGTTGTCCGGGTGTGTATGTTTCTTGCCTACCGGTAATGGCGCCGCACAAGTTCTCGTTAGCCGGAATATAGAGATAGCCCGTCTTGGGATTGTAAGCGGCTGGAGGCCAGTCTTTGCCTCCCCAGATTGAAGGACAAAATTCCGCCCGTTTGCCGATGCCGGGAATGCGTTGAGGATCGTAGGTGGGCCGACCTGTCTCTGCATCGATCTTTGTGAAGACATTCTGTCGCACGAAGGGTTCGGCGTGGACAAAGCTGATCTTGTCAGCACTTCTTTCTAAAAGCCACAAGTACCCGTTCCGCGCCGCGTGAACCAATGCTTTAATTGAGCGTCCGTTGCGGTTCACGTCGAGCAACAGAGGCGCGGACACTTCGTCCCAATCCCAGGAATCGTTCCAATGGTACTGATGATAGGCTTTGAGTTCTCCGGTATCGGCGTCGAGCGCGACTACCGAATTCGCGTAGAGGTTATCCCCGGAGCGCACCTCACCCATGAACGGGCCTGGGTTGCCTGTCCCCCAGTACGTCAAGTTGAGTTGCGGGTCATAACTACCAGTGATCCAAACCGGAACAGCTCCTGTCTTCCACGTCTCGCCCGGCCAGGTGTCGTGTCCTTGTTCACCTGGTCCTGGCACGGTGTAGGTTTTCCAGACGGATTTTCCTGTTGCAGCGTCAAAGGCTTGAATAAAGCCGCGAATGCCCAACTCGCCGCCGGAGACGCCGACCATGACTTTGCCGCGCACCACCAACGGAGCTAGCGTCATGTAGTAACCCTTCAGATAATCTTCCACTGTCTGGTCCCACACCACCTCGCCAGTCTTGGCGTTCAGAGCCAGGAGATGCGCGTCGACCGTCGCCAGAAATACGTTATCGCCGTAGAGGGCAACGCCGCGGTTAGTGGGATGGAGTTGGAATAAGTCTTCTGGCAGTTCTCTTTTGTATCGCCACAGAAGCTCGCCTTTTTTCGCATCCAAGGCCAACACCTGATTTCTCGGGGTGGTGATGAACATGACGCCGGTGTTCACGAGGGGAGGAGATTGATGGCCCTCTTCGACACCTGTAGAGAAAGTCCACACTGGGACAAGTTTTGTGACATTCTCCGTGTTGATCTGCTCCAGTGGACTGTAACCCCAACTGTCATAGGTTCTGCGATACATTAGCCAGTTGCCTGGCTCCGGGTTGAGTAGGCGCTCGTCTGTGACCGGTTGGTACGTTAGCGCCTCTTGAGCGGCGGCGAGAGTAGGCAATAATCCAGTCAAGAAGATAGTCAGCAATCGTGCGAGTGTAGACATTGTTTCTTTCCTTCTTTTCAGTTGAAGCCTACGCGCCCAGCGAAGGGACCGGCCACAGTCAATTTGCCATCTGTGATCCGGAGTGGCAGCACGGCAAGCGACCGCGGCGCCGGGCCGCTAACAACTTTGGCTCGGTCTTGGGGATCAAAGGTGGAAGCGTGGCAGGGGCAGACGAAATGCTTGGTGTCGGCTTGCCAACCGGCAACGTCGCAGCCGGTGTGAGGGCAGATCGCTGAATAGGCGACTATCCCCTCGGCGGCGGTGGTGCGTGTTTGCGCGGTTAAGTCTTTGGTCGCAAGACGAACTAGAAGCACCCGGTTAAGACGCGAGCCATTCCGCACTATCTGAGTCCCAGCATCCATGGGATATGCAACGATTGGGGGTCCTCCTAGTGGTAGATCCTGGAGGGTGACGGGTTGTCCCTGACGATCGCCCAACGAAAAAACAAACACATCGCCTGCTTGCGGCCGAGCTTTTTGCGGAGCCTCAGCCGCATAAGTGATGTGGCTAACAAACTGGAGCCCCAAGCCAAGACGAAGCGCGGACTTCAGCACCCCACGGCGGCTAAGGTTGCGAGACGCGAGGCATTGGCCACATGTTGCAGAAACTGCAAGTTGATCTTCCGGACACGGCATAAGAATAGGCTCCCTCCGTTCGGACTCTTTTAGGTCTGAGGGGCAAACAGGTCAATCCTGGCCATCTGACATCGAATGATCCTGCGCCATTGCTCCATGTGCAGGCGCCTTGACGCGATAAGTACACACTGTATACTTTACGTACTGTTGTTAATTTTTCTGAGAATGTCATGGCGCAAGTAAAATCCCGCTTGCGTGAGCAAGCCCGAGAAAACGTTCGCCAGGCGATTCTCGACGCGACTCGTGAGCTGTTTGCCAAGGATGGCCTCGACGGAGTGTCGATGCGCAGCGTGGCCGACAAAATCGGGTATACGCCGAGAACGATTTACCTACATTTCGCTGATAAAGACGACTTGTTGTCGGAATTGATTGAGGAAGATCTTGGACGGTTGACCGATCGGCTTGAAGCGATCGCCGCTCAGGAAACAGACCCCGGCCGTCGGCTGGATGCAGTGGCGCTCGCTTTTGTGCAGTTTGGCTTGGAAAACCCCCACGCGTATGAAGCGATCTTCTTGCGGCGCAGTCACCCATTCTCTCGGGAGGCCGCCAAACTCAAGCGTCACGTGCTAGGTCAGCGGATGTTGGTCACCCTCTCGCGCGTTGTACAGGAGTCCGGACGTGTT
>JBFWZL010000196.1:2688-10895 GCA_050185455.1 Binatia bacterium | reverse complement strand
GCCGAGAGCACCATCATGTAGGTGGAGACGTGGAGAAAATAATTCGTCACGGTGACAAGCAGCTCGCCGAAAAAAAGCAGCGGCAGTGTTCCCACCCAGAACTTACTCCACCACCAACGGCGCAATGGTACGGGAGCGCTCTTTAATACCCAGAACGTCTTCCCTTCGAGGCTCAAGGCAGGAAAGACGAAGCGGACCGCGATGGAAGCGATCACGAATCCGGCGAGGGCGAGGTTAAAGAACGCGATGATATTTTGCAGATAAAACGAACCGCCGACACCACCTACCGGTAGGACACTGAAGTTGTAGACATACACAACCACGAGCGCCATTAACATAAACAGCTGCGACCACTGGCCAGTGTCGCGAAAGAAAATTTTAAGATCTTTGGTGATAATCGTCCGCAGGTGCGTGGGGAAAGCAAGCGCCATCTTGGCGACCATGAGGTCCCACCATGGTCTGAGATTGCGTCGTCGCTGACCTTCTTGCGCCTTTGACCAACCAAGCGGGTAGAGCCGCGTCGCCACAGAAGAGCCGGCGACAAAGAGAAAGAGCGTCGTGCTGAACAACATCAAAGAATAAAAAGGGGCGTCTCCCTGTTTCAAATGAAGAAGAGGGAGAAGCACCTCCGTTGCCCAGGTGCTGGGAAGGAACGGAGAAGAAGGGGCCTGCATGGCCGACATAAAAGCGAGAAAATCTGAGAAGGCTTCCGGGTTCACTAATTTTTCCGGTTGTAAGAGTCTGAAGAACAAGTAGAGAAGACTCAAAAAGAGCGTGGAGAACACCACCAGCATATCTTTGCCGCGTTGCGCCGGGAGCAGATAAGCCAAGACCATCGTGACAATGACGCCACACGCCGCCGGGATACCGAGAAACAGCAAGAGGGTCAGCGGGGCAAGCAGATAGTAGAGCGGCCCGCTTCCATGCACGATGCCGTAGGCTAAAAACACCGGCCCGCTGAAGAGCAACACCATCCACGAAGAATCGACCAAGGTTTCAATATACTTTGCCGTAAACAGTTGTGCCGGGGTGACTGGCGCTGGAATGAGCAAGAGTAAGTCACGGGACAGGAAGAATGTGGAGAGTCCAGTTATGACATTACTGAATAACAGGATGGCGAAGAAAGTCAGAAAGATAATATGAAGTAGTTTTTGGCTAAGGATTGGGCCGAGGTCGGGAACCGTGTGAAAATAGTCGAGGACCCGATGGAGGAGCCAAAACGTTCCCGCCCAAAAGAGGGCGACCAAAACACCAAGGACGATAGCCCGTAGCCACCCTCCGCGGTCACGTCGGCGAAAACCGTTGCGTAAAGCGTGAAGGCGAGGAATGAGCAGGAGCAGCCAGGGGGCGTGAGGCATGAGGCGCGAGGTGTGAGTTGATAGATGAGCAGCGGGTTGCTTGTTGTGTATTACGTGTTGCGCAGTATTCATTGTTGCCGACCTGGAACCTGAAACTTTGTTACGCGCGGAGCGCTTCGATCACTTCCAGCATATCGGGAGCGGCGGTGAGTTTGAGGAAGATGTCTTCCAATCGTCCTTCATTGCCTGATTGGCGCTGGAGTTCGTCCAACGCGCCGAGCGCGATCAACCGACCCCCGAGAATGATGCCGATGCGGTCACACAGCTCTTCAGCGACTTCCAGACTGTGGGTGGACATGAACACGGTCTTCCCTTTGAGGGTAAGAGAGCGTAGCAACGCTTTAAACATGCGCGCCCCGATCGGATCCATCCCGACCATCGGTTCGTCGACTACAAGGATTTGCGGATCGGGCAGTAGCGCGGCGGCGACAACTAGACGTTGCTTCATGCCGTGAGAATAATTTTCAACGAGTTCGTCGCCCCAGTCGGTGAGGCGAAAGAAATCGAGAGATTCCGTTGCGCGTGTCCGACAAACGTCGTCGGGAACTTGATACAGTCCGCCGACGAAGTGAAGGACTTCACGCCCTGTCAGTTTCTCATACACAAACGGACGATCCGGTACGAAGGTCGAAATCGCCTTTGCTGCGAGCGGATTTACAGAGAGATCATGCCCGCCAAGCACAATGCGTCCCGACGTGGGCTTCAGCAGCCCCATCATCATGCGAATGGTTGTTGTTTTTCCCGCCCCATTGGGTCCGAGAAACCCGAAAATCTCGCCTTCCGCAATTTGTAGGTTGAGATCATCCACGGCGGTGAAAGAGCCGAAACGTTTTGTGAGGTGCTCGAGTTTAATCATATGTCCCTCAGAGAACGCGGAACGATGAATGATGAACGGAAAACAGGTCTTTTACCCTAAATTCACCCTTCATAATTTTGCATTCCTCGTTATTCTTTGTATTCCACTATTTCCATCTTAATCTGTCCAATGACTTTGAGGAGCGCCATGTGTTGCTCCGGACCGCCTTCAACAAACTTCACATGGGTGGCGTCGGCGGGCATTTGTTGAAAAGTAGGATCGACAGCGACCCATTGTCCCAGCCAGACCTCCGACCAGGCATGGTAATAAAAAGCGCCATCCAGATAGACGACGCCCGCGACCACTCGAGCTGGGATTCCAGCCGCGCGGGCAAGAGCGGTGAACAGGACCGCATGTTCATTGCAATCGCCGCGCTTACTGTCGAGCACTTCCAACGCCGTCGGTAAACTGACCGTGGGAGTTTTTTCGAGCTCCGTGTAGGTCCAATTCAACAATTGTCGAGTCGCGCGGAGTGCGTCTCGTTCATTCCCCAGAATCTGTTGCATTTGCGTGACGATGCGTGGGTGAGCGCTTTGCAAAAATAGCGTTGGCGCCAGGTCTGAGGCGAATTCGGAGGCGGTTTGTGGAATCGGGTAGGTAGTCAGCGCCGAGGGCTTCTCCTGGGTGATCGTAAGAAAGTGATCGTGCTGTTGTTGGCGAGGGGGGAAGGTAAACTGCAGCGAATCCACCGGAGTGGTGAGTTGTAAGCGCAAGTCGGTGAGCCTGCGTGGATTTGGCAGCGTTTGCTGGACAGGAATCGCCGTTGAGGCGACCAGATCCAACGGAGTGCTGTCTTGCCATCCTCCGCCGAGGGCGTCTCGCTGATTTTCACGTAGGAGCACCATTCCTAGGGAGGCTTCTTCCTTGAGCACTTTTCCTTCGCGGTCAAGCCACGCATAGGCGGTTGTCTCGCCATAGCGCTCCGCGACCTTCGTCGTTTCTATTTGCTGGCCTTTGATCGTGAGGGTTTCCGGTCCAATGACGGTAATGGTCACTGTTTCCGCTTTCATGGAAAGAGGGTTGAAGATGCTAAAGCGCCGTTCTTCCTCTGGGCGAAGCGAGGCATTGCGTAAGGTCATGGCCGTGGTTGCCGGGAGATAGATGGGAGATTGGAGTGGGAACGAGAAAGGGGAAGTCTCGCCTCCCGTCGTCATCTGGCCGTGGAGCGTCTGTTCTTTGACTTCTCCACGGGCGCGAAATGTCAGACCGGAACTGAGCAGGCGAAACTCGAAGCGTGTCAAAGCAAAAGAGTGATCCGTGTCCGCGCGTATCTCGGTGTGAATCGTCTGGGTAGTGTCCATGACGCGCATTCGCATGCGCCATATCTCTTCCCATTGATAGCCAGCAGTGGTGGGCGTGAGGCGGCGTTGTAGGTAACCAACTTTCTGCTGCTGGTGATAAATACTCATCCACTCTTCTTGCGCCTGCAAGGAAAAGGGGGAAGCGAGGAAGGGCTCGTGCGGCGGTTGAGGTTGATCCGGCAGATTGCGTCGCACGAGAAGTACGACCATGATCAGCCAGAACACGACGATGAACGATCTCACAGGGTATTTCATAGTATTCCCGCGGCTAGCCGCTCACTGTCATTGTACAAGGAAAAGTGGGAGCGGGGCGAGTAGAGCCGAGGAGTGAGGCGAGAATCGCCAATTACTCGGCTACGGAGGAGTCTGGCGAATCCGTCGTTGAGATTGGCAGGGTGAATCCTCGCTTTTGCCATAATCCTTTCGTGGCAAATTCTTGATTTTCTTGTTGAAGAATGACGCCTGGGGCAATTTCTTCTTTGAGCGTTCGCCCTTCTTTATCCAGCCATACATAAAACGCGACGTCGTTCATCACTGACGCGAGTTTCGTGGCCACGTGTGAATGGCCATGCAAGTCGATCGTTTCCGAGCCCAACGTGACGAGACTGACCGTTTCTGCTTGCAAGGAGAGCGGATTGAACACACTGAACTCGCGGCTCGCCCCAGGACGCGAAGCGATAGGGATAGCCATCTGACACAACGGGGGTAAATGTAATGGAAGAGAAAGAGAAACGGCAAACGGCGTTGCCTCACCGTCATTGATCGATTCGCCTTGAATGATCTGACGCGACGCGCTTTGATTAATGACATTGGCCTTGATGTAGAGCGCTGTCCCCACGCCAGATGACCACAGCGAAAACGAGGTCAAAGCACAGGCCTGATCCGCTCGCGCGTGTACTTCCGTGTGGGTGAGATGCGTCTCATTGCTGCGTCGGAAACCCAACCACCAATGTTCTTCCCATTCATACCCGATCTTGGCGGGAATCAAGCGCCGATGCAAATACCCAACTTTTTCTTCGCTTTGATACACGCCAAGCCATTCTTCTTGCATTCCTGCTGTCTTCATGGACAACTCGCTTGGCTCAGTCTCCTGAGATTGATTGTGCTGGGTTGGCGAGATGACCGCCAAACCGGTGAGTAAGGGCCACAAGAAGAAAAAGCCGAGACGGAAGACTCGCTGCACGCCGCACCTCCCCCAGGTGTTCTTGGAATCGCCTTTTGTTATGTAATCGGGAAATGGAGCGACCTTCTTTAAAATGAATCAACACGATACTTCCCTTATGCAGGAACCCCCTCCACGTTTTCTCGCAGATCGTATGGTGGGAAAGCTAGCGCGCTGGTTGCGGTTGTTGGGGTACGATACCGCCTACTTGCCGCAACTTTCCCCCGAGGGCGTCATGCGCGAGGCGCGGCGAGCGGGACGAATTATTCTGACGCGAGACTCGCGGATCATGCGCCGCAAAGATGCTCCGTCTTTGCTGTTTATCGAGAGTGATCGGTTCCGCGAGCAATTGAGGCAGGTTGTTGAAACCTTGCGGCTTAATCCCGTGGAACACCTTCTGACTCGCTGTTCCGAGTGTAATGAGCGACTGCAACCCATCGCCAGAGACGACGTACGCGACCGCGTGCCGGAGTATGTCTGGCGGACGCAAGAAGAGTTTCGTTGCTGTTCGGGATGTCGCCGTCTCTACTGGGGCGCGACGCACAAAGAACGGATCCTGGAAGAATTGCGACGACTGGGATTGGTTGGAGAAGATTAGTTTAGTGTTTCCTCGCATTAAGGTTGTGAGGTTGGTCGCCTATGCTGCATAAAGTTACCGTAAAAAGAAAAATTGAACCCCGGCGACATGTCCTATTGTTAAGCCCTACTTTTTCGATTGGTAGGTAATACTTGCTCTTACTCATCTATTTTGCGGACCCTCGGGTTTATCCAGAACCGCAACAAGGCCGGGGGGTGACAAGAATGTGGTGATCGTACAGGCCAAGAGTAAGCGAGTGGGGTTCTTAAGTCAGACCTATACGGGCAAGATTCATGACAAGAAGATTGTCGATATGGCGCCGATTGTCTATCCACCCGGGACCACGCTGTACCAAGATACGGGTTTTCAGGGGTACGCGCCTGAAGGGGTGCAGAGCTGCCAGCCGAAAAAAAGCCTCGCAAGGGCGCGCTCACAGCGGCGGAAAAGCGCACCAACCGCAAGATCTCACGCCTCCGAGTCAGAGTCGAACATGCCCTGGCGGGGGTGAAACGCTGTCGGAGCGTGAAAGAGGTCTTGCGCAACACGAAAGCGGGAGTTGCTGATCTGCTCATGGTCATCGCTTGTGGGTTGCATAACCTGCGTGTCCATTACCGCAAGCGGAGACTCGAACTGTGACGCGAAAAATTATTTCAGATAAAGTCTACTGCCGTAGCGCCGTTTCGCACATCGCATCGTACCGGTAATGGATACATGACAAACGGGCTCTGTATTTTTATTCGCTACTCCCTAGCACCGTCTTGATCTAGTTGCAAGGTTTTTTGCTCTAAGGAAAAATTACGCCTTCTCTAGCTGTCGCAGTGCTTCGTACAGTACGATGGCTGCGGCGTTGGACAGATTGAGACTGCGAACGTGTTTTCCTTCCATTGGAATAGTGTAGAGCGAGTCAGCGAGTGCAGTACGGATATAGTCCGGCAAGCCGCGGGTTTCGCTGCCGAAGATCAAGAGGTCGTCTTTGTTATATTGGACTTGGGTATAGGAGCGAGTTGCTCGTGCCGAGAAGGCGATTAGGCGACCTGGTGGGCGACGTCGGAGAAAATCTTCCCAATCGGAATAGACGTGAACATCGACATACGGCCAGTAGTCGAGCCCTGCGCGTTTGAGGTACCGATCTTCCAGTGAGAAGCCGAGCGGTCCAACGAGATGAAAGGTCGTATTCGTCGCGGCGCAAAGTCGTGCGGTGGTGCCGGTATTTGGAGGGATCTCAGGTTCGACGAAGACGATGTGCATAAAAGAGTAACCAGTATTTAGTAGTCAAGAGAGGAGGACTGATTTCTTCTATGCTGGAGGTTGACTAACGGTTACTCTGAGCGATGGGGTAAGTCTTGCCGCCAAGTCGGAGGAAGAATCCTTCATTTTCTGCAACTTCCTGAATATGAGCAGTGAGTTGATAATAGGCCGGTCGGAGAAAGCGAGCCACGTGTTCTCCGCCTTTGACGTGACAATAGAGGACGTTTTCTTGGCTGATAGAAAGCGTCGTGGGATCGAGCGCTTCTTCGCTCTCGTCATTCAAGCGAATGGTGAAGCCCTGTGCCGGATCGCCGGTCACTTGCGTTACCACATAAGGAGCGTCGTCGATGACCACCGTAACTTTGTCCCAACCAATGACAATCTCATACTCGCCGATTGGGGTTTTGTGGAGATGCTGGCTGAAGAGCAGATTGATGCGACGATTGTGGATACGTTCGTCATTGGCGTACCACCACCCATCTTTCCCGAAACTGATTTTACGTGTGGGATCGATTGCCCAAAATCCTGCTTTTGGCATAAGCATCAAGCCTCGCGAAGAGGACTGTCAATAATCAACGTGACCGGGCCGTCGTTCACCAGGTGTACGGCCATCAAGGCCTGAAAGCGTCCAGTCTCGACTGGAACGTCCTTGGCCTTCAACTTGGCAACGAAATATTCATACAGCGGCAGCGCCGTTTCCGTTCCAGCCGCATCCGAGAAGGAGGGGCGACGTCCTTTGCGACAATCGCCATACAATGTGAACTGAGAAACGACCAAGATAGAACCGTTAACATCTTGAACGGAACGGTCGAATCTTCCTGTTTCGTCCGGAAAAATGCGCAGCCCGACAATTTTCTCAATGAGGTAGTCCGCATCGGTTTTGGTATCGTTTGCCGCAATGCCCAGCAGCACGGCGAGACCATGGCCGATTTGGCCTGTGTACTGACCCTCGACCGTGACCCCAGCTTCGCTCACCCTTTGAATGACTGCTCGCATGCAAAAGTCTCAACTGTTCCTCTTGTTTGATAGTTACCGCACTAATGTCGGAGCGACAAGGACTTGCTAGTAGCTCTCACAACCCTGAGCTATGATCGTGGCCTATGTATCCAGTGCTTTTTCAGTTTGGACCGATCACGATCTATAGCTATGGCGTCATGATGGCGCTAGGGTTCCTTTCCGCCGGATGGGTGTTGGGGAAGGAATTTCAACGTCGCGGAAAAGATCCGAACCTGGCGTCAACCTTCGTGTTGTGGGCGGCGGTGGGTGGTCTGCTCGGCGCCCGCATCCTTTTCATTGTCGAAGAATGGCGAGCGTTTCTCAATGATCCATGGCCGTTATTATTTACCGGCTCGGGGTTCGTGTGGTACGGCGGTCTGCTCGGCGGTATCGTGGGTGTAACACTATGTATCCAGCGTTATAGACTCTCTTGGAGTGAAATGATGGACGCCGTGGCCCCGGCAATAGCGTTAGGCCACGGCATCGGGCGTATTGGATGCCATCTTGCCGGTGATGGTGATTGGGGACCACCGACGACGCTGCCGTGGGGAGTTGCGTATCCCAATGCGATTGTGGGATGGGATTTTCCTCCCGGCGTGCGCGTTCATCCCACACCGCTCTATGAAACTACCGCCTACCTGTTAATTTTTGCCTTTCTGTGGAGTCGCCGCACCAAATCCCCTGAACCTGGGACGCAGTTTGGTTGGTA
>JBFWZL010000196.1:0-2678 GCA_050185455.1 Binatia bacterium | reverse complement strand
GCGCCGCGCGCTTCTTCCTGGAGTTTGTCCGAATCAATCCACCGTGGCTTTTTGGTCTCTCTCAAGCACAGCTTATTAGTATTTTTCTCGTGAGTGCCGGAGCTTTTCTATTGGTGAAAAAAGAGGACGGACACGTTAAAATGACGACCTCGACGCCAAGTCTGCCGCGAAGGAAAGGACGATGAGACGAGTTCTCCTCCTTGCGCTCGTTGTCATTGGGTTTGGCTTGTTATTAACGCTGGTGCGAGCGCCAACGCCAGAGCAACGCGCCGCTCCTGATTTTGTCCTGCCCGATCTGAACGGACAGGTTGTCCGGCTTTCTCAACTGCGAGGAAAGGTCGTGCTGCTGAATGTCTGGGCTACCTGGTGTCCTCCTTGTCGCAAAGAAATGCCAACTATGGAGGCGCTCTACCATAAGATGAAGGGTGCTGATTTCGTGATGTTGGCAGCGAGCCAAGATGTAGACGGGAAAAACACCGTGGCTCCATATCTCCAAGAAGGAGGTTTGACTTTTCCGGTTCTGTTAGATGTGGACGGTGAAATCGGGAAAAAATACGGAGTGACTGGGTACCCTGAGACGTACATCATCGATCGACAAGGAAACATCGTTCATCATCACATTGGTTACAACGATTGGTCTCGTCCTGAGGTGGAAGTTGCCTTGCGAAGACTAGCGGATCAGGGTGTATGGGCAGGCTGGGACGGTGGAAAAGGCGCGGGGGAACAAGTGCCGACGCAGAGGAAGTAGTCAGTAGAACAAGACCGTAGACTCAAGGCTGTAGGCTATAGAAGAAGTAGGAAGATACCCTAAGGCCTTCGGCCTGTAGCCTCTAGCCTTTCCCTTCTCGTGTCTGCTCTCGTGTCTACTGATTACTGTTTTATACATAATCATCCGCGCGCCGACGGTTCCGTGGGCACATGCTGCAACCAGACTGCGCTTTTCGCGAGGGCCACAGCGTGCGGCCTAGGTAGAGCCCCGCTGTGATGATCAGCGCAAAGACAATAAGAGTTTGACTATCCATGTGATTCCCCGACAAGATGGGCTTGCTTTGCTCATGCTCCAGTGAGGCGACTGCCAATTTGGTACACGAGTAACGCGCTCACATAAGCCAGACCTGTCATATAGATGAAGGTGAATGTAGCATAGCCCCATGAGCCGGTTTCTCGTTTGATGGTGGCAAGCGTCGCCCCACACTGACAACAGAGAGCAAAGAACACCATGATCGAAAGGGCGACAACCGGCGTGTATACCGGACGACCGTCGGGCCAGCGCTCCGCGCGCATGACGTCTCGGAGTTGCTTGCTCTCTTCATCCTGGTCGTTGCCCAGGTTGTAGATTGTGCCTAGCGCGGAAATGACGACTTCACGCGCAGGAAAACTGGCGAGCGTCGCCATGCCGATTTTCCAATCCCAGCCGAGAGGTCGTACGATTGGCTCTATCGTGTGTCCCGCCTGACCAAGGTAACTTTCTCGTAAGCGGGTGCCTGCTTCTTCGATATTGAGGTGCTTAATTTCTTCTACGGAAGCGGTGGCGCGACGCGCTTGGAACTCCTCAGCGACGCGCTCCTGATTCGGATAATAAGACAGCGCCCAGACGAGGATCGTTGTAGCAAGAATGATTGTTCCTGCTCGCTTGAGGAACGCCAGGCTGCGGTCATACATACGGAAAAGCACTACACGCCAGGCGGGGATTTGAAACGGCGGTAGTTCGAGCAAAAAGGGAACCGCTTCTCCTTTGAGCATGGTGCGTTTCAGAAGCCAAGCAATGGGGGGGGCAACGATTAAGCCGACCAGGTAAAGAAAAAACAGCGTCAAACCTTGTAAACCAAAAATACCCAACACAGTTAGTGAAGGGATAAAGGCCGCGATGAACAGTACATAGACCGGCAGCCGAGCGCTACAACTCATGAGCGGGGCGATCAGGATGGTAGCCAGTCGGTCGCGATGATTATCGATGCTGCGGGTGGACATAATGCCGGGCACGGCGCAGGCGAACGAAGAGAGTAGAGGAATAAAACTGCGACCGGAGAGGCCAAAACTGGCCATGATACGGTCCATCAGAAACGCGGCGCGGGCCATATAGCCCGAGTCTTCGAGAATCGCGATCAAGCCAAACAGCAGGGCGATCTGAGGGATAAAAATCACTACTGCTCCAACTCCACCGATGATGCCATCGACGACAAGGCTTTGGAGCGGACCTTCAGGGAAAAGCCCCCCAACCCAGGAACCAACGAGTCTGAAGAAAGCATCAATGCTGTCCATTACTGGAACGGCCCAAGAGAAGATCGCTTGAAATGTCACCGCCATGGTCACAAGGAAGATACCTAAGCCCCACACTTTATGGGTGACGATGTGGTCGATGCGATCATTCCAAGTTTGCTTGGCTACCAACGGTTGGCGAACTGTGGCTTCCACCACTTGGGTGATCCAGCGATAACGAGTATCGACTTCAATTTGTTGAGGAGTGGATACTGCGGCGGTCAAACGCGCCCGGGCTGCTCTCGCCTGCGTACGTATAGGTTCCCCAAACTGTCGAGTCAGTTCCTGTTCAATTGAGCCGTCTACATCAATAAGCAATCGTTCCACGAGAAAACGATGGCGCGAAGCATGACCATTCCTATGCGGGATGGCTTGTAAGAGCTGGTCAACCTCCGTGACGAACTCTTCGGGGAAACAGA
>JBFWZL010000195.1:0-10965 GCA_050185455.1 Binatia bacterium | reverse complement strand
CCCTATCAGTATTCAGCGGATCTCACGGTAGGCGACATGGATGCGTTGCTTGACGTGGGCGGCGAGAAGCAAGCCGTGCTCGGCGGTCATTCTTTGGGCGGATTCATGTCGCTTGCGTATCAGCTCTTACACCCAGACCGAGTCAAAGCGTTGATGCTGTTTGACACCGGACCAGGGTACAAAAAAGATGAGGCGCGCGTCGGATGGAACAAGCGCGCCGAGGCCATGGCGAAGAATTTTACTGAGAAAGGGCTGGACGCTTTAGGCCGCAGCGCCGAGATGCTGGCGTGCACCCATCGCTCGGCGCAAGGGCTCGCCTTCGCGGCGCGCGGCATGTTGGCGCAACGCGACGCGCGAGTCATTAACTCATTGGAGTCGATTAAAGTTCCGACGCTTGTTCTCGTCGGTGACAAAGATGAGCCCTACTTCGCGGCAACGGATTATATGGCGAATAAAATCCCTGGCGGGAAGAAAGTGGTCATCGCGGATGCCGGCCATGCGGCAAATATAGACCAGCCGGAAGCGTTTAATCGTGCGGTGTTAGAGTTTCTCGCGCAGGGATAACAGGAAAAAAGGAGTGAATAATGCCAACACCCAGCATTGTTCTCTACAACAGTTTGGCTCCTGGCGCGGTTGAGCAAATAGTGACCTACGCCCAGATGGCGGAGGAACGGGGGTTCCGGAGCGTTTTGGTGTCCGAGTCCGGCTCCGACGCCTTGGCGTTGGCGCAGCATCTCACCAGCGTTACTACTCGGATAAATGTTGGCACTTGCATTACCAACATTTATTTACGACCTCCCTTGCTGGCGGCGCTGCACGCCATGACGATCGACCGCTTTGCGCCGGAGCGCTTGGTGTTGGGTCTGGGCACAAGTTCGGAAGCGTTGAACAAGATCTACGGCGTCACCATGGAAAAACCGGCTGCGGCTTTGCGCAACTACATTACGACTTTGGCGAGCGCTTTGCGCGGTGAACACGAAACGCTCTCACAGATGAAAGCGATGGGCATGACCGTGCCGAGGGCGGCGCACAAGATTTCTATTTATCCTGGCACGGCTTCGCGTCTGTGTTTGGAAGTCGCGGGGGAATTAGCCGATGGTTGTTTCACCTCAAACTGTGCGCCGCATGGGTTACAAGAAATCAAAGTGCATCTGGCGCGTGGAGCGCAACGAGCGGGACGATCACTGTCGGATTTTCCTTTAGCACCGCTCGTGCACTGCTGTGTTTGCGAAGACCGAGGAGCGGCGCTGCGCGCCGTGCGGCGCACGATTGCGGCCTACGGGTCTCGTCCGCTCTACAATCGCTTCTTTGCCCGTCAGGGATTCGTGAGAGAAGCCGAGCAGATTGCCGCCGCGGCGGCAAAAGGCGACATGGCTGCGGCGGCAGCGGCCGTCTCCGAGGACATGGCGGACCAAGTCGCCGCCATGGGAACTCTCCAAGAGTGTCAGCAAAAAGTAGCCGAGTTTGAACAAGCCGGCGCATCCTCCGTCGTCTTGTTCCCCATGGCCATTGATGGGGACTACGATCGTGGCGTCAGAGGGGCGTTAGCGCTGTTTCGGGGATAATGAGAATTCTTTTGCAAGGCTACTTGGATCTATGATGATTAGCGGTATGTGACATCAGTGCGATGATGCGTAAGGAAAAGGACAGAATGGAACGATGTATAGCGATCCTCATCCTGTTTGTGTCGTTATTGTGCGTCATCGAAAGCCAAGCGGCTGACGTCTCAGGCAGTGAAGATCATCCGTTGATCACGCGGTTTCCCGCTTCCAACATTACCTGGTACGACCAACAAAGCTTCGCGTCGTACCGGATTGCTACCGGACCAGTCACTGGCTATCGCAAGATCGATGAGTGGCTGAATATCGAGGGCAAACTGACGCGGATCAATTATGTGCTCAAAGGAAATCGCGGCCTGTACGAAGTGTATGCAAACTATCTGAATGCAGTCAAAAAGGCCGGATTCACCATCCTCGCGGAAGGTTTTGACAAGGCGTCAAGCGTACAAGGAAAAATTGGTCAACGAGGATTTCTTGGCGTGCATTACGCCGCCAATGCCTTGCCACCGGGTGCGTCTCAATTACTCGCTGGTTCCTCCACTTCAGGAGGCAGCGGATATTTTGCCGCGCGCTGGGATCGACCGGAAGGCGCTGTGTATATTGTTCTCGGCGCGACGCAATACAAACAAGACGAGATTGTCACCTTACTCGACATTATCGAGCAACGACCCATGGAAGATAACCTCGTGACCGTCGACGCCGAGGCGATGTCGAAAGATATTGATCTGTATGGAAAAGTGGCTTTGTATGGGATTTATTTCGATCACGATAAGGCGACCATTAAACCGGAGTCGCGCCCGGCTTTGGAGGAAATCGCGAAGTTGCTGACCAAGCGCACGAATCTCAAGGTGTATGTTGTCGGCCATACCGATGCGAGCGGCGATCTGGCGTATAATCTCCGTTTGTCAAAATCACGCGCGCAAGCGGTGGTTGACGCTCTTTCTCAAGAGCATGGCATAGCCGCCAAACGTCTTGAGGCGCATGGGGTTGGTCCTTTGACGCCGGTGGCCCCCAATCACACCGACTCTGGACGTGCGAAGAATCGGCGGGTTGAGTTGGTTGAACGATAAGTTCACATTCCTGCTGGCGGCATTCGGATAGTAGTGATTAGGAAAGTGGTTTTTCGCTTGTCAGCTCCCAAAGCTGCTATGATGCTGCTTACAAGGAGCTGACCTCGGAAGTGGAATCGAACACGAAGGGGGATTGCCCAATGGCAAGTGTAACATCAATCCATTCCGTGGAGCCGTCGATTTCCACGGATCTGTCCCCACAAAAGACTCCACCCCTTGAGAATGGCGACCGGCTGACACGCCCGGAGTTCGAGCGTCGTTATGAGGCGATGCCTGAGCTGAAAAAGGCCGAGTTGATTGAAGGAGTGGTGTATATGCCATCCCCAGTGCGTCATGAAGGTCATGGACGTCAGCATTTTACTTTGAACTGGTGGCTTGGAGGCTATATTGTCGCCACACACGGAGTTGAGGCAAGTGACAACGCTACTGTCCGTCTAGATTTGGATAACGAACCGCAGCCGGATGTGCTGCTTCGTATCACGGATGGCGGGCAATCTCGTGTGGATGAAGAGGGATTTCTCGATGGCGCCCCTGAGCTTGTAGCGGAAGTGGCTTCAAGCAGTGTCGCCTACGACCTGCATCAAAAATTACACACCTACCGCCGCCATGGCGTCCGTGAATACATTGTATGGCGGACACAAGACAATGCCATCGATTGGTTTGTCTTGCGCGAGGGTCGTTACGATCGTTTACCGCTTGATGAGGCGGGAATATACAAAAGTGAGTGCTTTCCTGGGCTGTGGCTAGACGCCGCCGCCATGCTGCGTGGCGATTTAGCCACAATACTCAAAGTGTTGGAAGAAGGAATGACAAGTCAAGAACACGCGAACTTTGTTCAGCAGCTAGAGCAAAAAACAACAGAGTCGAGTACGACTGAATAGTAAAGAGAATCTTCTTTACAGCGACCCTAGCCTTGGCCCTCGCCCTGTCCAGGGCGAGGGAACCACGAACGGGCGGGCGATTCTTCATCATTAGCTACACGCCAATGCGTATACATCCTGCCGCGCTTCCGGCAGCCGACATTCAGCCCAGGTCGCGCCGCCGTCGAGCGTGCCGAACACTTGTCCTTTCCGCGTGGCGCTGAACACTACTTTCTGGTCGCGTGGACTGGGAGCAACGGTCATCATCGTGGTGCGAACTGTGAGTCCGTGATCGAACCTTTTCCAGGTCTGTCCGAGATCCCGGCTGCGATAAATAGAACCGTTCCTCCCTAAAGCGGCGTCGCTCAGCGCGGCGTAGAGCGTATTCGGGTTGTCAGGCGCCACTTGAATATCTCGTGCATAAGAGAGCGGAGATTGTCGCCAGATTTCCATTTCTTTCCAGCTTTCCCCTTTGTCAGCGCTGCAGAATATCCCCATGCGAGTCGCGAGAAAAACCGTCCCAGGCTGTGCGGCGCTCACGGTTAATGCATGCGAATCCATCATGCCTTCCCGGTTGGTGTCGCTAATGAGTTGGCTTTGGAGATGTTCCTTCTCCGTGAACTTGATCAGGGCCTTCGTACAATCGTCCCATGTCTCGCCGCCGTCCAGACTGCGAATCACGCCGCCAACCTCTAACCCGGCGTAGATTTCATTCGAGTTGGTGGGATCGACAGCAAGGCGAATAATGCGGCAGGGAAACCCCATCTTCACCATGCCGGCTGGATCAATGATCCGTAGACGCTTCCAGTTGTCCCCTCCATCCTCACTCTTAAAAATCGCGGTGGGCGCCGTGCCCAGATACAGCGTGCGCGGATTCTTGGGATCAAAGACAATAGACCAGACAACCAAATCCTTTACCGGAAAATTAAGTCGTTCCCAATGTTCCCCTCCATCCTGACTGCGATAAGGGCCGTCTTGCGCGCCTACATAGACGAGCTGTGGATTGTCGGGATGGATAGCAATCGTTCGCACTTCGACCCGATCCGGAAGACCGTTGGCGAGTGACTGCCACTCTTCTGTTCCCACGGCGAGGCGGAACAGTCCTCCAGGTTGAGTCGGATCGCTGCCCCCGCTAAAAGGCGCCGCGCCTGCATACACATACTGCCTCATAGGTTTCCCCTCCTTTATGCTTGTGTGGAATGGTTAGTACAATTGGCGGCATAGTAGCACATCGCGCGAAAACATGAGAAGGAGAGTGACAGATGAAAAACTTAACAAATAAGGTTGCTGTCATTACTGGAGCTGCTAGCGGTATCGGCAAAGGCCTAGCCAAACAATTCGCCCGAGAAGAAATGCGCCTTGTCCTGGCGGATATCGAGGAGCCGCCGCTGCGAGAAGTTGAGCGCTCATTGCAAGAGGCAGGCGCATAAGTGAGCGCGATAGTGACGGATGTTTCCGCACGTCAGTCAGTATTCGCTCTCGCCGATCATGCGTTTTCAGCGTTCGGCAATGTCCACGTTCTTTGTAATAATGCCGGCGTATCCGGCGGTTTAGGGCATGTGTGGGAGATCCCGGAGCAAGACTGGGACTGGATCATGTCCATCAATTTTTATGGCGTCCTCTATGGCGTCCAGGCGTTCGTGCCGAGGATGATCGCCGATAATGAAGAAGGCGTCATTATCAATACGACCTCCGTGGTAGGACTGACAACTGGCACGACCTCTGTATACGGCATCACGAAACACGCTATCAGTCGTCTGACTGAAGGGCTGCATTACGACCTCCAAGCAGCCGGATCAAAACTGAAAGCGGCGTTGCTTGTACCGGGAGCAACCGCCACCAATATTCTCCACGCCGATCGCAATCGACCCGACAAGCTTCAAACACTAATGAGTGAAACCGAACGAGAGACGCGTTTAAGACGACGCCAAACCCGGCATGAGCAGATACAACGCATCGGCATGAAGCCGGATGAGGTAGGCAAGCTGGTTGTACAAGCCATGAAAGATGAACGCTTCTACATTATTACAGATCCAGAGCGCACCAGACGCTCTGTCCGTCTACGGATGGAGGGTATCCTCAAGGAGACTGGGCCAGGTCCAGAAGCAGCAGTGTAAGAGAGGTCTTCATTCCAGTTACCCTTGCACAGATCGGGCATGCTCCCTAGAAAAGAAGGTATGGTCAGTTCTCTTGTAACTCCATCGTTACCTCCGCCGCCGGACTACTCGCCATTCCGCGAAGGTCCGTTCAAGCTCGCGCTGGGATTGCAACCGCTTGATTTGCAGGATTGGATCGATCCCGACGTGCGTTTAGCCGACGAACTTGCCGAAAAAGAACGGTTGCTGTGCGAACGACACCAGGAAGTGTTCGCCGCGCTTCCCGAAGCAATGGCGGGTTCGGTTGAAGTGTTGGAATTACTTGCCGAGCACTTGCCGAGGCGATTTCCGACCTTGTACAAACGCAAAGGCGATATTCTGCACAATCTCGTCACGCAACAAACGTGGGATCTTTCGCAAGATGCTCTACATCCACTTGATCTGGCTGGGCGGCTGGTCCAGGACGATCTCTGTTTGATGCAACAAAATGTGAGGGAGCGGGTCTCTCGCTTAGTCGGCGCCTCGCTCTGTTTTCCCACACGCTGGCGTCTCACCGAGAAGTTGGGAAAACCGCTCAATGCGATCCATGATCCCATTCCAGGATATGAGGAGCAACTGGCGGCGACGATGGATCGCTATTTTGAACGCATCAAAGTAGACAAACCGGTGTGGCGGATCAATTGGAGCATGATCGATGATCCAACGCTCTTTCAACCAACCGGGCATGGGCGGAAAGGGCTGAATCCTGATATCAGCTGTGAAAATGCCGGAGAGAAATTGTGGCTGCGGATGGAGCGGCAGACCCTGCGTCGGTTACCACGTACACAAGACATTTTGTTCACGATCCGCATATACGTGCGTCCGTTGCGGGAACTGGCAGCTCGTCCGGAACGAGCTGCCGCACTAGCCGCCGCCATGCGGACAATGCCGGAACCGATGCGAGTATATAAAAGCCTTCCGCCCTTTTTCGACGCAGCCCTGGCGTGGTTGGATCGAGCGGCGGCGTCAGAACGGGAGGCGTAAGACGGAAAAGGGAAGACGAAAGAAGAAACGGGGAATCGGAGATAGAACCTAAAAACTCAGAACGGAAAACTAGAAAAGACTATGAACGAAATTGATTTCAATGGAAAAACGGTCCTCGTGGTTGGCGGTTCCAGTGGCATAGGCAACGGTATTGCTCGGGTGTTTCGTGATCACGGCGCACAGGTCTTTGTCAGCGGCACTCGTCCATCAGCAGAGGATTATCAAGGTGAAGAGGGCTGTGATTTGTCCGGTCTGACCTACTTCCATCTTGATGTCTCTCATGACCAGAATGTGGAGCAACTTGTTCCTCCTTTTGAGACGCTCGATGTGCTTGTGTTGTCGCAGGGGACAGTGATGTACAAACGCGCTGAGTTTCAGATGGAGAATTTTCGTCGCGTACTCGACGTCAACCTGGTGAGCGTGATGAACTGCTGCATAAAGTTTCATGACATGCTGGCGGCGCGCAAAGGCTCGGTCGTTATCCTGGGGTCCGGCGCGAGCTTTTTCGCTGTATTCGGCAACCCGGCGTATAGCGCGAGCAAAGGAGCCTTGGTAACGCTAACCAAAACGCTGGCGGAAGCCTGGGCAACCGACGGCATTCGCGTGAACGGCATCGCCCCGGGCCTCGTCGCCACGAAGATCACCAAAGTGACGTGGGATCATCCTCGGCGTTATGCAGACTCTCTAGAAGAAATTCCCCTCAAGCGCTGGGGAACGCCTGAAGATATAGGTGGTATCGCGTTATTCCTTGCCTCTTCGTTGTCATCGTATATCACGGGGCAGATGTTGATTGCCGACGGGGGGATGAGTTTGTCGTGAGCTGAAGGAGAGACTGAGAGGCAGCGTTACGCTTATCCCAGCCTAGAGCAGAAAAACACTGGTATGGCCTACTCTAGGTGGGAAAATGAAAAGAACCTTCGCCTCAAACAAATTGGTAATGCCTCCAATTTGTTGGGATGGGAAAGGGGGGCTATGATGGTGAGAAAAGGGAGAGCCCACGATGGCAGAGGCAAAGGTGCGGACACCGCACCGATTTAACCGCCACCGTCTTTTTTCCTTATCTGCGGTCCGGGCGAAAATACACCGGCAATTTACCATGGCTGATGCACGCGAGAAGTTGGCTCACCTCTGCCTCTCACTTTCACCCGGACGGAAGGCTAGAGACTCCGAAGGCGAGTCAACGGCGACTTTTAGCTATTGTAAGCCGCCGCAAGATGCGACAAGATATGGCAGTCTCGAAAAGAGCGCATCAGCGTTTACGCTGCCGAGGGGAGGACGCCAGTGAAGCAGCTTAAGCAAATGATCCAGTTAGGCTTCTGGGCTCCAGTCTATGGCAATTGGATTTTCTCTAAATATTCGGACACACATAACGCCTCTTTCGATTATACACGTCGTTTGACAATGCTAGCTGAGGAAATTGGTTTCTCCACCTTGCTTTTGGCCGAGCACACATTTAATCCGTTCGATGCGGAAAAAGATCAGCTAGAAACCTGGACTTCGACCGCCGGTCTCGCCACGATTACGAAACACATCGAACTGATGCCCGCCGTGCGTCCCACCTTCAAACACCCGGTCCTCGTCGCCAAGATGGCGGGAAACATCGACCACATGAGCGGTGGTCGCATGGCGTTAAACCTTGTCTCCGGCTGGTGGCAAAAAGAAAGCGACGCGATGGGCGTGCCCAGTCTGCCTCATGATGATCGCTACCAACGTTCGGAGGAGTATCTGACCATTCTCAAAGGCTTGTGGACACAGCCTCACTTTAGCTTCTCTGGACAGTATTATCAGATTAACGATGTCACACTGGCGCCGCCGCCCGTGCGCAGGCCGCATCCGAAAATTTATCTTGGCGGCGAGTCGGATATCGCCCAACGGTTAGCGGCTCGTTTCGCGGATGAGTATCTTATCAATGGTCGACCAGTTGAGAAGGCGAAGGAACTCATCGACCACGTACGCCCCTACACTGTGGAATATGGACGTGAACTGCAGTTTGGCATCAGCGCATTTGTCATCTGCCGCGAGACGGAGGAAGAAGCGCTAACGGAGCAGGCGCGATTGCATGCGTTGCGCGCGGAAAACGCGATTCCCGGGGTGGATCGTGATGTCGTTATGATTCGCACCTACGCCTATCGTCCCGGCGCGGTGGGCTCGAATGGCGGGACGGACGCGGGTCTGGTTGGGACTCCACAACAAATCGCCGATCGCCTCGCGCAGTTTCTCAACATCGGCGTCACGACGTTTCTTCTACAATTCCATCCCATGTTGGAAGAAATGCACCGCTTCGGCGAACAGGTCGTTCCGCTCCTTAAACAAGCAGGTTTTTGGGCTCACCCCGCAGATGGAAAAGCTCATTATGTTTGACATCAACTCACTTCCACAACTTATTCGCCGCGATATTGAATACGGAGAACAGAACCCTCCACCGATCCCGGATGACCCGCCAGCGGTGCTTGAGGTCGACCCGAGCTGGAAACGTCAATGGGTGGCAGCGAAAGCGCGTCTCGTCGAGAACACACTCCCGGATCTCGGCTCCTGGGACGCTAAGCGCAAAGAGTATCTCGCCCGCTACTTAGCGACCGCAGGGTTTGCGGAGATGGAACTGATCGTGCTCGGTTGTTCTTACGCCGCCACGCATTACGATATGCCAATGACCTGGCGGACCTGTTTGTTAAAACAAGCGTATGAGGATATGCAGCACGCGGCCAGTTATATCACGCGCGCCTGTCGCATGACTGGAGAAGACTACTGGCAGGGGCTGGAGAATCAGAACTACAGCAAACATATCCAGGCTCGTCACGCGACCTTACGACGCGACCTGGGTGGGTTCTTTGTCATGATTGGGCTTCACACCGAGGCGTACAACGCCGAGACCAACATCATGGAGCCGTTCATGTTCGATCCCGTACTCGCACGTTGGGTTCCCAATGAAATTGCGGAGGAAGCTGGACACTTAACGTTTTTGTACCCCGCCATGCGCGAGTACTTGCACGGCGGCTCCCTGGAAGAACAGGATCGGCGGAAACGGCAGTTTGTCGCCGACAACGACGAATTGATGGAAACGCACCTGGCGCTGAATCGTAAGAATGCCGAGACGTTCCTGCTCGGCAGGCTCGACCTTGATCCGTCAGTCATGAAGGCATTTGCTCACCTGCCCGAGCGGACACAGTTCATTTATCGTACGATCGGAATTGAAGAGAGTTACTGGCCAAGGTGGATGCGCCCCGCCTGACGCTCTTCTGTTTTTTACTTGTCAAGATGCGTCCCGCCTTTTTCTAAAATCGACTCCTTTCCAAAAGCCAAGATTTCGTTCTGCGCCTCGTAGGACCACAGGTGCGTTGCGCATCTGGTCATCTTAAGTTACGACTGGCAGCCAACCCCAGCAAATGAGATAAGCCAATGGCAAGAGGGCGTATTGTTGTAGGACAAGAAGAGAGCCTTGTTGTGGACAGCGAATGGACGAAAAGTCTCTGGGTGGGGATGCGTCCGCAACAGTGGGTGAAAAACTTCTTCGTGCTTGTTCCGCTCCTTCTCTCCGGCAAACTCTTTGTCGTGGCGGCGACGGGACGAGCTATAGTTGCATTTTTTTTGTTCTGCCTCGCCAGTAGCGCCGTTTATCTCTTCAATGATATCCGCGACTCCGAAAAAGACCTGTTGCATCCACAAAAGCGCCGCCGCCCGCTTGCCGCTGGCGACCTGAGCAGCGAGACGGCGCTCCAAGCTGGCGTTGGTCTCCTGTTGTTGAGCGCCATCGGCGCGATGATGTGCGGCCCAACCTTGACCCTCATTCTCTGCAGCTACTGGCTGCTGAATCTCTTGTATTCACTTTGGCTTAAAGATTGCATGATTCTCGATGTTCTTATTACCGCCGCCGGGTTTGTCCTACGGGTGGTTGGTGGGAGTGTTGCGATTCAGGCGGAGATGAATACTTGGCTGCTCGCGTGCGCCATGCTATTAGCGACTTTGCTCAGCTTCAGTAAACGTCGGCATGAAATTTTGCTTCTCGGAGAGCATGCGGCTGCCCACCGGCAAGTCTTGGCAAAGTATACGCCATCTTTCCTCGATCGGATGATAAAAATCGCGGCGGCAGCCGCGGTGGCGAGCTATGTGTTGTACTCGATGAGCGCTGAGACCCTACCGGAGTCGCTTCCTTACGGATTGCTCATGACTGTCCCCTTTGTATTGTATGGCGTCGCCCGCTATCTTTCTCTGGTCCTTTCTCATAACCAAGGGGGCGATCCCACTCGCTTACTTTTGACGGACGGTCCTTCGCAGGCGAATCTCCTCCTCTGGACACTAACCACGGGCTTGATCCTCTCCTGATAATCCCGTGTCCTCGTCATCATGAAAGCGACAGTTG
>JBFWZL010000194.1:0-11051 GCA_050185455.1 Binatia bacterium | reverse complement strand
TGCGTCGGTTCAAAGATGATGTACGTGAAGTCGCGGTCGGCACTGAGTGCGGGATCGGTTTCGAGCACTTTGAAGGCATGCAAGCCGGTGACATGATCGAAGCTTACGAATTAGAGCAGGTATTGCGCCGTCTTGAAACCCGACCGCACCCTGAGGCTGAAAGGCGAGCCGGCTGAGTCTTGTTCTCTGGATGGAAGTGGTGATGGTTGTCGGTGTGTTGCAACTGACGATCTACATTTCGGAGAGCCACTCATTGAAAGAGAAGCGCGGCGTACTACGGAAGATCAAAAGCCGAGTACGTAATGAATTCAATGTGTCGATCTCTGAGTGTGACGAGCACGACCTTTGGCAAAAGACGCAACTTGGCATCTGCCAAGTTGGTACGGACCAAGCCTACATAGATGGCGCGCTTCAGGCGGTCGTGCGGTTTATCGATAATCTGCATCTTGTCGAAATTGGTGAAGAACGAGTAGAGTTTTTACATTATTAATGACAAAGCTCTTAGCTCCTAACTGTCAGCTACTAGCCGGAAGGGCGAAAAGAGTTTTCCTCTTCCTCGTGCTCCCTTTCGCTAAGAACTAAGAGTTATTTTATGCCCTCCCGACGACCCGAACGAGTAAGCGGCCTATTGCTTGAAGTTGTGGCTGAAACGCTCCTCCGAGAGGTGAAAGATCCACGGCTGCAGGCGATTACGGTCACCGGAGTGAGAATGAGCCCGGATCTCAAAACGGCGAAGATTTTTTTCACGACACGCCAGGAAGAAGAGCCTACCGAGGTTCTTGCCGGGTTAAGGAAAGCGACGGGATTTATTAAACGCCAGGTCGCGAGCCGTTTACAGTTGCGGTATATTCCCGATCTTGAGTTTCGCTACGACGAGACATTAGAGAAGGTCAACCGTTTGGAAAGTTTGCTCCGTCAAGCGGCGGAAAAAGAGCGCGAGTCTCTCGATTGAACGGTATCCTCCTTATTGACAAGCCTGAAGAACTATCCTCAGCGGCGGTTGTGCGTCTCGTAAAGAAAACTTACAGAGTGGAAAAAATTGGGCATCTCGGCACACTTGATCCGTTTGCCAGCGGTTTGTTGCCGCTGTGTGTGGGAACAGGAACAAAGATTGCCCAATTTCTCATAGCGGAACGGAAGGCGTATTCGGGGACCATTCGCCTCGGTGTGGAAACCGATACGATGGATAGAACAGGTACTGTGACTCGTACCGCTTCCCCTCCTCACTATCAGGATGAGACTCTCAATTCTTTGGAAACTCGTTTCCTCGGTGAGTACTGGCAAACTCCACCGATGTATTCCGCACTGAAACGAAATGGGACTCCCTTATATAAACTGGCGCGACGTGGAGTCGTCGTTGAGCGTGAACCGAGAAAAGTATGTATCGAACGCTTTTCCCTCGCGCCGCTTGAACCGGATCTTTTAGGGTTTTCCCTTACGTGTTCAAAAGGCACTTATGTGCGGGTACTCGCCTCGGATATCGGTAATGCCCTTGGTTGCGGCGCGCATCTTGTAACTTTGAGAAGGACAGCAGTTGGTGAGTTCGCGGTTGATGATGCGCTCTCTCTTCAGCAACTGTTAGAGGAACAAGTTGATATCTCGGCCTTTTTGCTGTCTCCCGCGCAAGCGATGCGGCACTATCAAACCGTTCATATTTCTTCCGAGATGGTGACCAAGTTACGGCAAGGCCGACAGGATATGTTGAGCTGCTTGCCTAATGCGACGTACGAACAAGCTATTGCAGCCCTTCTTGATCCTGGCGGGGAGTTAGTGGCTGTGGTGGAAAATCAGCAAAATCAATGGCGACTCGCGCGGGTGCTTTAACTTTACATAGAGGAAACGACGTGTTAAAACTAGACCCGAAACAAAAGAGAAGGAGAAGAAAAGAATATGCAAGGAGCAGAACAAAGGGGCGAAGTCATGCAGCAGTTTCGCCTGCATGAGACCGACACCGGATCGCCTGAGATCCAGGTCGCGCTCCTCACCAAGCGGATCGAACAATTAACTACCCACTTTAGGACTCACGCAAAAGATCATCTCTCAAGGCGAGGACTTCTCCAACTCGTCGGTCGCCGCCGCCGTCTCCTCGACTATCTCCGTAGTGTGGATTATCAGCGGTATCGCAGCTTGATCGAGCGCTTAGGGCTCCGTCGCTAGAACCCCCTTTTCCCCTATCCCAAAAGCTTCCACATGGCGCAAATTGCAGGCCGCCAAGGGAAAGGTGCACATATTTATGTATAAAAAAATAGAGATGGATTTCTACGGACGCCCTCTTGTTATTGAGACTGGCCGGATGGCGAAACAGGCGAGCGGCTCCGCTGTGGTTAGTTATGGTGAAACCGTCGTGTTGGTTACTGTTGTTGCAAGTAGAGAACCACGCGAAGGGGCGGATTTTTTCCCTTTAACTGTCGACTACCAGGAACGGACATTTGCCGCTGGAAAGATCCCTGGTGGGTTCTTCAAGCGGGAAGGGCGACCCTCTGAGCGAGAGATCCTTACCTCTCGTCTGGTCGACCGCGCCCTTCGTCCGCTTTTTCCGGACGGTTTCTTTTATGAGACGCAAGTCGTAGCTTCTGTTCTTTCCGTTGATCGTGAGAATGACGCCGATACCATTGCTTTGATTGGCGCTTCGGCTGCTTTGCATGTCTCGGAAATTCCTTTCCGCGGGCCGATCGCTGGTGTGCGTATTGGACGGATCCGTGGTGATTTTGTAGTCAACCCGTTGCAGAGTCAATTCGAGTTGAGTGATATCAACCTCTTTGTGGCCGCCGGGCGCGACGCCATTGTCATGGTCGAAGGTGGAGCGAGGGTTGCTTCCGAGGAGGATATGCTTGAAGCCTTGTTTCTTGCTCAGGAAGCAGTCAAGCCTGTGCTTGAGGCGCAGGACGAAATCGTTCGAGTGGCAGGAAGGCCGAAGCGCGAGTTTGTTGCGGTTCCGCAAGACGAGGCGTTGTTTGAGCGTGTGCGGGGTCTCGGCGCGGAAAAACTGTATGCTGCGCTTTCAACGCCAACGAAACACGAACGCGCCGCTGCAGTGTTCGCTGCTAAACAAGAGATCAAGATTGCGCTGGCGGAAGAGTATGCCGGGCGAGAAAAAGAAATCGGCGCTATGGTGGAAGAATTGGAGAGCCGGACCTTGCGCGCCATGGTGGTGACTGAGAACAAGCGTGTCGATGGACGCGGTTTAACGGATATCCGTCCAATCACATGTGAAGTTGGTCTCTTGCCGCGCACTCATGGGTCCGCGTTATTCACTCGTGGAGAGACCCAAGCATTAGTCGTTGCGACGCTTGGCACGGGTTCCGATGAACAAAAAGTTGATGCCTTGATTGGTGAGCAATATAAGAAATTCATGCTGCATTACAATTTTCCTCCATTCAGCGTGGGCGAAGCGCGGCCGTTGCGTGGGCCCGGTCGTCGCGAGATCGGTCACGGTGCGCTTGCTGAGCGTGCGATTGCGGCGATTATACCCGACGAGAATGGCTTCCCTTACACGATCCGGATTGTGTCAGAGATCCTCGAATCAAATGGTTCGTCTTCGATGGCCACGGTATGCGGAGGCACGCTCTCACTGATGGATGCAGGCGTACCGATCAAAGCTCCCGTTGCCGGGATTGCGATGGGTTTGATCAAGGAGGGTGAGGAGATTCGCATTCTCAGCGATATCCTTGGAGATGAAGACCATCTGGGGGATATGGACTTCAAAGTGGCCGGCACCGCGGAGGGTGTAACCGCGCTCCAAATGGATATCAAAATCTTTGGCGTTACGCGTGCAATCATGCAGCAGGCGCTCTATCAGGCGCGTGAGGGACGTTTACATATTCTCGAACAGATGGCGAAAGGGCTTCCCGAGGCTCGCGCTCAGGTTTCTGAACACGCTCCGCGCATCACCACTCTTAAAGTCAAGCAAGACAGGATCCGTGACTTGATTGGTCCGGGTGGAAAGATGATCCGCTCCATCATTGAGGAAACCGGCGTCAAAATCGACGTTGAGGATGACGGTACAGTCTATGTTTCTTCCGCTGATGGCGATTCGATGAGCAAAGCGCTGGCGAAAATTGGTCGCGTGACCGCGGAAGCGGAAATCGGCAAGATTTATAAAGGAACGGTGCGAAAAATTGTCGATTTCGGTGCGTTTGTAGAAATTCTTCCCGGCACGGATGGTCTTGTCCACATTTCCCAAATTGGTCCTGGACGTATTCGCCGGGTCAGCGACGTGCTCAAGGAAGGCGATGAAATCATGGTCAAGGTGCTAGAAATTGACCGTCAAGGAAAGATTCGTCTCAGCCAGCGAGAAGTACTTGAAAGCGAACAAGGCGCCCGTGGGAACGAATAGATGATTCAGCGCACCGTTCTCGACAATGGATTCCGCCTCCTGTCGGAGGAAATTCCAGGAACGCCTTCTGTGACGGTCGGCATCTGGGTTGAGAACGGTTCACGTGATGAGGAACAACACGAAAACGGCATTTCTCACTTTCTTGAACACCTGTTCTTCAAAGGGACGGCGCGACGCTCCGCCGCGAACATTGCGGAAGAGATGGACGCCATTGGTGGTGTGTTGGATGCGTTCACTGGGCAGGAGTACACCTGTTATTATGCCCGCGTGCTAGTGGAGCACCTCCCGCTCGCACTTGATCTTCTGATCGACGTTTTCCTCCATTCCCGGTTTCCCGAGGAGGAAATCGAACGCGAGCGCTCTGTTATCTGCCAAGAAATCGCGCAAATCGAAGATACGCCGGATGATCTGGTGCACGATCTTTTTCATCTAGATTTCTGGCGCGGACATCCATTGAGTTGGCCGATCTCTGGGACGACCGCCATTGTCTCTCGACTTCAACGCGCGGACTTCCTGCGTTTTCTCAATCGTCGCTACCGACCGGATCGTATTCTTATGACGATGGCGGGAGGAGCGCGGCATGAAGAGTTTGTTGACACCGTCGCGGTTGCGTTGGGAACGCTTCAAGGTCAGTCGCTTGATCACCCTGTGCCTCCCCCAATCGCATATCCCGGCGTCTACCCTCACCCACGCGATCTTGAGCAAACGCACCTGTGTTTTGGGATGCCGTGTGTTTCGCAAATTGAGCCAGAGTGGTTTGCTGCCTACCTCCTTCACACTGCTCTTGGTGGAGGAATGAGCTCCCGATTATTTCAAGAGATTCGTGAGCAGCGTGGACTGGCGTATGATGTGACATCTTTTTTATCGGCTTATCGAGATGCTGGTTACCTTGGCGTCTACGTCGCCACCAGCGCCGAATGGACGCCCAAAGTCGTTGAGATTACCTGTGCGACATTGCGTCAAATCGCACACGAAGGCATTTCCGCGGAAGAGTTGCGTCGCGCGAAAGGACATGCGAAAGGCGGCATGCTGCTCGGTCTGGAAACCAGCGAAGCACGGATGAATCGCCTGGCGCGTTGTGAAATTTACTTCCGTCGTGACATTCCTCTGCAAGAAGTGGCCGACTGCATTGATCAGGTTACGCTTGACGAAGTCCATGCGCTGGCCGAACGTTGCTTTAGTGGCGCCGAGCGAACGCTGACCGTTCTCGGTGAAATTCCTCATGTGGCCGATTTGCAATCGCTGCTTGATGATTGAGGTATGCCGACTGATCTTCGCGTCCAGATTACCCGTCTTCGCATCTCCAGTGATCCGCTGTTACTCCCGCGTTACATGACGCTTGATGCCGCGGGAATGGACATCCATGCGGACCTTGATGAAGACCTGACGATTGCGCCGTTGGGTCGCGCACTCATTCCCACTGGCTTCGCCGTCGCTTTGCCGCCAGGCTATGAAGCCCAGGTCCGGCCTCGCAGCGGTCTAGCCCTTCAATCTGGTCTCACTATTTTAAATGCTCCAGGAACAATTGATGCTGACTATCGTAATGAGGTAAAGATTCTCCTGATCAACCTGGGAGATCAGCCGGTACGTCTCAAACGCGGCGACCGTATTGCCCAACTTATCGTTGCGCCAGTGACGCGAGTGCAGTGGGAAGAAGTTAAAGAACTAGAGCCAACTGAACGGACCGGTGGGTTTGGGCACACGGGGGTAAGAAAAAAATAAATAACAGAACTGCGCCGTTGACACTCCTTTTGGCTGTGGTACATTTTCCCCTCACATGCGGGTGTAGCTCAGTTGGCTAGAGCGCGTGCTTGCCAAGCACGAGGTCGCCGGTTCGACCCCGGTCACCCGCTTTCTCAGCTCCTGCTTATGCAGGAGCTTTTTTGTTTCTGGCGAGTGACAAGAGAGTAATTCTCTTGAGTCATTGAGCAATCGAACCCTTGAACCATGAGTCTATCCAATGACTCGATGAACCAATGACCCCACTCAATGATTCAATGCCGCTGAGCGCTTGACGCTTCATGCAACGCCTGCCACAGTTGCTGCGTGGCGAATGCAGATAAGCAAATTTTCCTCGTTGACGGTCAGTCGTATATCTATCGCGCCTTCTATGCCGTGCGCGATCTGACCAATTCGCAAGGCTTTCCCACGAATGCCATTTTCGGCTTCGTTAACATGCTCCAGCGTATTCGTGAAGGATACGCGCCGAATCATCTGGCAATTATTTTTGACGCGAAGGGCAAAAATTTTCGTCATGATCTTTATCCGAATTATAAAGCCCGTCGCCTGACCATGCCGGAAACCATGCGCCCGCAAATTCCACGTATTAAGGAGGTTGTCCGCGCATATCGGATTCCTACCATAGAGCTAGAGGGCTACGAAGCTGATGACATCATCGCCACGCTTGCCACACGCTGGGAAAAACAGGGCGCCGAGGTCGTGATCATTTCTGGTGATAAAGATCTCATGCAACTAGTGTCAGACCATGTCTCGATGCTCGATACCATGAAAGATGAACGCATCGGCGTTGAGCAGGTAAAAGCGAAGTTTGGCGTTGAACCCGCCCGAGTCGTGGATGTCCAAGGATTGATGGGGGATGCAACTGATGACATTCCCGGCATTCCCGGCGTGGGCGAGAAGACTGCAATCAAACTCATCAGTGAATGGCATGATCTGGAAAATCTCCTCGCCCACGCTGATGAGATTACTGGAAAAGTCGGTGAGAAAATCCGCGAGCATGCCGAACTCGCACGGGTCTCCAAAATCTTGGCGACCCTGCATCGTGATGTGCCCGTGGATATTGCTCTCGATGACCTTGCCAGCAAAGAGCCGGATAAAGAGCGACTCAAAGAGCTGTTTCGTGAATTTGAATTTCGTCGCCTCCTCGCCGAAATCGACGATCCGTGGGACGCGCCTGACGATCCAGCCCAAGCACAGGCGCAAGCCGGAGAATATGAAACTGTTCGTACAACCAAGCAGCTTGAGAAGGTAGTGCAAGCTGTGTGTAAGGCAAGAACCTTCTGCCTTGATACGGAAACGACAGCCTTGGACGCGCTTGAGGCTGAACTTGTGGGAGTATCTTTGGCAATCGAGGAGGGTAAAGCCTGGTATATTCCGGTCGGGCACAAATCTGAAGACGCCGCACCGCAACTGCCTCAAGAGCAGGTGATAACCGTCCTACGAACTTTGCTAGAGGATTCGTCCCTGTCCTTGATTGGTCAGAATACCAAGTATGACATCATGGTGCTTGCCAAGTACGATCTCTGGCCCAAGAACCTGGGTGGCGACACTATGCTGGCGTCCTATCTGCTCAACCCGTCCAAACGTCACAACCTCAACGATCTCGCGTGGGAACATTTCCAATACCGCATGCTGACCTACGAAGAGGTAACGGAAGACAAGAAGAAAAACTTTGCTGACGTGTCGGTGGCCGACGCGACTCGCTACTCGGGTGAAGACGCGGATATGACCTTGCGATTAGCTCACCTCCTTTTCCCACGGATAGAAGAAGAGGACATGAATATCCTCTTTGGTGATATCGAAGTGCCGCTGGCGGCGGTCCTGGCGCGGATGGAGCTAACCGGCATTCGTATTGATGAAACGTTGCTTGCCAAGCTATCGAAGGAATTTGGCGTGCACCGGAAAACGCTAGAGAAGGAAATTTACGAACTCGCCGGGGAGGAATTTAACATCGGCTCCCCGCAGCAGTTACAGACGATCCTTTTTGACAAACTCGGATTACCACGTGGCAAGAAGACCAAAACCGGTTCGTCAACGGATTCCTCGGTGTTGGAAGCGCTCGCGGAAAAATACCCGCTCCCGGCGAAGATCCTCGCCTATCGTGGGTTCACCAAGTTACAAAGCACCTATGTGGACGCCCTGCCGAAACTGCTGCATCCGAAGACTGGCCGCATCCATACCTCGTTCAATCAGACCGTGACCGCGACCGGACGGCTTTCGTCGAGCAATCCCAATCTTCAGAATATTCCTATTCGTACTGAAGAAGGCCGCCGCATTCGCGCTGCTTTCGTGCCTGAGCCTGGTTGGGTATTACTGTCCGCCGACTACTCACAGATTGAGTTGCGGTTGTTGGCGCACTTGAGCGAAGATCCTGTACTCATTGAGTCATTCCAAAAAGGACAAGATGTCCACGCGCGCACAGCCTCTGAATTGTTCCAGGCGTCGCTTGATGACGTTTCCGCCGACCAGCGCCGTGAAGCAAAAACTATTAACTTTGGCATTATCTACGGCATGGGGGCGCAGCGGCTGTCTCGTTCGCTGGCCATTCCTTTCAAGACAGCGCAGGAATATATCGCCCAGTATTTTGCGCGCTATGCAGGAATTAAAGCCTATATGGACAATGTCCTCGCGGAAGCAAGGGCTAAAAAATACGTGACCACGCTTTTGGGCAGACGCCGATATTTTCTAGATTTGCAGAGTAAAAATGCTCAGTTGGCGGCGGCGGCGGAGCGAATGGCGGTCAATACTCCGATTCAGGGAACCGCCGCGGATCTTATTAAAATGGCGATGGTGACGATTGACCAACGTCTAGAACAAGAACGATTTCCAGCAAGAATGCTACTGCAAGTGCATGACGAATTGTTGTTTGAGGTGCAAGAAAAGAAAGTCGAGCAGGTGAAAGAGATTGTACGAGAAATCATGGAAGGCGTTATGCCTCTGCGCGTGCCGCTCAAGGTCGACATTGGCGTCGGGGCGAACTGGGCGGAGGCTCATTGATTCAGTAAGTAGGCAGTAGAGAGAACGCAGAACACAGCAAAAATGGGAGCTACTACTGTCTATGCAGGCTGGCGGGTTTGTGGAAGAGCTTGACCATCGCCGGAAGAGAGACAAAAAAGCCATAAGGGACAAGACCAATCAGATAGAGGACAAGGGAAACGATTCCCCACACGGCGCCGAACAAGAACCAGATAAGAGCGACGACGAAGAGTGGAAGAATATGTAACGAGATCCACACAGCAGTGGCAAGGGCATGATTATCTGGCAACATGAATGAACCCTACCAGGATCGCAGGTTTGAGCAAGAGCGGGTAGAACACAAAAGCAATCTTGATAAAGAGGAGGAACGGTATGGATTACAGCAGTTATCAGCATTTGTTGATCGACAAAAAAGAAGGCATCGCTTTGGTGACGATTAACCGTCCCGAGACGATGAACTCAACCAACGCACGTCTGCACTATGAACTCAGCAAGATTTGGTTGGACATCGCCGATGATCCTGAAGTGCGTATCGCGGTTATTACCGGCGCGGGCCGCGCTTTTTCCGCCGGCGGGGATTTCGCCATGGTGGAAGCCGCGGCTGGCAACTTTAATGTTGTCGCGCCGCTCATGAAAGAGGCGCGCGATATCGTGCACAATATGATCAACTGTGACAAGCCGATTATCTCTGCGATCAATGGAACGGCGGTCGGCGCCGGCTTGGCGGTGGCGTTGATGGCGGATATTAGTATCGCGTCTGAGAACGCAAAATTCACGGATGGGCATACGCGTCTTGGCGTAGCGGCGGGCGACCACGCCGCGGCTATCTGGCCGCTCTTGGTGGGCATGGCGAAAGCGAAATACTATTTACTGACCTGTGACATGCTTGATGCAAAGGAAGCTGAACGTATCGGGTTAGTCAGCATGTGCGTCGCGCCCGACCAGCTCATGCCAAAAGCGATGGAAGTTGCGCAGAAACTGGCGAATGGTCCGCAAATGGCGCTCCGCTGGACCAAGCAGTCGCTGAATCAATGGCTACGCGCGGCGGCACAAACCTCTTTTGACTATTCACTAGCGCTGGAAATGCTCGGCTTCTTTGGGGCCGACGTGAAAGAAGGGCTTGCCTCTCTCCAAGAGAAACGGCCCTCGAAGTTCCCGTCCGTGCAAGGGAAGTTATGACCACAAAAGAAAAGATCGAGACGATTCTTCGTCACACGTTGACCGCGACTGAAGTTGTGGTTGAAGATGAAAGCGCCCAGCATGCCGGTCATGCCGGTGCCGCCTCTGGTGGTGGGCATTATCGCGTGATGGTAGTTTCTCCACTCTTCGAAGGGAAGAACCCTGTTGCGCGCCATCGCATGGTGTACGCCGCGCTGGCCGCGGAAATGCAGCGCGAGATTCATGCGCTAGCGTTGACGACGCTTACACCAAGCCAGCAGTCTTCTGTCTGAACGGTTATTTCCATGATTCTTGAAGCTGCGATGCTCAATGTAACAGATGGAAGGGAAGAGGAATTTGAGGCGGCTTTTCGCTCCGCCTCATGCATTATTGCTTCAATGTCTGGATACCTCTCTCATGAACTGCATCGCTGTCTGGAAGTAAAAGGGAAATACCTTCTACTAGTGCGATGGGAGCGGCTAGAGGATCATACCGTGGGCTTTCGCGGCGCGCTGGAGTATCAAGAATGGAAAACGCTCTTGCATCATTTCTATGAACCGTTTCCCACGGTAGAGCACTTTACCCAGGTTGAGTGAGACACATCAGGGCGCACGGATATGCGCCCTGATCTAAACTACACTCGATAATATGACCGGTACCAATCGACAAACCGAGCGATGCCCGTGGTCACCGGCGTATCCGGGCGAAACCCGACATCCCGCATCTAGTCCTCCACGTCCGCGCACGGTTCCGGTACGTCTCCTGGGTGAATGGGAAGAAAATTCGTCTCCGCCTTTGTCCCCAAACAATGTTCCGAGGTTTCGATGAAATGCAGCAATTC
>JBFWZL010000193.1:0-11053 GCA_050185455.1 Binatia bacterium | reverse complement strand
AAGCAGGAGCACGGCTTCCACACTCACACAAAGGAGCACAAGTTCTGAAAATGAACCGACTTGATCTTTCTCGCGTTTGTTTCTTCACTCAGCTCAGTGGCCTCGATGCTCACTTCACCATCTTCTTTGGCAGAGGATGTTCGTAGCCTACGATAGGGTGAGGTCGGTAGGGTGCTTCGAGCACCGTGACTTCTTCTGCGGTGAGTTTGATCTCAACCGCCTCGAAGATTTGTTGCAGATGGTGTGTTTTGGTGGCGCCGACGATCGGCGCCGTCACGCCCGGTGCTTGGAGGATCCAGGCGCAGGCGAGTTGGGTCGGCGTCACGCCGCGTTCTTTAGCGATTTTTTGCGTAGCAACAGCGACTTCGTAGTCGTTCTCATGGAAATAGAGGTTTTTGGCTATGTGATCCGTCTGGGCGCGCTTGGTCGGTCCTTCGCCGGGCTGACGTGCACGGTCCCCTTCCAAAAGGCCGCGCGCCAGCGGGCTCCAAGGGATAAGAGCGACTCCCTGGTCGATACAAAGCGGATTCATCTCCCGCTCTTCTTCACGATAAATCAGGTTGTAATGGTTCTGCATCGTGACAAAGCGATGCCAGCCGTGCTCCTTGGCGGTGTACAACGCTTTAGCGAACTGCCACGCCGCCATACTGCTGGCCCCGAGATAACGCACCTTGCCCGCACGCACTAGGGAATCGAGCGCTTCCAGCGTCTCTTCGAGCGGAGTGGTGTAGTCCCAGCGATGGATTTGGTAGAGATCGACATACTCCATCTTGAGGCGCCGCAAGGAATTCTCGCACGCCTCGATGATGTGTTTGCGGCTGAGCCCACGGCGATTGGGGCCGGGACCCATGGGACCATTCACTTTGGTCGCGACGACGATATCATCGCGCGCGGCCATCTCACCCAGCCAGCGGCCAGTGATTTCTTCACTGACGCCTGTGGAATAGACATCAGCGGTATCAAAGAAGTTGACGCCGGCTTCAAGGGCGAGAGCGAAATGTTCCCTTGCTTCGTCGGCGCCGATCGTCCAGGCGCGCCATTTGCCATCGCCATAACTCATGCATCCGAGGCAGATGCGCGATACGGTAACGCCGGTATTACCGAGCTTGGTGTATTGCATAGGTCCTCCTTCTCACTTTACTGATCTCGACGCACAGTCTCCGGCGAAAACGCCGGTAGACATACGGAAATGTATTCCGCGCCCTCCGGACCAGGGGTGCTGTATTGCACCCATTCTCCACTATGAGCGATGAGGGCTTGTCCCGCCGCGACATCAACCACACCGTTCTTCGTCGTCACTCGCAGCATGCCATGTAGGACAACGGTGTATTCATCGAACTCGGGAGTTTGGCCAGGTTCGACCCAGCCGCTCGGGCTTTTCATGCGGGCGATGCTGACCGCGGATGTTTTGGAGTTTACTCGTCCAACAAACTCTTCGATGATCTTTGGCTTGTTCCCTACTGCCTGGATGCGTGTCGGGGAATCGATGAAGGTGGGCACGGCAGTCACTCCCTTATCCAGTGGTTATCGGTTCCCTTTCCTCTTGTGGGAAAGGGAGAAAGTTGGTGGAATTAGGCATCACACTTTTTGCGCTCGCTCAATGACTGGAGCCACCCGCTCGATACACTCCAGCGCTTTCCCTTCGGCAACCTCTTTAGCAAATGGTTGTGAAAAGAGCACGATCCGGCTTGCTCCTGCATCGCGAAACGCTTTCATGGTATCCACGGAAAGCGCGCCATTTTGCGGATCAACGAACGCCGACATCGTCAGCAAGTCGGGATTGCGGCCGGATTCTTTCGCGAGCTGACGGATAGTCGCGACTTTACTTCCGTAGTCCGCCGGATCGTTTGAGAGTGGGCACCAGCCGTCATAGGTGCGCGCCACGCGTTCTAGCGCCTTTGGCACGTGACCACCCAGAAAGATCGGCGGGCCGGATTTCTGCACGGGCTTGGGGTCGCAATACACAGAGGGAAACTGCACCAACTCGCCCTGGTAGCTGGGTTCCGGTTGCGTCCAGCAGATACGCATGGCTTCAGTGGTTTCGCGCAACTGTTTCCAGCGCAGACGAAAATTCGCCCCCATGACTTCGGTTTCTTCTCGTAACCAACCGGCGCCAACGCCGAGGACTACGCGTCCGCCCGAGTACATATCAAGAGTGGCGATCACTTTCGCGGTCATTAACGCGTTGCGTTCGGGAAGTAAGCAAATTCCCGTTGCGAGCTTGATGCGCTTCGTTGCCGTCGCCGCCACGGTAAGCGCGATAAACGGATCGGCCCAACGATTATAATGCTCCGGCAATTTGCCGCCGCCGGGCACTTGTGTTTTAAACCCGACGGGAATTACTGGGTGTTCCGGAATCCACAAGGATTCAAAACCTAAGCCCTCGACTCGTTGCGCAATCTCCGTCATGTTGCTCGTGTGCGCTGTCGCCGGTATTAAAATACCAATATTCATATCCGCCTCCTTTTGTTGATTTCACGTGCGCGCTTCCTTCTATAATGCCTATCTCCGTTTCACAAGGCGGAAGATGCGCTGCGCCGTCGTTACAGGGAGGGCATTGCTATAACAAAAAAAGAGGGCAAAGAAAGAAAGGAAAAAATTTTCCGGGGAGGGGAACCATGGAAACGGCCATTATTTGTACGGCGCTGCTGGGGGTGCTGGTCTTTGGGCTCGGCTTTGGCGTGTCGATGACACGAGGAAGCACGAACACGACGTCGGGGTATAACCCAGATCCGACGGATCGTTTATACAAAATGATTCGCGCCCACGGCAACACAACTGAGTACGCGCCCATGCTCGCCGTGCTCATGCTCTTGATCGGGTCGCGAAGCCCGGCGATGTGGATGATCTGGGTCATGTGGCTGGTGACGGCTTGCCGTTATCTTATTGCGGTGGGAATTATCGTTTCTCCCACCTTGGCTAAAGCTCATCCCTTACGCTTCGTGGGGGCGCTTGGGACGTATCTTGGCGGTTTGGCGTTGTGTGTCGCCGCCTACTTGTCTATCTAGACTAAATTAGACGTTGCTGAAACTCGACCGCAGAGGTTCGAAAGGAGGGCTCTATGCGGTTTGGATTTTTTGATCAATTGCCGTGCGCGGACTCACAAGCCGAGAGTCAGCGGCTCCAGGACATTCTCGCGCAGATTGTTTTTGGGGATGAGCTGGGGTTCGACACAGTGTGGCTTGGGGAGCTGCACTTCGGTCGTCAGTCCTCGATCCTGGCTTCGCCGCTGATGGTGCTTGCGGCGGCGGCGCAGCGCACGACTCGCATCCGTTTAGGGACGGCGGTCTCTCTGCTCCCGCTGCATAGCCCGGTGAAAATGGCGGAGGAAGCGGCGACGGCCGATGTGCTGAGCGGCGGACGCTTGGAGTTTGGCGTCGGTCGCGGCACGGCGCCAATCCATTATGTCGGCTATAACATTCCCCAAGAGGAAAGCCGCGAACGCTTCGAAGAAGCTCTCGACGTTATACTCCAAGCGTGGACGAATGAGCGTTTTTCCTACCGTGGGAAATATTTTCAGGCGGAGGATCTCTCCGTGGTGCCGAAGCCGTTGCAGAAACCGCATCCGCCTATTCGCCTTGCCGCTAATAGTCCCGATACGTTTGCCATTGCCGGGCGGCTCGGGTTGCCGGTTTTTGCCTCGCCGCTGATTAATCCACCGGACAAGTTGCGCGAATATCTTGGAGTCCACCGAGAGGTGTTGCAACCCGGCGCTCGGCAAGACGTGGCGCTCATGTTTTCCGTGCATGTCTCGGACAGTCGCGTAAAAGCTCGTGAGGAATGCGAGACCAGCTTGATGAACTTCTTCCGTGCGGCGGGCGAGCGGCTACGGCCGTTGGGCGAGACGACAATCAAAAGCTATGAAGCATTCCGTGACGCCGTCGCCAAGCTGGAGCGGGCGACCTATGAAAAAGTCGAACGCATGAGCGTCTTTGGTGATCCGGATTATTGCGTCGAGCGGGTGCGCGCTCTGCAGCGTGAATTTCAGATGGATGAGTTTATTGGCTACTTCAACCAGGGTGGGCTGGTCGATCACGCCATCGTGAAACGCTCGATGGAATTATTCGCCAAAGAAGTCATACCGCGATGTCGGTAAACAGTAGTCAGGAGAGAGGCGCTCCCGGCACGCAAGAACTGAGGGCGCAGAAGGCAGTGCTGGCTCAGCGGACGGCCCGGAAGTTTCTCCAGGCGGGGCTCCTGTCATTTTGTAATGTTCTTATGCGGAGATGATAAAAGTCCCGAGCTTGGTGTTCGAGCGCGGGGCCGCTACGGTGTGTTCCGCAGCCTGATTGGCTAAAGTCGGGCTTAGAGAAACGAAGATGTTCCATTGACCCGCAAATCTGACTCGTGCTTAAATTCGCCCATGAGCACAGAGCCTCCGCCGCGCTCCAGCGTCCCTCCGCTCTCGTATGGAGATTACCTGTGTATTCCGCAGCTTACCAGTCTCCAACATCCGCAGTCATCACCGCCGCACCATGACGAACTCTTGTTTATCGTCATCCACCAAACCTACGAACTCTGGTTCAAGCTGTTGCTTCATGAACTGGACGCGGTAGTCGCGAACCTGCAAGCCGCTGTGAGTAACCCTGGTTCACGCGATGAAGTATACGAGGCTGCGCGTTTGTTGCGCCGTTGTACTGAAATCGCTCGCGTGTTGGTCGAGCAGTTTACCGTTTTGGAAACCATGCTGCCTACGCATTTTTTGGCGTTTCGCGACCTGTTGAAACCGGCCAGTGGCTTTCAATCCGAACAATTCCGCGAGCTTGAATTTCTCTGCGGCCTCAAGGATCAACGCTTGTTGCGCTTCCACGAGCCCACACCCGAAATGGCGGCCGCTCTGAAACGGCGCTTGCAGGAGCCTTCCTTGCGCGACGTTTTTTTTGATGCGCTTGCGGCGCTTGGGACGATGCCGCAAGTTGGCGAACGCGCCAGCGCAGAAGACAAGTTGCAAGCGCGCGCCCGAGCCATTGTTGCTTTCTATCGTGATGAAAAAGGCCATCGCGACTGGATCGATGTGTGTGAACGCTTGACCGAATTTGACGAACTCATCGTGAGCTGGCGCCTACGTCACATTCAAATGGTCGAACGAACCATCGGGTTGCGCATGGGCACGGGCGGCAGTAGCGGCGCCTCTTATCTCAAGGGAACAATCGACAAGAAATTCTTCCCCGAGCTGTGGGAAGCGCGCTCACTCATGAGTGAAGGAGGCGGCTAACGTATGGATGAGTTGCTTGTGTATCGCAAAGAGTTTCCCATCCTCGAACGCACGACCTACATGATCAATCATTCGCTGGGAGCCATGCCGCGCAAAGTGTATGACCGGTTGCGGGAATATGCTGACATGTGGGCGACGCGCGGCATTCGCGCCTGGGCCGAGGGCTGGTGGGAAATGCCGGTGACCACGGGAGATAAAATCGCGCGCATCCTGGGGGCCGATTCAGGTTCGGTGGTCATGCACCAGAACGTATCGGTGTGCCAATCGCTCATTCTCTCGTGTTTTAATCTGCAACAACATCGTAACAAGATTGTCTACGAAGCATTGAATTTTCCCTCGGTGATGTATGTGTATGCGGCGCACGCGAAAGCGGCAGGCGCGCACATCGTCGAGGTCCCGAGCGATGACGGCATGACGATTGACACCGAGAGGTTATTAGCCGCGATTGACGAAGAAACATTGCTCGTGCCCATCTCTCACGTGTTGTTCAAAAGCGGCTTCATACAAGACGCGAAAGCGGTGATTGACAAAGCCCACGCGGTTGGCGCACTGGTGGTGCTTGATGTGTATCAATCGGCTGGAACCGTCCCCATTAATGTTAAGGAACTCAACGTTGATTTCGTGGTCGGCGGCTCGGTCAAATGGCTGTGCGGAGGGCCGGGCGCTGGATATCTGTACGTGCATCCGCAATGGCGCACCCGACTTGAGCCGCAAGTGACGGGGTGGATGGCGCATAAATCCCCCTTTGCTTTTGAACCCAGCGAGATTGCCTACGCCGATGATATGCATCGCTTTCTCCACGGCTCGCCGGCGATTCCTACGCTCTACGCGGCTGACAGCGGTTACGACATTATCAACGAGATCGGCGTCGAACGCATTCGCGCGAAGTCGATTCATCAGACAACACGGTTAATTGAACTTGCCGAGGAACAGGGCTGGCGCATTAATTCTCCTCGCGAAACCAAGAAGCGCGGCGGAATGATTGTAGTGGATGTTCCTCACGCCGCCGCGGTCGTCCAGGAACTGGAACGACGGGAAGTACTGGTTGACTTCCGCCCAGGCGCCGGTATCCGCATCGCGCCGCACTTTTATACAAAAGATGAGGAACTGGACATCACGATTCGCGAGATCCGAATTATTCTCGACACCAAAGCCTACGAGCAGCACCTGACTAGTGGGGCGCGGTTTTAGCGCGAACTCCTTTCGCCTCTGTGCGAATACCTCACGATCTGGATTTTTCGGCGTCACGGGTAACTTGCTACCCGTGTCCTTCCGCCTTCTATATTGCGTGTATCTTTTTCCTTCCTGCGGCATCGAATCAGCAAATTACACCGTGAGGAGGAAAACTATTATGAAGACTGTAGCAGCAAGTCGCACTGCGCTCGGGAGCGATGGCATGGAAGCGCCAGCGTTGTCAGCCGATTGGGCGAGAACCGGCGCGCAAGTAAAAACCTGGGGCGGGACGCTCATCCGCTACGGACTCGTTCTCGTGCTTGGTTGGATTGGCGCGATGAAATTTACGGGATATGAAGCCGAGGGGATTCAGCCGTTGGTCGTCAACAGCCCGTTAATGAGTTGGGTGTACCGCGTCTGGAGCATTCAGGGATTTTCCAGTCTGCTCGGCACGACTGAAATCGCGATTGCGTTCATGATCGCCCTCCGTCCTTTTTCCGCCACGGTTTCGGCGTTGGGGAGCGGACTTGCCGTTATGATGTTTCTGACTACCTTGAGCTTTTTGTTCTCGACGCCAGGTTGGGAGCCGAGTCTCGGCGGATTCCCCGCGCTGTCGGTCGTGCCTGGGCAATTTCTGCTGAAAGATATCGTTCTGCTAGGAGCGGCGGTCTGGTCTCTTGGGGATTCGTTACAGGAGATCTAGAGCAAATTTCAGATGGGCTTGTTTCAGAAGGTAGCCTGGATGAAGCAAAGCGTAATCCAGGAACGAACGAGGAGCGGAGCAGGAATCCCGGATTCCACTCCGCTCTATCCGAGCTACAGGCTAAAGTCCCGTTATGGGGCGCTAATAATGAAACTTCGGCAACACCTCTTCGCCAAACAAGCGGATGCAGTCTGGCACGCGGTTGTGCTCGGGTCCTCCAGGTAAACGAAACCGCATGATGACGTAGTCAACGTCGTAGTCTTTCTCATACATGGCGAGTTGGTCGATGCACTCTTGTGGCGACCCCGCGACGGCGTGACGAAAGCAGTTGGCGACGGTGAAGTCCGCCTCTGAACGAAAATCCGGATGATGGGTGAGTATGCCGTAGCGGTGATAGAAGAGTAATTCTTGCACGTAAATGTCGCCGAAAATCTTTTCCGCTTCGGCTCGCGTTGGCGCCGCCCAGCCATCACGCATCAGGACGACAAGCGAACGGCGACCTGCTTTAGCGGCGGCTTCACGATACATGGCGACCTGACTATTCCAGGTTTCTTTCTGCAATGGAAACGGATCGCTGCACCAAGCGTCGCCGCTGCGCCCAGCGCGTTGAATCGTGTAAGGAAACATTCCGCCCAGCCAGAGCTCCGGGTAGGGTTGTTGCACCGGCTTTGGGGTCAAGCGAACGTTATCATAGTGAAAGACTTGTCCGTGGAACGAGAACGTTTCCTGCGTCCACGCCTGTTTGACGATTTCTAAGCCTTCTTCAAACCGTTGGCGACCGCCTTTCATGGGGATAGAGAACGCGTTGTGATAGTCGGGATGATAACCCGAGGCGAGACCGCAGATCAGGCGGCCTTTCGACATCAAGTCGAGCATCGCCATCTGTTCAGCGATATGCACCGGATCGTAGAGCGGCAAAATGAGAATGTAGGTTCCCAAGCGAACGCGGGTCGTGCGGGTGGCGAGGCCGGCAAGCAACAATAACGGAGAGGGAAACAGGCATTCCGTGCGGGTGTGGCGCTCCGGGACCACGATGGAGTCGAACCCAGCTTGCTCCGCTGCCGCCGCTTCTCGCCAGAGGTGATCGATGAACCCCATCACTTGCGGGCTTGACGGGATGGGCATGTTGTAAGGACCGCCGTGAGTATCTAAAAGGTAGCCGATTTTCATATACATCTCGAATCGTTTCTAGCCTATGGCTCACTTCGCTCTATAGCCCTCTCCCTCCTGTCGCTCTATGGCCTATGGCTGATAGTCAGAGTTATCTGCCATAGAACGGGCGTAGCGAACGAGTCATATGCCACAGAGCGAAGCGGGCTATCTGCCGCTATCTGCACTTCGGCAACACTTTCCTGCCTAATAACTCAATACACTGCATAGTCTCTTGATGACTGGGACCGGTAGGATGCCGTAGCGAGAGGATCATGTAATGACAACCAATCTCGTGTTGGTAGCGTTGCACTTCCGCAATGACATCTTCGGGAGTCCCGCACACCAGACGGTTCGGCGCGACGCGCTCGAACGTCCACTCAGCGTCGGATTTGACCTCTTTCACCCACGGTTCCCAATCTGCGTTGAAGCGCCCGGAAGAGAAGAAGCCGAGATTCAAGTAGAATAGATGATAGGCTTGGATGTGCGGCCACCAGACGCGCTCGACTTCGGCGCGATTTTCACTAACCCAAGCGTCGCGGAGGAGGGCGATCTCGACTCGTGGATTCCTCGCTCGCGCCGCGGCGGCTTTATAAATCTCACTCCAGGCCTTCATGACAGCGAAGTTGTGCAACGGATCGCTGAGCCAGCCGTCGGCGATGCGCCCCGCGCGTTTGAGTGTGATTTCCGACATCGCACCGATCCAAATGGGCGGGCGCGGCTGTCGCACGGGGCGAGGTGTAATCCTCACGTCGCTAAACTGAAAATGACGCCCGGCGAACGAGAATGGTTGCCCCGTCCATGCCTGTTTGAGAATTTCCACGGACTCGATAAACCGTGAGGCGGCGTCGCTCAGTGGAATTTGGAACGCGTCGAATTCTTTCTGCACTAGGCCCAGCCCCGCGCCGAGGATGAAGCGGCCCTTCGCAAGGTTATCGATGACGGCAATTTGTTCAGCAACATGCAGAGGGTGAAACAAGGGGAGCTGCATGATGCTGGTGCCGATTTCCGCTCTGTGGGTCTTGGCGGCTAAAGCGGCGGCAAAAGTAAGAGGCGCGGGCAGATAGCCGTCTGGCATCTGATGATGTTCCGGCACGAAGAAAGCGTCGAACCCGAGCCGCTCGGCCAATTCAGCTTGCTCGAATACTTCGTCGTACAGGCGGGGGATATTATCTCCATGCGGCGGATCTTGCAGGTGAAACAGCAGCCCAAATTTCATACCTCAGCTCCAGAGGGTCAATCGACGGCATTGTGACCGAATACTGCCCATCCAGCCAGGACCTCTACCGCGCTAACCCCTAATGGTCCAGCGCCTGCTAGACATTCCCCTACGGGATACGCGAGAGCCCTATGCATAGGGCTCCTGGGAGTCTCCTCCCTAACCACAGGGGGGAGCCGGGGGAGTATTTGTCTTGCCCCTGCTGTCTTACGGGGCTACTCACAGGTGCGTAGTTGCTCGCCATTGAGACAGGTATCCGTGCCGGGGCCGCCGAAGAGCAGGTCGGTGTTTGGCCCCCCGTCCAGCGTGTCGTTATCCTCATCTCCTCGCAGCAGGCCGTTGCCACTGTCCGCCGTGCAGCCATTGGTCGCTGTGTCGGTGTTGGCGGCGGTGATAGCGTCCACCAGGGTGCGCGTCGCGCCATCGACTGTGATCGTCGCTGCCTGCGTGGGGTCGCCCCCAGCGTGAGCCGCAGCGCCACTCCCGCCAGGGAGTGTTTCCACTGCCGCTGCAGGCGGCGGCGCACCCGCCGGGGTAAGGCGCGCAGGGATTGATAGGCGGTGACAAAGCGGGCGCGTCACGCGCCCCCCTGCTTCTGCAGTTGGCGCAGTAGTTGGGGGGAAAGAGTGGTCGAGGGGAACCGAATCGCATGGGGATACATCACTTACTCCTTTGTGTGGCCGCCCTCATGAAATTTGACAAGCAAGTCCAGTAATATTCCAGATGTCAAGATTCAGGGTGCCACGGGCAGCTTGCTGCCCGTGCTAATGGTCGCACTGGCGAACAAGTCGCCAGTGGCGTCCTCTCTTATGGGTCCCGAATTTGATCAGCAAAATTCAGCAGGGCAGGTCTCCGCTAATTGACCGTAGTCTCACCGTGCAGGAAGCGATCCTTGCCCGGCCCGCCATCCAGAATGTCGTCCCCCGGCCCGCCATCGAGCTGGTCTTCGCCGCGGCCCCCGTCGAGCACATCATCATCTTTGCCCCCTCGCAGAATGTCTTGGCCTTTGCCCCCTCGCAGAATGTCCAGGTCTGCGCCCCCATCCAAGACGTCGTCGCCCGGTCCGCCATATAACAGATCGTCTCCCGGCCCCCCACACAGGACATCGTTGCCTCCCTTGCCCCGCAGCACGTCGTTCCCCCCCAGTCCCACCATCACATCATTGCCCGCCGTCCCCAGCAGGATGTCATCGCCCGCCGTGCCCACGATGGTGGCGGGCAGCCCCTGGCACGAGAAGGCCTGGACCTGAGGGGCGGTGAGGAGGAAGAAAAAGCCGGCTACGATTATCCGCCGCCCGCGCTGCTTCCAGCACTCTATGTGTGTCTGCATCTCTGTGACTCTCCTTTCGGTGCTTGCTTTGTGTTCTGTGGCTATTTGTTTGCCTTTGCCCGTGGGAGGTTACTCACAGGTGCTTAGCTGCTCGCCATTGAGACAACTATCCGTACCGGGGCCGCCGAAGAGCAGGTCGGTGTCGGGCCCCCCATCCAGCGTGTCGTTGTCCTCATCCCCTCGCAGCAGGTCATTGCCACTGCCCCCTTGCAGCGTTTCCATCCCCGCATTGCCACTGAGCGTGGCATTGCCCGGGCGGGCGGGG
>JBFWZL010000192.1:0-11087 GCA_050185455.1 Binatia bacterium | reverse complement strand
TGGCTTCTTGAAAAAAAACAAGGCAGGCAACCAAGCAGGCTGTATCCGCGAGAGGGAGTTCCGTATGTCGCCGTCACCCTCTAGTTGAGAGAAAGAACGGCCAACGAGGGTAACGAAGGGACTCTCTCGTCCATCAGTCGTCCATGGACAAAAAGGTCTACCTGAGAAGTCATGATTAGAGGAGCATTGTAGCAAAAAGGCAGGAACAGCAAAGAGGAAGGTGAGCAACGGTGAGCAGTCAGTCGTCAGCTTTGAGCAGGCCACAATAGGGACGACGTTTCTCGTCCCTATTGTTTTACGAGACCAGTCTTAAGCCCCTGGTCTCCAGACTTCACAAATTACTTACCCATCGCCGACAGGTTCGATGTCGTGTAGGTCGAATCTGGGAATCCCAGTTGGTATTCAGTAAAATATCCTTTTGCTTGCACGTCGAAGAAACTCGCTCGGTTCTGCCGGACGTCTTCCGCCATACCCCAAAACGGGTGCCGCACGGTCATGTCGCGACCTGGCGTGTACCCCATCTTGTCTTGCCAGAGGAGGGTTTTCCAGTATTCTCCTGCACGGTCATATAATGTCGCCCAATAGGCCCAGTACGCCGTCTTATCGATGTACAAGACACGGCGACCATAGGAATAGTAAGGATCTTTCGGCGTGGCTTCGACCACCCAACATTTCCGCTTGGCCAGCTTCAGATTGGTTGGCGCCCAGGCGGCTCCCTGCCATCCTTCTTTTTCGTAACCAACGGTAATGCGTTCTTCTGGATTCCACGTAATGCGCGCTACTTGGCCTACGGGTATCTCACCCTTATCTTTGATGAGAGATGGATCGGTAGGAAGTTTTTTAGGCGAGGGTTCAGCCGCCACCATCGCCTTCTCAATGCCGGTCGGGGCAATAGGCACAAGGACCTCTTGGAGACCAATCAGTTTCCAATTCATGTACTGAATTTTCCCCGCCCAGCCGTACGAATCATCTCGCGCAATGATTGATCCAAACAATCCCTCCGAGGAGTTTGAGGCGGTCAGACGGCGCACGCGACGAATCGTCGGCACGAACGCCCAGATCGATTGCCACTGGGTCGGATCGGTATGCCACCACTCTAGGGTGGACACGCCCACCACGTCGTACGGCGCCACACCGAAAATGATGTCTTTCAAATAGGTGTCATCCGGGTTATTGGTCGGGCCAGAGTGACGACCAATATACCAGGTAGCATACGCGCCAAACTCCACCGAGCGGTCAAAACCACTGGGCGTCGCCCATTTCACGGCCAGAAACCAGTACACATCATCGACCTGAAAGCGGGCCACCTGATGGTTGTACATCACCTTAGAGCCGGCTTTGGGATCTTTCTCATCGAGATCTGGAAAGGGGAAACCATACCAGAAATGTGGCCAAGTCTTACTTGCGGTCTCGTACATATACCCGTCATCGGTCACATAATACTTCCCGGCGTTGGCTTCGGACCCGGCCTTGAATTTCTTGCTGTACTGAAAGGCTTCGTCTTTGACTTCAATGATCTCTGCCGTATACCTGCCTTCACAGAACCATTCCATAACGTGTTCCGGCAGCAGACCCTTAGCTTCCTGGCAATTCGATTTATCGAGCGTTGTACCCGGGTTGAGTTCTGCGGAGGCCGCAGAAGTAAACATAGAAAGACTAGCAGTAATGAGAGCCGCTAGTCCCCAACGAGAAAAATGAAACCAGTGCATCAATGATTTCTCCTTTTTTGTTAAATTATTTCGATTATTGTGCCCAATAAGTCTTTACCGCATGAATCACAGGGTGGAGCCCTTCCCTGGTAGATTTCGCTTTGCACAGGACTCTTCCTCCTTCTGCAACAATCTCAGAAAGGCAAAGCTTATTCCCTTCCCGGTAAAAAGACTATGCGCAGCGCGGTGTGGGTTCTCGAAAGAAGTCTTTATCGGCTGGTTAGATATCTGAAGGCGCGAAAGAAAAAAAGGGGTAGATTGTTCTGCCCTTTTTATCGTGAAGGAAAGGTCAAAGCGTGGGGGTGTAATTATTTACCCATTGCCGACAGGTTTGTCGCCGTGTAGGTCGAATCCGGGAATCCTAATTGATACTCTGTGCAATACCCTTTCGACTGTACGTCGAAGAAACCCGCCGGGTTCTGCCGGACATCTTCACCAAGTCCCCAAAACGGATGACGTGTGGTCATGTCACGGCCTGGCGTAGACGCCATCCTGTCCAACCACGGGATGGTCTTCTAATGCGTGACCATTTATTCCCCACCGCCGCGGCGTGATTTCTTGCCCATAGAGAAATATGCTAGGACACTCTCATGGCTCTCCCTTCAAGCAACCTAACTACCTGGCAAGTATTCCGCATCCTCCGACATCTGCCTAATTTCGTAAAACTCTACTGGCGGTTGTTCAAAGATGCGCGAGTGCCACTGCGAGCGAAAATCATTTTGTTTGCCGCCGTCCTCTACCTGGTCAGTCCCTTCGATCTTTTGCCGGACTTTTTCCTTCCCCTCATGGGTAGGATTGACGATCTTGTCGTCTTGATCATCGGCGCTCGGTGGTTCATTTCCCTTTGCCCCCCCGACGTGGTACAGGAGCATGTAAAGAAAATCAGTAGCGAGTGAAAGACGTAAAATGGGAGGCATAACATGTGGGACGAGAGACGGGAAGTGTGAGGCGTGAAAGATAAAAACGCAAGCCCACAAGAGAGTCAGTCGCATCTTTTTTCATTTCCCGTTTCCCGTCTTCCGGACCACAATTCACATCTCACGCCTGATTGATAATAAGGAGGAGCAAATGGCTTACCGACCAACCCTCATGGGAACACGGGGAATGATTGCTACCGAGCATTATCTGTCTGCCGAAGCCGGCATGCGCATACTCCATGCCGGCGGTAATGCGTTTGACGCCGCCGCCGCCGCCACACTTGCCGAGGGCGTTCTGAATCCACACATGCATACGTTCGGCGGGGAAATTTCCGGGTTGCTCTACAGCGCTCAAGAGAAGAAGGTGTTTTCTCTCAATGCGGATACTGTCGCTCCCCGCGCCGCCACAATAGAGTGGTTCAAGCAGCAAGGGATCTCCCTGATCCCCTTTAACGGGGTTCTGGCTGCCGGGCCATGCGCGGCGCCGGATGGAATTCTCACGACGCTAGAACGCTTTGGCACATGTAGTTTCGCGCAAGTCGTCGAGCCTGCGCTTGAACTCGCCGAAGGCGGATTTCCTCTGCACAAAGCCCTACGTGGTCCGGCGCCAGCCTACATGCTGAGCGATTTTTCCGTAGCCGGCAATGCAGAACACTTCCGCAAAGCCTGGCCTTCATCGGCGAAGGTGTACTTACCCGGCGGACACCTACCGGACGTGGGCGAAATCCTCAGAAACCCCGACCTGGGAAAAACATTTCGCCGATTGATCGACGCCGAAAAAAAAGCCCAAGGCAACGGACGCGAGCATGGTCTAGCCGCCGCGCGTGACGCCTTTTACAAGGGAGAAATAGCGCAAATCATCGCTGCTCACGCCAAGGCCCATGGCGGGCTTCTCACTGCGGATGATTTTGCGACGTTCCGTGTACACATCGAAGAGCCGGTCGCCGCCAACTATCATGGATACGATGTCTATAAATGTGGGCCTTGGAGCCAAGGCCCGGTGTTTTTACAACAGTTGACTCTTCTTGAAGGCCATAATCTCAAAGGAATGGGGCACAACAGCGCGGACTACATCCATACCGTTGCCGAAGCGACGAAACTCGCGTTCGCTGATCGTGAGCAATACTATGGCGACCCACGCTTCGTCGAGGTACCCCTTGCCGGTTTACTGTCAAAAGAATACGCCAACAGCCGTCGATCGCTCATCGATCCTCGCCGCGCCTCTTTGGAACAACGACCTGGGAACCCGAGAACAGGCGAGGCGTTATTGACCGGAGAAGAGATCTTTGCTGCACGCAACTGGGGGCCTGGAACCGTGTATGTCACAGTTGTTGACAAAGACCGCAACATGGCGTCTTTCACGCCCAGCGGAGCCTGGATTCCGTCCTCTCCCGTCATCGATGGTCTCGGCTTTCCCCTCGGCACCCGGGTGCAAACCTTTTATCTTGACCCACGTCATCCTAACGCCCTGGTTCCAGGGAAGCGTCCGCGTACGACGTTAACCCCAACGCTCGTGTTGCGTAATGGCGCGCCGTGCATGGTTTTCGGCACCCCGGGAGGCGATCAACAGGACCAATGGACATTACAGTTCTTTCTGAACGTCGTCGATTTTGGCATGGAAGTGCAAGACGCCATCGAAGCGCCGCGTTTTTCTTCCGCCCATTTCCCATCGAGCTTCTATCCGCACAACGCGGTTCCCGGACTACTACGAGTGGAGGGGCGCGTTTCCGCCGCAGTTCGACAAGAACTCCAAGCACGCGGGCACAAAGTCGAGACGAAAGAGGATTGGAGCGAAGGAGATGTGCTCGGCATTTGTGTTGATCTTGAAAAAGGCGTCCTACGCGGCGGGGCTGATCCACGTGGAGAGCAAAGCAAACGCATGCCGTCGTATGCGATAGCCTGGTGAAAAAAGAACTGAGAATGGGGGAGTGGGGGTTGGTCTTTTCACTAACCTCTCACTTCTAGCCTCTCCCTCTTACTTCTCTCTTTACATCTTCCCTTGTACGTTCCACGTTGCACGTTTTTATGACCCTGCGCACCCGTCTCACGCTCTGGTACATTGCGTTACTGACCGGCATGCTTGGACTCCTCGGTGCAGCGGCGTTTACATTGCTCGATAAAGGGTTGCGCGACAACGTAGACTCTTCGCTCAAATCCGTCGCTCGCTCCATTGCCGAATCGGCGCGAGCCTCGGCGCGTTCCGGTCCTAGCCTCAATGAAGCACTCGAATCTTTATTCGGCCCCATCATTGCCGATCGGCTTTATCGATTGCTTGATCCGTTTGGGCGCCCAGACCCCCGTCTTTCACCGCGGGCTCAGACTCAATTCCCTTTGAGCCCGGAAGCTCTACGCAACGCGGAAAACGGACAAGAAACCTACGAAACTTTACAACTTCCCGGCGTATCCATGGCGCCCGTGCGTCTTTTTACCCTGCCGGTCATCGAACGAGGACGCATCCTGCATTTTGTCCAAGTGGCCATGCCGCTTGATAACGTGGAAGAAGCGCGCTCGCGGTTCCTCTTGATCTTGCTCGGTCTGGCTCCACTTGCTCTCGGCGGCGCCGGCATCGGCGGCTGGTTCCTCGCCCGGCGCGCGCTTGCTCCCGTTGACACAATGGTCGCAACTGCTCGCAAAATCAGCGCGGAAGATTTGTCGCAACGCCTCAACACTCCAGAAAGGCGAGACGAATTAGGACGGCTCGCTGAGGTGCTCAATGACATGTTGGCGCGCCTAGAACAATCATTCGCGGCGGTTCAGCATTTCAGTGCAGACGCCGCCCATGAACTGCGCACACCGCTCACCATTCTCAAAGGCGAGCTTGAAGTCGCGAGTCGCTCTCCGCAAAGTGAAGAAGAATATCGACGCGTCTTAATGAGTTGTTTGGAAGAAGTCGACCGCCTGAGTGCGCTCGTGGAAGATTTGCTGTTTCTTGCTCGTTCCGATAGCGGGAATGCTGGCGTACCGCAGGTAACGGTCAATTTCGCCGACATTCTTGATGATGTTATGCCTGCCCTAGCCGCGCTTGCCGAAGACGCCGGCATCGCGTGTCGGATCAGTCCGCTACGGTCACTCTGGGTGCGCGGTAGCGAATCGCTGCTGTTTCGCCTAGTTTTTAACTTGGGAGAGAATGCGATCAAATACACACTGACCGGCGGCGCAGTGACGATGACCCTTGAGAAAGAGAATGACAAAGCATTACTAACTGTCACGGACACTGGCCCTGGCATTGCGCCGGAAGAACAAGAACGGATCTTCGACCGATTTTTTCGCGGTGATCGGGCGCGCAGTCGCGGAGGCACGGGACTCGGACTCGCGCTGGCGCGCTCCATCGTCCTCCTCCACAATGGCCAGATCACCGTGGAAAGCTCTCCTGGCAAAGGAAGCACGTTTCGCGTCACACTACCGCTGGTCGAAGAATCCGAGGAATAAATGGCTTTCTTATAATGGTCTCTCATTATACAAAATACAAAGCCGCGTGCGTCCTTCCCTGACCGCGATCCGAGGTGATAGAAGAGCGATAAAATACAAATAAGGAAGCCTGTTACAACACGCTCGAAAATCCGACGACTGCAGCGTAAGGAGGAACGTATGACAGCACTTAATGGACAAGTGGCGCTGGTTACTGGTGGCGCTCGCGGCATTGGCCGAGGCATTGCGCTCGCACTCGCGCAGGCTGGAGCCGACGTCGCGATTGCGGACCTGGAACACATCTCCAGTGCAGCTCAGCAGTACAGCAGCGCAGCTATTGGCGGGTTTACCGAAGCGCAGAAAACCGCTGCCACAATTACACAGCTTGGACGTCGGTCGTTCGCGATTCAAGCGGATGTCTGTAAGAAGGATGATACCGTACGGATGGTGGAAGAAACGATCAGCCGCTTAGGCGCTCTACATATCCTTGTGTGTAACGCTGGGGTAGTAAGCGTGGCGCCCGTCGAGAGTATGCCTGAAGACACCTGGGATTTGACTTTTGCTGTTAATGTCAAAGGCGTCTTTTTGTCGTGCCAGGCTGCTATTCCAGCCATGAAAAAGCAGGGCCGGGGTTGCATTATCAACATTGCCTCCATTGCGGGAAAAAACGGTTCTGCGGGACTTGCCCATTATTGCGCCTCCAAGTTCGCGGTTGTAGGGTTCACCAATTCCCTAGCTAAGGAGTTGGCCGCCGCCAACATTCGCGCGAATGCCATCTGTCCAGGCATCTTGCGCACGCAGATGTGGGAGTATTTAGCGGAGACGTTAAAGCGGTCCGGGGAAACCAAAGAGGACGCCTGGCAGCGCTATATTAAGGGACTCATCCCGCTGGGCCGTCCACAAACACCCGAAGATATTGGGCAATTAGCGGTCTATCTGGCTGCGGCTGAGAATGTGACTGGCCAGGCGATGAACGTAGACGGCGGGGTCGAGTTGCACTGAGTATGCGCGTCTCTCCACGGACGGGGAGTAAGTCGGCATGCTTCACTGACGCTTTCGGAGAGACCTGACTCTGAGGTCGCCAACACGGCGAATATGGTGTTGGTGACCACTATCGTTTCCACACTCTGGCAGCCTTCGCACCCAAAGACCTTGCGATAGCCGCGTTCTTACGAACGTCGCAGAAATTCAACAATCTTTGCATTTACCTCTGCCGGTTTCTCAAGATGTAGGAAATGCCCAGTTCCTGGGAGAATGACTTTTTCCAATCCTGCGGCAAAGAACTGGTCCATGCTTTCAAACGCTTCCAGTCGGCCAGGACGGTCTTTTGTGCCGTGCAACGCTAGCGCCGGGACCGGCGTGTGCGTTGTGATCGCTTTTTCTTGTAGCGCCGCGAGCGCGGGGTCGCGGTTTGCCGGGTTCATGGTGTGACGATAATAGTTGAGCGCAGCGGTGACGACGCCCGGCTGACGGAAGGTTTCCTTCACGCTTTCTATCACTTCGTGAGGAAGCTCATACTCCGGCGAGGCGTCACGCCACCACTTCTCGATAAACTCATAATCGTTCGCCATAACTGCTTGCTCGGCAAAGGGCATCTGGAAGAAGTAGGCATGCCAGCCGCCTTTGATCATGTCATAATTCGTCGCCAGCGCCCCAAGTAACGTCGCGGGATGAGCGGCGGCAAGCGTTACAATTTTACGCACTCGTTCTTGTGCCAGCGCGGCAGCGCCATAGGTCGCCAACGCGCCCCAATCGTGCCCCACCACATACGCGGTAGTTTCTCCCAACGCCGGAATCAGTGCTACAGCATCTTGCGCCAGCAGAACCGATTGATAGCGTTCGTCTTTCGGTCGCCCGGTTGGCGCATACCCGCGCATGAACGGCGCCACGACACGAAATCCCGCCTCTGCCAGCACAGGCCCCAGGTGACGATAAGTAACGGCGTTATCCGGAAACCCGTGTAAACAAAGAACGAGGGGGCCACTGCCTATTTCCAAATAGTGAAACGTAACGTCATTCGCCTGAACAACTCCTCGCTGGAAGTCCGTCATTTTCTCTCCTTGACCCTTCATAAATTTTGACGAACAAAATCAGTGATACTAAGGACTTACGCGTGCTGCACAGCCTGGACGAGCGTGGTCAATGACGCCTTTGCGTCACCATAGAGCATTCCGGTATTCGATTTGAAAAAGAGCGGATTTTCTAAACCGGAGAACCCTCTTCCTTTTCCACGTTTCAACACCACTACTGAATGCGCTTTATCGACTTCAAGAATTGGCATGCCCGCGATCGGACTCTGCGGATTATCACGCGCGTCTGGGTTCACCACATCATTGGCGCCAATCACAATCGCGACATCGGTTGTGGGAAATTCCGGATTAATTTGTTCGAGCTCATATAATAATGAGTACGGCACGTTCGCTTCGGCCAAGAGTACGTTCATGTGCCCCGGCATACGCCCGGCGACCGGATGAATGGCGTACTTCACACTCACTCCGCGCGCTTCAAGGACGTCGGCGAGCTCCCGCACGGCGTGTTGCGCTTGCGCGGTCGCCAATCCATAACCGGGGACAAACACGACCTGCCGGGCATACGCCATCTGGACTGCGACATCGTCAGCGGAGACTTCTCGCATCACGCCATCAACTTGCACGGTTACCGACGTGGTTTCCGCCCCAAACGCGCCAAATAAGACGTTGTTAATCGACCGATTCATGGCCTTACACATGAGAATCGACAAGATGAAACCGGAAAATCCGTCAAGCGTCCCGGCAATGATGAGGACGTTATTGGAAATAGCGAAGCCGGTTGCCGCCGCGGCGAGACCTGCATAGGAGTTCATGAGCGACATGACCACCGGCATGTCCGCCGCGCCAATCGGAAGCACGAGTAAGATTCCGAAGAGAAACGCAAGACCTACCATCGTATAAAAGAGCATACTTGCCGTGGGGACGAAGACTAAATAGAGGAAAATGAACGCCGTCAGGGCGAACAGGGAAAGATTGACGATGTTCTGCCCCTTGTAAAGGATCGGCGCTCCACGCACGAGTTCTCGCAGTTTGCCAAATGCCATGAGACTGCCGGTGACGGTGATGCCGCCGAACATCACTTCGAAGCCGATGGCCGTCATCGTAAACGTGCCTAGCTCCGCGCCATGACGATAATATTCAGAAACGCCCACTAACGTCGCCGCCAAAGCCCCGAAGGCGTGCGACAAGGCAGTTCGTTCCGGCATGGCGGTCATCGGCACCCAAATTGAAATGGACGCGCCGATAAGCGAGCCAATAATAAGACCGGCGATAATCCAATCGTAACGGACAATTTCATGCCGCACGAGCGTGCCGATGATGGCAATGAGCATGCCCAAGGCGGCCAGGTTCATCCCGCGCCGCGCTGTGTCAGGATGGCTGAGCGCTTTCAAACCGAAAATGAAGAGAATGGAAGCTGTAAGGTAGGTTAATTCACTGAAATAACTCATTATTCGCGCTGCTCCTGATTCGTTTCCATTATGAGTGTTAGCTTTGTTCTCGTTTCCGGAACATCTTCAGCATGCGGTCGGTGATCATGAATCCACCGACAACGTTAATGGTCGCGGCAGTCACCGCAACGAAACCAAGAAGCGTACTCGTCAGGTTATAATCCCCACCGGCCGTGACCAACGCTCCCACTACTGAGATAGCGGAAATGGCGTTAGTGGCTGACATCAGCGGTGTGTGTAGCAGCGGCGGAACACGCGAGATGACTTGGTAACCGAGAAATGCGGCCAGGGCAAAGATATACAGTGCGGCAATTAGCGCCTGTGGACTCACAAGATATCCCTCCTTTAATTGTTTTTTTCCAGCGCGGCGGCGACATACGGGTGCAGCGTCTTCCCTGCATGGGCGATGCAAGCCGGTCCCAGAATGTCGTCTTCGAGGTTGACGCGCAGTTCCCCATTGTCAATCAACAGCGCTAAAAAAGCAGAGACATTACGAGAATACAACTGGCTTGCATGCACGGGCACGGTGGCCGCGAGATTGAGCGGCGCCAGAATCGTTACGCCATTGCGGTGGACTTCTTCGCCCGGCTTCGTCAAGGCGCAATTCCCGCCCGTGGAGCCGGCAAGATCGACAATGACCGAGCCGCGCTTCATGCCCGCAACCGCTTCTTCCGTGACAAGCAATGGGGCAGGCCGACCCGGTACTTGCGCGGAAGTGACGATACAATCCGCAGTGCGCGCAGCCTTAGCGATCAACGCACGACTACGGTTCATGACTTCTTCGCCTACCTCTTTGGCGTACCCGCCCGCATCTTCGGTCTGTAAACCTCCGAGATCAACCGCAAGAAACGTCGCTCCCAGAGAGCGGACCGCTTCACCTGCCGCCGCCCGGATATCAAAGCCCTCCACCACTGCTCCGAGTCTTCGCGCTGTGGCGAGCGCCTGAAGTCCCGCCACGCCAGCGCCGATTACCAGGACTCGAGCCGGAGGCACGGTGCCCGCCGCCGTCATGAGCATAGGGAACATGCGCGACATGCGCTCAGCGGCCATGATGACCGCTTTGTAACCGACGATCGTCGCCATCGAAGAGAGACCATCCATGGCCTGAGCGCGAGTAATACGTGGGATCAGTTCCACGGAAAACACGGTCAAACCCCTGAGGACGGCGGGTTTCAGTGCGGCTGGTTCATCAAGTGGTCGTAAAAATCCAAATAAAACCGCTCCCGTGTTCAAGCGATACAAGTCTTCCTCTGACGGGCGATTGACGGTGACCAGTACGTCGGCGGTTTCGATCAGATGCGCTCGATCTACGGAAACTGTGGCTCCTGCTGCTTTGTAATCGTCGTCGCTGATACCCGCTTGCAATCCCGCCTCGCTCTCAACCGAGATCATGACTTTCAGACCTATCAGCTTTTTAATGGATTCTGGCACGAGGGCCACTCGTGTTTCCTGTCCTTCATTTTCTTTAAGTACGCAGATTTGCATTGTTTTCCCCATTTTTGTAACGCTCTTCTTACGCGAAGGTCGTGGATACGTCGTGGAATTTTCCCCCTCGTTACTGAGCAGAGGATGAAC
>JBFWZL010000191.1:0-11093 GCA_050185455.1 Binatia bacterium | reverse complement strand
CTTTCGAAAGATTGCCGAATGGTGGCGACAGAGAGAAAGAGACGGGCATGTTCTCATCCTCCTCGGTCCCGCCGAAGAAAAAGAGACCAAAGAATGGCGGACAGTTGGTGAGACTGTAACGGGCCTCTCCTTAATACAAGTCGCAGCCCTGCTTAGTCGTGCCGAACTGTATCTGGGAAACGACTCCGGTGTGAGTCATTTGGCTGGAGCCGTGGGGGCCCGTGGTCTCGTCTTATTTGGACCTACACAACCACAAAAATGGAGGCCGCTGGGCGGAAGTCTCTCTGTCGTGCAGAATACGGCATACCGAGCTGTTTTCCCAAACAGTGAAGGAATCTCTTTGGACGAGATCTCTGTAGACGAAGTGATTGCCGGTCTGGTCTTACTAGGAGGATAAAAAGATCTTTCTTTTCGCTGAGTGAAGAAATATACTGATTTCTAATCTAGGATGAAGCCCAAATCTGCGGGTAAGAAAATAAATGAAATCGATTTCGCGCAGTATTCATTAGATTTCCAGCAATTTTTGCCAAGTTTGGTTTTTCACCCAATGGATGAAACTGCACAATCGTGAGAGAGTCTATGGTTATTGATCGAAACCTCATTCTGAGCATGATTATCCGTGGATTCAGGGATGAAGTATAACTCTTTTTTCTAGGAGACTGTATCTATGGCAGCGGAAGAACAAGAGAGTAAGCGAGGATTTCGCGTACAAGATCGGAGAAGGTTCTCTCCAGAGACTGGAGAGCCTCGGGGTGAGGAAGTTGAACAATCGCCGTCAGAAGAAATACAGCAACGAAATCAACCTGAGAATAAGGCGGACACTCATAAAACTCAAAATGTATATGACCAATCAAACGAGCCTATTTCTTTCTCTAGTTTTGTCTTAGGGCTGATTACCCAAGCTCTATTATTTATGGGAGAGGCGCCTCCCCCGCCAGGGCAAATGAAGCAGATTGATCTGAGTGCCGCACGACAGATGATAGACTTACTTGCCATGCTAAAGCAGAAAACAAAAGGAAATCTAGATTCCACCGAAGACACGATGCTTGAGAATGCTCTTTTCGATCTACGCATGCGCTACGTACAGATCGCAAAGAAACAATGAATAGATTTCTCACGAAGAGCACCTTAGACTTGTGGATACTTGAATCGAGGCTAGGGTCTCACCGCCCTCTCAAGGAAAGAGCTCATCTGGGATAGCGTACTAGAAAAACCAAATCTCATTGGTTCTCACACGCACTTCACGAGCAAAAAAATTTCGGCTCATTTATAGCCAGGTGATTTGCTTCTACATGCTTTTGCCGAAGAAAGAAGTCCTCTGAAGAAAGACGAGGAAAAAAAAGATGCGCCGTGTGTTTTGGCGAACGATATTTTTGATTTTTTCCTTTCTTACAGTTGCTGCTGGGATAATAGGCTGGCGATTCTATAAGAGATTAGAGCTTGAGGTCGTAACCCGGTTTTCTAATCATCAATGGGAAGTGCCGTCGAAAATCTATGCCGAACAAACTTTCCTATACTCGGATGCAGACATCACTTCTCTTGGACTGTTCGACTTGCTTACTCGACTTGACTATCGTCCTTCGGATAAGACCGTTCGAGCGAGTGGTGAATATTTCTATGACTCCAAGGCTGGAGTCCTTCAGCTTTTTCTTCATGATATGCCCGTTACTAGTCGTCTTCGCCAACCCCGACGAATCAGTCTGACGCTTGATGGAGATCGGATCACAGGTTTAACCGATCTGGATGATGGAACCGACCTGCAAATGGTAGCGTTGGACCCAGAACTCATTACTGGCCTGTATGATCAAGCCTGGGAAGAGCGCCGAGTCGTTAAACTTTATGAGGTTCCTTCGCTCTTGGTGAAAGCACTCATTTCGGCGGAAGACCAACGGTTTTTTGAACACGAAGGCATCGATGTCTTTCGTATCATTGGTGCTGGTTGGGCGAATTTCCAAGCCGGGCGGACAACGCAAGGAGGAAGTACGCTTACTCAGCAACTCGTCAAGAATTTCTTTCTCACTCAAGAACGAACCTTACGCCGAAAAATGGTTGAAGCCTGTATCGCACTGATTCTCGAACATCATTATTCAAAACTCGAGATCCTCGAATACTACTTAAATGAAATCTATCTAGGACAGCGCGGGGCGAAGGGCATTCTCGGTATGTGGGAAGCCGCGCGCTTCTACTTTGGAAAAGAACCAAGAGACCTCACTTTAAGTGAGACAGCGGTGCTTGCTGGAATGGTGAAGGCGCCCAATTGGTACGCGCCAACTCGCCATCCTGATGCGGCCTTCCAACGGCGCAATTACGTCCTTCAACGTATGCGTGAACAGGAAGACATCACCCAAGAGGAGTATGAAGCCGCACTGCAGGAATCAATCTCTCCTCGGCAATTGCCCATGGATGTCAACGGAGCTCCATATTTTGCCGATTTTATTCGTGAGGAGTTACAGACGAACTACCCTATCGACGCTCTGACGAAGGCTGGGTTACATGTTTCAACTTCTTTAGACATGCGGCTGCAGCGCATTGCGCAAGAAGTCGTGAATAAAGGCCTGGAAGAACTTGAGGCTCGTCATCGTCACTTGCAGCGCGCCAAACCAGAAGATCGGCTACAGGCATGTCTGATCGCCATGCGGCCGCAAACCGGTGAAATCCTTGCCATGGTGGGCGGACGGGATTACCAGACCTCGCAGTTTAATCGTGTAACCCAGGCTCACCGCCAGCCTGGGTCGATCTTCAAGCCAGTCGTGTATCTGACGGCTCTTGCAAAGGAACGTGAACAGCGCGAAGGTCGCTTCCTCCCAACCAGTCAGCTCTTGGATGAACCGTTCTCCTGGCCTTTTGGCAATCAAGTGTGGAGTCCAGGAAACTACAATGACAGGTATTATGGGAGCGTGTCGTTGCGACGCGCTCTTGAGCAATCATTGAACGCGGCAACTGCTCGACTCGCTCGGAACGTTGGGTTGAAAGCAATACGTGAAACCGCCCGACGTCTGGGGTTTGTGAGTCCACTGCCTTTGTATCCCTCTATGGTGCTTGGTTCTGCGGAAGCGACTCCGTACGAAGTTGCCGTTGCTTTTAGCACACTAGCAAATCAAGGTATCCGTGTGACTCCGAAGCCGATAAATAGAGTTATGAATCAGGATGGAGAAACCTTAGAGCGTCGCTCCATCCACGTTGAACAAGTTATTCCGCCTGACGTTGCCTATATGGTCACTCATCTGATGGAAGGAGTGATTGAACATGGCACTGCTCGTAGAGCCAGAAGAATGGGGTTTGTTCGTCCAGCTGCGGGAAAAACCGGCACGACCAATGACTATGGTGATGCATGGTTTGCCGGATTCACGCCTGATTTAGTTGCGGTTGTTTGGGTAGGATTTGATCATAGGGAGTCACTCAAGCTCTCTGGCGGGCGGGCGGCGCTCCCGATCTGGACGGAATTCATGAAGCACGCTACGGAAGGACAAGCCATTACCTGTTTTTCTCCCCCTCCGGGAATCCGAATAGGCTGGGGAGTCGCTGAATATGAAGGGAATCCAACTCATTCTTGCCCTACAGCGGAAGAAGAAGCATTCTATGCTAACGAGGAATCATATCAAGGCGGGTCACAACCCCACTTCAGACCGGTTCCCATAGAAGCAACAACTCCGCTCTCTCCGTTCATGGAGGATACACTATCACAGTCAGCCAGGGTGATTACCTCCTCGCCCTCCGCCCCAGCGGTCGTGCTCCCATCTGAATCTGCGGACAGAAAGCCTTGGTGGCGTCTCTTTTGACATTATTTATGAAGGCAGTTTTCCAGACGACAATCTGTTTAGGACTGGCCCTCTGTGTGGTCTTTCATGGCTGGGCTGAAGAGGAAGAATATTTTGACGCTCTTTCTTCGGAGGAAAGCGAGTTCCGCGCTCCTCTCATTAATGACGGAGCTAGAATTGTCCCCTCCGCTGAGCCTGATAAAGTCCGGCACGCTCCTTTCTATAGAGATGAAGAATTTCAGTCTTGGCATTCTAATGAAACTGTATTTGAGGAGGACCTGCCTGCTGAAACAACCCTCCTTCCAGGTTCTCCGAGGGAAGGGCCGCCCTTTGGCCTGGAGGGAGAAACCTCTAGTCCCGTAGAACAACGGCTACCTTTTCCGCCCCTAAGAGGACAATCTTCTTCCTTGCCGGAGCAATCGGATGGGGGGAGGATACCGCCTCCACCTTCTGAGACTCCTCCATTTATGTCACGCCCCTCAGAGTGGGAGGTCACGCCGCCGACGGTGATTGACATGCCTCCGCTACCTGCTGCAACTGCGTTTGCTGGTCGTGAACTTGTGGCCCTCAAGTTCATTGAGGAAGGCAAGGCGCATTTCGATCGTGAGGAATGGGAGCCAGCGCGGGAACAATTTGAGCGTGCGGTCAGTCTTGCGCCTTTCGTACCTTATAGTTATTACTTCCTCGGTCGTATCGCTTTTGCTGAAAGGGATCTCAAGAGCGCTCTCGCCTTTTTACAAAAAGCAGAATTGTTATTTCCGCGCACGAACCATGCCTGGCTCGGCGAGACGACGAGCAGAAAAGGGACGGTTTATGAAGATCTGCAGGACTACGCACAAGCCCGTACCGCATATCGACGCTCTCTCCGGTTCCAACCGGCAAACTTAAAGGTGTTGAGCGCGCTAGCGCGTCTTCCGGAAGAGGAACCTGCTCTCAGTGTCGCGATTCCCCAATAATGCTTTGATCGTTCTTGGTGTTGAAACGTCTTGTGACGATACGGCCGCCGCCGTACTGCGCGGCTCGACAGTATCGAGTAGTATCGTCTCTTCACAGGATGAAATCCACAGTCCGTATGGCGGCGTTGTGCCGGAGCTGGCATCTCGTCACCACATGCGACAAGTGTTGCCCATTATCGACCAGGCGCTGAACATGGCAGGAGTGCGATTGGACCAACTGGACGGCATTGCGGTGACCTGTGGCCCTGGTCTTGTTGGTTCATTATTGGTGGGAGTATCGACGGCGAAAGCATTGGCAATGGCGCAAAACTTACCCTTGATCGGCGTCAATCATATAGAAGGACATCTCCTTGCCGTGCAGCTCGAATATGAGGTTGCCTTTCCGTTTCTCTGTCTAGTCGTTTCCGGCGGGCATACGAGTCTTTATTTTGCTCGAAATCTGGGAGATTACGCTCTCCTTGGAGGCACCCGTGATGATGCCGCAGGCGAGGCGTTTGACAAAGCTGCGAAAATGTTAGGGCTTGGTTATCCTGGTGGACGCGTCATCGATCGGTTGGCGCAACAGGGAATCTCAACTACAATTCGTTTTCCCCGCGCCCATCTGAAAAATGGCAAGCCTGGGTTCAGTTACAGTGGACTGAAAACCGCTTTGCGACAGTTTCTCCAATCTACGGAGCGCGCTTCTTATCGCCTTGAAGATATAGCCGCAAGCTATCAGGAAGCGGTGGTGGATATGCTGATTGAGCCAACTTTCCGCGCTGCAACTGAACTAAGATTACCACGCATCGTTGTTTCCGGAGGTGTTTCCGCAAATTCTCGCCTTCGTCAACGCCTGTGCGAAGAAGGTGAGAGTCGTGGCCTTGAGGTCTTCGTCCCGTCACTTAAATTCTGCACTGATAATGCAGCGATGATCGCCTTGGCCGGAACCTGGCGGTTGGCAAGCGGACAACGATCATCGCTCGAATTAAATGCTTCAGCTACTCTCCCTTTGTAAAACGTGACAACCCTGTTACAACAATCGCGCTTTGTGCTCGGTGAGTTAGGCATACGCCCTTATAAGCGATTGGGACAACACTTTCTCGTTGACCCAACTGTCATAGACCGTATGATTGCGGCGGCACGGATCGGTCCGAATGATACTATTTTGGAGATCGGTCCAGGGTTAGGTGTCCTGTCTGACCAGCTGGCCGAGCTAGCGGCGCGTCTATATCTGGTTGAGGTGGACCGCGTGCTGGCGGAGCGTCTCTGTGGTCGCTTTTCCAGAAACGAGCGGGTGCGCGTGATCGCCGTCGATTTTCTGAGTCTTGACCTGCCTGTGACTTTTCCAGAACCAACTATTCATGTCGTTGCGAGTCTTCCTTACAACGTGGCGACGCCAATTCTTTTTCGCCTTTTGGAACATCGTCGGCAATTCCCTGAAGTGACGGTCATGATTCAAAAAGAAGTCGCCGAACGATTAACTGCTGTCCCTGGAACGAAAGCGTATGGTGTGCCTTCGGTGCTGACTCAATTGTACGCTATGGTAGAGACAATCTGTACAGTTGGTCCTCGCAGTTTTTTCCCTGCTCCTAAGGTCGAATCTCAGGTCGTCCGACTGATATTTCAAGAAACGCCCCGAGTTGCGATACGAGAGGAGAAAGCTTTTCAGCGCGTGGTAAAAGCCGCGTTTGCTCAACGCCGCAAAACGCTACGGAATACGCTCAAGGCTGCAGGTTATCAAAACCTTGAAACGGTTGAAAGCAACCTTGGTATCAATTTGCAGCGACGAGGCGAGACCTTGAGCCTAGAGGAATTTGCGGCATTGGCAAATGTTCTGGTTCTTGCGGAACAGGAAGTTCTCCGTCGTTGACACCGAAAACCCCAGCCGATATCTTCCTGATCGGTGGCTTTCTTCTTGATTTCTTTACTGAATTTTACATGAGACGAGGCGAAATGCATGGCTGAAAAAGCGCTCCTCCGTCACTTGGATATTCCCGATTTTCATAAACTTGACGTCTATACGGCTCACGATGGCTATGAAGCGGCGCGCAAGGCGCTCACTACCATGAAGCCGGAAGAGATTGTGGATCAGGTTAAAGCGTCGAATTTGCGTGGTCGTGGCGGCGCTGGGTTCGGGACGGGAATGAAATGGGGGTTCTTACCAAAAGATTCCCAGAAACCGATTTACCTCTGCTGTAATGCGGACGAGAGTGAACCCGGCACGTTCAAAGACCGTGCGCTTATTGAATGGAACACACATATCTTGCTTGAAGGCATCCTCATCTCTTCGTACGCGATTAAGTCACATACGGCTTACATCTACATTCGTGGAGAATTCGTCTTCGGAGCCAATCGTTTGGAAGAAGAAATCGCCGCAGCGTATGCAAAAGGATTTCTTGGAAAGAATATCTTCGGCACGGGTTACGACCTTGACGTCTACGTCCACCGAGGCGCTGGAGCGTACATTTGTGGAGAAGAAACCGGACTGATCGAATCCCTCGAAGGGAAGCGCGCCTATCCCCGGATTAAACCTCCATTCCCTGCCGTCTATGGTTTGTTCGGTTGTCCCACTATTGTGAACAACGTGGAAACGTTGGCTTGCGTGCCGATGATTATCGAGAAGGGTGCCGCATGGTTTAAGTCGATCGGTCCGGAAAGTGGTCCTGGCCCAAAGATTTATTGTGTGAGCGGTCATGTCGAGAAACCGGGACTCTATGAGCTGCCAATGGGGACGACACTGCGCTCGATTCTCTATGATCACGCGGGCGGGATTCGTGGCGGGAAGAAACTCAAAGTAGTTATGCCTGGAGGATCGTCCTTTCCCATTCTGACCGCTGACGAGATCGATGTCGCGATGGACTTTGACTCCATGCGGAAGATCAACGCCTTCCTCGGTTCAGCCGGTATTGTTGTTATGGATGAAGATACTTGCATGGTGAAGGCGCTCGAAATCGTTGATCGCTTCTATCATCATGAGTCCTGCGGGCAATGTTCTCCCTGCCGTGAAGGAACCGGCTGGCTGCATAAACTGTTGATCCGACTGGAACAAGGCGATGGAAAGTCGGAAGACATTGAACTGATGGATCGGATTTGCACGAACATGATGGGCAACACGGTCTGTGTACTGGCCGATGCTGCGGCAATGCCGACGCAAAGCTTTCTCAGCAAATTCCGCGATGAGTTTGTGGCGCACATCACCGAAGGCGGTTGTCCGTTAAAGAAAAATGGCGCGTCGCATCGACATGCAGCGTAAAAAGTACCGAGTAATGTGAGGATTAAGGACTGACCAGAGAGGGCTGCGAGGAGTCATGCTCAGTTCTCGTCACTCATCCCTCATTACTGTCTTGAGGAAAATATGCCGAAACTTGAAATTGATGGGCAAGAAATCACCGTCGAGGATGGCCTCAATTTGATTCAAGCAGCGGAGCGGCTGGGTATCGAGGTTCCTCATTACTGCTATCATCCCGGCCTGAGCATTTCTGGCAACTGTCGTATGTGCCTTGTGGAAATTGACAAGATGCCGAAGCTGCAGATTGCTTGCAACACCAAAGTTGCTGAAGGCATGGTGGTGAAAACTACCAGTCCAAAGGCCAAAGCTGCGCAGGCGGCAGTGCTCGAATTCATTCTGATTAACCATCCTATTGACTGCCCGATTTGTGACCAGGCTGGTGAATGCAAGCTGCAGGACTATTATATGGACTACGGAAACTATCGTAGCCAGATGCCTATTGAAGCGAAAGTTGAAAAACGGAAAGTTGTCGATCTCGGTCCTCAAGTAGTGCTCGATCAGGAACGTTGCATTCTGTGCGCGCGTTGCACCCGGTTCCTCGACGAGGTCACGAAAACCAGCGAACTCGGGTTGTTTGCGCGTGGCGACAAGACGTATATCGACCTTTTTCCGGGAAAAAAACTGGACAATCCCTATTCAGCAAATGTGGTAGACGTATGTCCTGTTGGCGCTTTAACCAGTAAAGATTTTCGCTTCAAAGCGCGCGTATGGTACTTAGAAAAAACCGAGTCTATTTGTACGCGCTGTGCGAACGGCTGCAATATCGATATCTACCACCGGCGCGGCCAGATGTATCGTTTCCGGCCTCGCTACAACCCCGACGTAAACCAGTATTGGATGTGTGATGAAGGACGGCTCTGGTATAAGGAACTCCAGCAAGAAAGCCGGATCATGCGCCCGGCGTTACGTGGAGAACCGAATTTCGTGTCGATCACCTGGGATAGGGCAGTCAAACGCATAGTTGACGCCCTCACGCAAACGAAAGAAGAGTATGGAGCGAATGCCGTTGCTGGAATCGTGGGCGCCAAGGCGACCAATGAGGAAGTGTATTTATTCACGCAACTACTAAAAAAGCAGATTGGTACGTCTCATATTGCTGGGTTTTCTTGGTCTTCAGCGGACGCTTTCCATGATGATTTCCTGATCAAAGCGGATAAGAATCCGAACACGCGCGGCCTGCAGGCGTTAGGATTGTTGAATGGTGGACCGTCTGCAGCTGATATTCTTGCGGCAGCGGAAAAAGGGGAGATAAAAACCCTTCTTGTTTTCGCGGCGGATTTAACCACTGCTTTTTCTCAAGAAAAACTCGATGCTGCCCTTGAAAATGTACAGGTGATTGTGTGTGACACGGATTATACAGGCGTCACCGCGTATGCGGATTTGCTGTTGCCCCTCGGCGCTTCACCAGAAATAGATGGAACCTTTACCAACAGCGCCGGCCATGTCCAAAGGATTCGACAAGCTTTTGCTCCTCCGGAACAAGCAAAGCCTGGATGGGAAGTCCTGGCTTTGCTTGGTGTGAAATTAGGCGGCTTCGAGCCAATGTCTACCTCGGAAGCGTTCGTAGAATTAGCGAAGAACTCTCCTGCGTTTACCGGCCTTACCTATGGAAAACTCGGAGAGCATGGCGCGCCGCTGGCCAATCTCTCATAGCAAAGGCGAAACGGCGAAAAGGAGAAGCGGAAAGAAGGAAGGTTGAAGAGATCTTTTTCTTCTAGCCATTCCCTCCTTTTCCCTTGTCCTTAAAGCTTGCCGATCAGTGTATCCCTCGTCTGATGTACGAAATCAAGCAGGTCCTGTTCCGTCTTCCCTCGACGGAACGGAATGAGGCGATGCACGCCAAGATCCGCGTAACGTTTGGCCGTGTCAAGGTCAAGCTGTGGTCCCGGCGTAATGCTGATTTCCAGCTCTCCGAGTTCTATCGGGCGTCGTACTTGCTGCGCGGCTTCTTTTAACCCGATGAGACATTTTTCGGTTGCCGCTGGATCAAGCGCGAACCCATACCAGCCGTTGCCATACTGGACCGCCCGGCGAAATGCCTCTTGCGTATGACCGCCGATCACCACTGGTGGATGAGGTTTCTGGATGGGCTGTGGTCGGGCTTGAATGTCGTGGAAATCAACAAACTGGCCTTGGTAGACAGGCTTTTCTTGCGTCCATACGGCTTTCATGGCTTGGAGATAATCCATGGAGCGTAGACCTTTCTGGTCAAACGGCGCGCCCAGCGCGTCGAATTCCGCCTTCAGGTATCCTATGCCGAGCCCGAAAATAAACCGCCCACCCGAGACAACATCGACACTGGCTAGTTCCTTCGCTAATACCAGAGGATTCCGTTGAGGCAAGATAATAATGCCGGTCCCCAGCCTCACCTTCTTAGTCTGCGCCGCGATGAAGGCCAACGCTACTGCAGGGTCAAGGAGTGGATACAGAGGTGGTAGGGGTGAGGGTGGCGCCTGCGGGTCCGGAAGGACGACATGCTCACCGGTCCACACCGATTCAAATCCTGAGGCTTCCGCCGCCTGTGCAACGCGTACCGCTGCGTCAGGATTGCTGCAGACATTCATGTTGATACCAAAGAAGCCAAATTTCATTTCCATTCCCTCCCCTCAATGGTAACTACCGCTTGTACTAAACGTGACTGAACCTAGCTGGTTCTCTTTTTTCTCGCAATCTACTGATGTGGAATCGGTTAAGTTGAGAACCGTTGACCAAACGTAAATCCGAGCCATGCTCCTGAAAGTCCTAGGGCAGCACTGCCGATGACATAAAAGAGCGTGGCGAGAAAACGGCCGTTTTGGATGAGTTGCAGTGATTCAAGGGAGAACGTGGAAAAGGTCGTGTAGGCGCCAAGAAAACCAACTGCGAAGAACAGACGAGGATAGTAGTAGGCAGGATGTCTCAACATATAAGCCATAAAGAGACCTAGGACGAAACTGCCGCTAATATTAATGAGAAACGTTCCCCAAGGGAACGCTAGCCCAAAGCGTTGAGTGACCCAACCTGCCACGAGATAGCGCGCATTAGCTCCGAGAATTCCTCCGAGACCGATCACGAATTATTCCACTCTTTTCCCTCCTGAGTTGCTCATGGCGACTCGGAACTCGTTCCTTG
>JBFWZL010000190.1:0-11108 GCA_050185455.1 Binatia bacterium | reverse complement strand
TTGCTTTGCATATTCCCATTCGTACAGCGCCTTTGCCTCATCCAGTCCCTCATAACATTGTAAGCGCACAAGTTCACAGTCTAGAGCTCCAGCAACAACCTTAGCTAGCTCAGTCTTGCCGACTCCGGCTGGCCCTTCCACCAAAATCGGTTTTCGTAGATGACTGGCTAAATAAACGACAGTGGCGATTCGCCGGTCACAGATATATTTCTGGACGGCAAATTTATTAATGACATCATCAATCGAGGCGAACATTCTCCCTCCCGGCGCGAAGTTTGGCCTACCCTAGCACAGGGGTTAGTGAAAGACAACGCAAAACCGGCGCTCTTGCTTGCCGGTCTCAAGACTCCTATACTTTGCCACCGTTATGTGCACCCTCGTCTTATTTTTCCGTGTCTTCCCTGACTATCCGCTCGTGGTCGCCGCCAATCGTGACGAGTCGCTTTCGCGCCCTTCTTCTCACCCGACTCAACTGTGGTCCCCACCGTGGGTGTATGGCGGACAAGATCTCCTCGCTGGCGGAACCTGGCTCGGCGTCAATGAGTGGGGAGTCACCGTAGGTGTCTTGAACCGTCAAGCCTCAACTCCAGCGGATCAGCGCTGCCGCTCTCGCGGACAGCTATGCCTTGATGCTCTTAAGCAAAAGTCCGCCGCAGCAGCTGTTCGTGCAATAACGGCCCAGACAGATCATTCCTATAATCCGTTCAATCTCGTCATCGCTGATGCAGCCTCCGCCTATGTTATTGATAATCATAGAACTACACTGACCATCCGACCGCTGTCTAGCGGAATTCATTTTGTGACAAACCGCGATCCGAACGATCCGACATGTACGCGTATAGCACGCTTTTCTCCGCGTTTCGCTGAGATTGGCGGTTCTTTCTCCACTGGCTCACTCTCGCTACCCGATCTCTTCAGAACGCTCCATCGGCAAATGGCGCAACATGCGGAGTCGCCTGGAGATGCGCGGGATGGCCTGTGTCTGCATCTTGATGGCTACGGGACCTGCTCCTCTACGCTAATGGCGTATTCCCGTGAGGAGCGTCGTTATAATTATTATTTTGCACCTGGCCCCCCCTGCCGGACCTCATATCAGGAAATAACACTCCCACTCGCGACTTTTGCAAGCCATCCACCGTCGACAAAATAAGTCGCTCCGGTCACAAAATCACCGCTTTCCACCAAGAAGCGCACGGCGCGAACAACGTCCTGTTCACTGCCAAGCCGTTGCAGTGGAGTCTGCTCGACCAAATGCTGAATCTTTATGGCATCGTATTGTTCTGGAGGCAGTACTGGTCCCGGGGCTACAGTGGTCACTTGAACGTCAGGCGCAAAGGCTTTTGCTAAAGCCTGAGTCATGACTTGGATCCCTCCTTTTGAGACGCAATAAGGTAAGTAGCCAAGAGTAGGCCGTATGCCGCCCCAGTCTCCGAGCTGAACGATTTTTCCCGCACCTTGCGCCCGCATGGCGCGTCCGAAGAGAAGAGCAAGGATAAACGGCGATGTCAGGTTCGTTTGAATAACAGACTTCCAAGACTTCGTGGTCAGCGTTGTTACAGGGGTCGGAAAGAAAACTGCGGCGTTGTTAATAAGAATATCCACTCGTCCAGCCGTAGCCATGGCATCCCGCCCTAGACGCACCGCTGCCGCTGTCATGGAGATATCAGCACGCAGAATGATTGCGCGGCGTCCAAGAGCTTCTATAGCGCGCGCAGTGTCTTCTCCCGAGGATGTATGCACATGCAACAAGATATCCGCTCCGCCCTCAGCCAAGGCCACAGCGATCGCGCGCCCAAGCCTTTTCCCGCCCCCTGTCACGAAAGCAATTTTGCCTTGCAGTTGCATTTCTCACTCCTACTGCGTCTGCTGACGGGGCAATTCAATGACAAAACTCGCCCCTCCTTGTGGATGATTGTTCACGGACACCGAGCCGCCATGTAAAGCCACAATCTTTTGCGCAAAGGTCAGCCCCAACCCCGTCCCTTGAGCCTTAGTCGAAAAGAAAGGAGAAAATATGCGTTCCAGATCACTATCAGGAACGCCCGTTCCCTGGTCGATCACGCGGATCTGAACGTGAGTCCCCTCTTCATGCAGCTCAAGGTCAACACGCCCATTCGCACGGGACGCTTCCACCGCATTGGTTAACAAATTGAGCAGAGCCTGTTTAAGTTTAATCCGGTCAACGATTACAGGAGTGCCTTCGGTCTCCCCGCGGAATACAACAGTGACTCCTCGAATCGCCGCCATGGAGTGCACCTCATCAGCTGCTTCTCGCAGCAAGGGACTTAAGAGACAAGGATTCAAATGCAGCGCCACCTCTTTTGAAAAAATGAGCAAATCAGAAAGGGTCGTATTTAAGTCCGCAATCGACTCGTCAAGTTGCTCCACCCGCTCGCGCCCCTCGCGGAGACGTTCTTCTGCTAGCGCTGAGTCATCCAGTAAAATATCGCGCAGAAGGGAACTCTGCAGTCCAACAAGCCCTACCTTTTGGAGAAGTTGATGAGAGATGGCAGAGGACATCTGTCCAACCGCCGCTAGTCGCTCGTTCCGAGCGAGTTCCACATTCATGAGCTGTAGACGTTGGTTTTGCCTTTCTATGGCCAGGCGCCGCCAGGTCAAGGTGCGCATAAGCAACTGCGCGGCTCCGACCGGAAGAGAACCGACATATAGGCCGGTGACATCAAAAAGATTGAGTCCAAGCGTCATGATAGCGACATGGGGAGAGACTAGAAACAGTCCAGTCGCTAATAAAGAAGGTAAACTTGTCACGAATTCAGCCTCGTCGGTGTACACAGTTCCATAGCGAACTCTCAGTTGCATGCCGTATCCCACTGCAAAGACTCCCCAACCTCCGATCTCGCTGATCAGAAATCGCGATAGCGACTCAAACTCACCAATGCGCAAGGGAATCGTCCCGCCGCCGGCGCGATACAATACATAGCGAGCGAACAACGCGATCAACAAGAGTTCGCAGAGCTCTAATTTCCGCCCCCAGAGGTGATAGTGCTGTTCCGGTATAGTGGCAGGAGAAACGATTTTTCCTTTTTGAAAAATAAGGAGCAACGGCGCACTGAAAAGAATTCCACAGGTTACAAGAGGAAGGGCAAAGATCCCTACCGCGTACAGCAGCGTGCTGGCAACAGCTAACAAGAGGAGGGCGAGAAATAAATCGACGTGAACTTCTGCGCTCAGAAAAGAACCGATACAGAGCAAGGGCAGAAAGGCGACGTAAAGCCAAACGTATCCCAGGTTAAATGCGACCAAGCCGAGAAGCGTGAGAGCGACGCTTGTAGCGCCAGTCGCCCACATCGCGGGATGGGAATTGGAGAGCGCCTTCAATACGGCCAGCAACTACTCTCTCCCGGTCAAGAAGCGGTCGAGCTGTGGAGCTTGAGGAAATAGTAAGAACCCATAAGCAGGATTAGCCGCATCAAAATCAGCATCACGTAAAGCAGTGTTCACACGCAAGGGATGAAATTCTTGACGCTCTCGTAGCCGCTCCATCCAATCAAATTCTTCATATTTGACCGGAAGACGCGCGGCCACATCCCAATAGGTCACGACGCGCGCCGGGGCGTTCTCATTGCCCGGACTGCGCGAGAAACTGAACTCAAGGACGTAACAAGACGACTCAAAACAGTTTTGCAAACCGAGAAATCTTAGACCTAACTCTCCACGCAACCATTCTTTTAGCAATCGCTCCTGAAGAATTTCCACCAGACTATTAAGGCCAAACTCGGTTAGCAGATGCTGATGACCCCAACGCGCTAGGTATCCATGGGGCTCTAGGTCTCCAATGAGCGGAATCCCGCCAAGAGTCGTGCGAACGCGCACCCGTCCATCATTCCATCCATGACGAAAAAGCGCTTCTCTTCTCCCTCCCGTAGCGGACTCCCAAGACAAATACACCTCGAAAGGCTTACGAAACTTAAACGCGGCAAAACTCTGAGCCAGAGACTCTCCCCATCGCTCTTCTAGTTTCCATTCTCCACGGTAGTCAGTAATTTCCATATAGCGGTGCTGCCAATTTTGAATGAATCCGCGAACATCAATTTCGGCCTCATCGCGCGGCAGACCGCGCCCCGTTCCCACTTGATCTTCCCAATCAAAAGTTTGGGTCGACACACCAATATTCACCTGTAAATCCCGATAAATCATCCGTTGTCGGATCTCTCCCCCCGCCCCGCGCAAGACCAGCTCCGTAGGCACCCCGGTCCCACGTTCAATAACGAACTCATATACGGAAACACTATTATCTCGAAACGGTACAAGAAAAGCTGGAACGAACAGACCAATATGGCCTTCAGGAAAGTTCGGATCTCTTGTGCGCAATTCGACCTGTCGCAGACTGCGATCAGCGGTCGAACGTCGCGCCAGCATGGAGAGCGCCGTTAGCCATTCATTGACATCTTTCACACCTGGAACGAAAGGTTCGCCAATCTCTGTCGGAGCAATGTTCAGAGTTAAAAAATCAAACCATCCCCCTAATTGAAGAAGAAGATTGCCGCGATTCCATGATGGACGTGAAAAAAGTTTTGTCCCTTTGAATATTCCGGTTTGCCACTGGAGAGTCAGAAATGAGGGTTTCCGAAAGGTCGCCTCAATCTCATCCTCTCGGGAGACTCTCCCGCCTTCCCATACTTCGTGCAGCAAAACTCCGCGATAATCGACCAAACGAAGATACGCGGCTTGACACTGCTGTAAGACCTCCTGCATTTCCGCGAACTGATCCCCCCGCACTGAACAAGGAAAGGAAATATCCAGGGTCAAGGCGAACAACAGGAGTAGGAACGGAACACGATTCACATCTGCCCCAAGCCTGCCTTTAAGGCAAGAATTGCTGCTTTCGTGCGGTCATTCACCTGAAGTTTCCGAAAAATGCTTGCCAGATGCATCTTGACTGTCAATTCGCTGATAAATAGCCGCTGGCTAATCTCTCGGTTTGTTGCCCCCGTCGCCACTAGGCTTAAGACTTCTTCTTCCCGAGGCGTCAGCGTCTGGACTAAACGACGCACCTCTTCTAGCTCTTGATCTCGTTGAAACTCTCGCAAAAATTTATTCGCCAATTCGGGGTTAAGAAAAATCTCCCCCGCCGCCACTTTTCGCAACGTTTCAAGGATGTCCTTTGGTCGCGAATTCTTTAAGAGATAACCAACCGCCCCAGCCTTCAGTGCGCGGAATATAAGGTCTGGATTATCATATCCAGTGAGAATCACTACTTTGGTAGTAGGAAAATGCTTTCTAACAAAGGTGGTCGCACTAATTCCATCGCCGCCAGGCATCTCAATATCCATCAAAATGAGCGTCGGGACACAACCTTGGAGTAGCGTTTCCAACTGAGCGGCTCCCTCGGCTATGCCGATAACTTCAAAATCTGATTGCTTCTTGAAAAGTTGCTGAAGACCAGCGAGAAACATCGGATGGTCATCAACGATAACAAGAGAGATCGTATCCATGGCCCCCTAACCCATAACCGTAGGAAAAGTCACTATTGCGCCCTTCAGCGGTATCACGGACATCGCCCTATTTCCGCAGCATAAAAACTACCCCACGAGGGATCAAGCAAGCCCCCCCTCTCTTACCCGGTTCAGTGAACGCTCCCCTGAGAGAAATAAAAGATATTATTAAGATAAAAAGAGACATAAAAAAGAAAAAATATAAAACGTAAAATAATAACAAAAATTGAGATAATTATTAATAATTAATATAGACAAATTTAGCTAAATTTACAAAAATCATAGATAATACAAATTTTTTACCGACATTTTTTATCTTTACTTAGCTAAAAATATTTGTACATTGCTTAATTCACACCTCCCCAAAACTGTGGAAAAGGGGAAAAGGGAGTAGGTTATGGAAATTCAGCCTAGCGAACAGCCGAAATCTCGACAAAAAAGCCCAAATGCGCCCGCGTATAATCTACAGGAATGTCAAGAAGACGCCCGAAAAATTTTTCGAGTGGAGGGACAAGCTCCGTTAAGCAGAGAATCAATCGCTGAACATTTGAGCTTAGCTTCGCAGTCGGGTCCATTCAACCGAAAACTCAGCAGCCTCCGCCAATATGGTTTGCTGGACCCCATTGGGAAGGATTTTCGCGTGAGTGAATTATTTCTTCGGGTTGACCAATCTTATGATGAGGCCGACCGGCGCCGAGCCTTGCGCGAGGCATTGGGCCGTCCAGCAATTTTCCAGAGTCTCTTGGCGCATTATGAAAATAGTGGCCTTCCCTCTGATCTTAACCTGACTAATCAACTTTTATTGAAATATCGCTTTACCAAAAAAAATGCTGAAACTGTCGCCAAGGCTTTCTTGGACTCCTGTCGCCTTGCCGGCATTTTTCAAAACCGATATTCATCTTTTCCGTCTCCTCTATCTCCCCCTTTTCCCCCCTTACCAGATCATCCCCTTTCTTCTGGGTCCTCTCCTGCGTCCTCCCTCCCCTCCAAATCTGTGACTTCTCCCACCTCAGGAGAAAATAGACTCCTGCTCTGCCGCCAAGAAATACCATTAGGTCCTGGTCGTCGAGCAATTTTGGAACTTCCAGAAGATGTCACAAACGACGAAATGGCTAAAATTATTCGCGTCCTCCAGGCCCTCTCTGGATTTTCTTCATAATCACTTGAGCTGAAAAAGTCTCTTTTTCTATCTTATGTCAAATTTTTTCTTGATATTAGGAGTTGCTTCTATAATCTAATCAAAACAGGAACTCACTATCGCCTACTTGACGCCCTATACGGATTTTTGCATCTTAGCTTCTGAATCTATGCATTATCTAACACGATTAGTCGAATTTGAAGCCTCGCACCGTTATTGGAACCCCGCGTTCACGGAAGAGGAAAACCATCGCACTTTTGGCAAATGTGTCAGTCCCTATGGACACGGACACAACTATAGACTGCGAGTCTCCCTAGGGGGAAAAGTAGAGCCACGCACCGGCATGGTAATGAACATCAAGGAACTTGACCGTATTCTAAAAGAAGTAAGCGGAGAATTTGATCACAAATTCATCAATCTTGACCACCCCGCGTTCCTCAACCATGTCCCAACGACAGAGAACCTTGCCTCCTACATGTACAATCGCATCGAGGAAAAACTGCGACTGTTAGGTTTATACCAACTCGCTCGCGTGAGACTTTACGAAGAACCTACTCTCTGGGCAGATGTTGCCGCTAGGGAGGGAAAAATGATGATTACTCTCACAAAAACGTTTGGATTTAGCGCCGCTCACCGTTTACATAGCCCAGAACTATCAGATGAAGAGAACCGGATAGTGTTTGGTAAGTGCAATAACCTTCATGGACACGGCCATAATTATGAACTTGAGGTTACCGTTCAGGGAGACATCGACCCTCAGACTGGAATGATCATGGACCTCGGTCAGCTCATGGATACGGTCCAGAATAAGATCATTGATCGCTTCGATCATAAACATCTAAACAAGGATACGGTTGAGTTCAGTACTTTAAATCCCACGGGAGAAAACATTGTCAAGGTGATCTGGACCCTCCTCCACTCAGGGCTCGGACCTCAGCTCATGCGAGTGGGATTGTGGGAGACCCCGAAAAATTTTTTCGAGTATTATGGTGACCTATGACTTTGCCAAATTTACAGGGCCAAGTCGCTATTGTTACAGGAGCTGGTTCAGGAATCGGCTGCGCCACCGCACAGGCACTCTCGAAAGCAGGCGCCAGCGTTGCGCTCGCCGCTCGCACGAAGCAAAACCTTGAAGCTGTCGCGCACGATATCACGATGGCTGGAGGAAACGCTCTAATCATCCCGACTGATGTCGGCGATGAAAATCAAGTAAAAGATTTAGCTGCTTTGACACAAGAACGCTTGGGACGAATTGACATTCTTGTAACCTGCGCCGGTGGCGCAGTCTTTGGACCTTTGGTCGAGTCTCGCACGGAAGATTGGGATGCGCTCCAGACCAGCAATCTTCGTGGGGTCTATCTGTGTTGTAAGCATGTTCTCAAAATCATGATCCCCCAAAAACGCGGCCATATCCTTAACGTCCTGTCTATAGCTAGTCAAATGATCTTGCCGAACTCTGCAGCCTACACCGCCTCCAAGTTTGGAGCGTTAGGTCTCACAAAAGTCATAGCCGCCGAGGTGCGGTCGCAAGGCATCAAGGTTACAGCGGTAATTCCCGGCGCCGTCGATACCCCGCTATGGGACAAAAGCGGAGGCGACCTCGACCGAAAAAAAATGTTATCGTCAGCAGATGTCGCGCTAGCAATGCTCGACGTTATAGCTCAGCCTGCAACTATCTATACGGACGAAATCATTTTGATGCCCCCATTAGGAGTTTTGTGACAAAAACGATTGTGCGTCTTTCCCTCTATTTCCTGTTCCTTTTGCTCACTGCTGGCTGCCATAATCCATCTCATCAGTCTTCTTCCAACGCGTTTCGTGTAGCGTTATTAACGCCGGGACCGGTGAGTGATGCAGGCTGGAACGCTCTTGCCTATGAAGGAATCATAAAAATTCGTGAGACCTTACAAGCCGAAATTAGTCAGGTAGAAACAAAAACGCCGGCTGAGTTTGAAGAATCCTTCCGTGACTACGCAAGTCGAGGATTTAATCTCGTTTTCGGACACGGCTTCGAGTTTCAAGATGCCGCAGCCAAAGTTGGAGCGGATTTTCCGCACACTGTCTTTATCACTACTTCCGGCAGCACAGTGCGCGCCAACGTCGCGCCTATGCGCTTTATGTTAGAACAAGCAACCTATTTAATGGGGATGTTAAGCGCGTCGATGTCAAAGACAGGAAAGGCGGGAGCCATAGGGGGTGTGGAAATCCCACCACTGAAGAGCACCTTTCTAGCCTTTGAGGCCGGAGCCAAAAGTGTAAAGCCAGACTTCCAGGTCATCGTTTCCTACATTGGAAACTGGGAGGATATAGGGGCGGCAAAGCAAGCTGCTTATGCCCTTATTGAACAAGGATGCGATATCATCTTTCCTAATGCTGACGCCGCTAGTCTCGGAGCATTCCAGGCTGCGCGTGAACGACAGGTATTCGCTCTGGGCGCAAATAAGAACCAAAACGACGTAGCTCCTGACGTTATTTTGGCAAGCGGAGTAATCAACATTCCTTCGGCCTTCCTTCAAATTGCTCAGGAAGTGCAGGGAAAACACTTTCAGGGACGCATCATCCAGCTGGGAATGAAGGACAATGTTATCTCACTTGTATATAATACAGCCTTAAAAAATCGTATTCCTCAAGAGATGCAATCCCTCATCGCCACCTCTCAACAGCAAATCATTGAAGGACTTCTTTCCGTTCCTAGTGTAGAATTCACTCCAGTCAACACCCCTAAATCTTGAGGAGTCGCTTCCCTCCTTCATCGCCATGCAAAAATTATCGTTGCGAGCGCTAACAAAAACATTCTCCGGCGCTCGTGCGGTGGATCGCGTTACACTTGAGTTTCAAGCCGGAGAAATTCATGCAATCCTCGGTGAGAATGGCGCGGGCAAATCAACGCTCATGCATCTTGTATCAGGTCTTTATCGCCCAGATAGCGGAGAGATTTGTATAGATGATCGTCCTCAAGTGTTTTCTTCCGCCCGTATCGCCCGCGCTGCCGGCATCGGTATGGTGCACCAACATTTCATGTTAATACCGTCCCTGACCATTGCCGAAAATGTATTTCTCGCTCTCCCTGGCAGTGCCCGCGAAATAATAAGGGTTCCGGAGCTTGCACGCCGCGTAGCCGTCCTCGCTTCTCAGTATGGCCTTACACTCGAAGATCCCAACATACGGGTTGCAAACCTTCCCGTCGGATCCCAACAACGAGTTGAAATATTAAAAGCGCTCGTCACGAATACGCGGGTATTGATTCTAGACGAACCAACTGCGGTATTGACTCCCAACGAAGTGGAAAATCTATTTGCTTCTCTGCGCAAGTTGAAACAAGATGGCTATCTCATTCTATTCATAACCCATAAAATTCCTGAGGTGCTCGCGGTTAGCGATCGGTTATCTATCCTACGTAGAGGGAGGCTCATTACCACCAGAGAAACCTCTTCCTGTTCGCCTACTGATTTGGCAAATTCGATGATGGAGGACTCAACCTCCACGCTCTCTCGCGCTTCCGCAATAAACGCGAAGCTTACCGAACGGCAACCAGTTTCGTCGTTTCCTCTTCTGACCTTAAATCAGGTTTCTTTAATAACTTCACAAGCAAGAAAGGTTTTACACCAGATCTCCTTTACCCTCCATCATGGAGAAATCATTGGAGTTGCCGGAGTTGATGGCAATGGCCAGAGTGAATTGGCAGAGGTCTTGATCGGCATACGAACACCAGAGGAGGGAACATTTACCTTAAAAGGCAAACGTTTGCATAAGCCAACCCCGGCGGACCTCCGCGCTGCAGGGATTGCTATTATTCCACAAGATCGTCGCCGTGAGGGACTTGCCCTAGACCTCTCTGTTGCGGAAAACCTCCTCCTCAATGTAGCGCTCCTTTCTCACCTCGCACTCGGAGTCCTGCTACGGTCCACAATCGTCCGCGCTTTCGCAGAAAAATGCATCGCACGTTTCTCTATTGTTCCATCAGCTCCGTACCGACCTGCGGCTACGCTTTCAGGTGGGAATCAACAACGCATCGTCTTGGCAAGAGAACTTTCCACCTCCCCCCAAGTCATTATCGCGGCAAACCCTAGTAGAGGTCTGGATATCAGCGCCACCCAGTACGTCCACCAACAGCTTCAAGAACGTCGAGCAGAGGGTTCTGGCATCATCCTAATTTCAACAGATCTTGATGAAATTCTCTCCCTTAGTGACCGTGTCTTTGTTCTCTATCAAGGCCGTCTCCTAGGACCTGTGGCGCCAACAACACACAAAGACACACTCGGGCAAATGATGGGGGGAGTATGACGCGCAACCTCATGACACAGTTTTCCACAATTCTGCCTTCTCTCTTCGCCCTCCTCTCAGCCTTTACGGTTGTTTCACTTGGACTCTGGCTGAGCGGGATTAATGCCTTTTTAGTTTTTTCTGCGCTCCTGCAAGGCGCTGGTGGAGATTTATATCGACTTTCTGAAACTTGTGTAAAAGCCTGCCCGTTACTTCTAACAGGTTTGTCTGTGTCTTTAGCGCTGCATGCA
>JBFWZL010000189.1:0-11130 GCA_050185455.1 Binatia bacterium | reverse complement strand
GTCGCGTTCAAGATCAAGACTGCGGATTTCGACATATCCAAGTCGCCAAATGCTCATAGCCGCGCCCTCCTTTAGTCCAGTGCAACTATATCATTGAGTTTACCGAGATTTCAGGTCTCGCCTTCCATTTCTTTGTCCTCTTTGTCTCCTTTCAATCAGATGCAGAAAACGTTCGCTCACAAGGGTATCTTGGCTGCTTTTCCGATCAACTGCTTACAAGAGCGATCCACTAGGCAATCCCACTAAAGTGCGCCCATACGCCTCCATGGCAAACTCAAAGTTTAAGCCGAGATGCTGGCTGACTGCATGCACGTCGCGCCAAATCCGTTGGAGCGGATGCCGGAGATACAAGGCATGGCCGCCGCTCAATTCGAACAGGCGATCCACAACTCGGGTGGTCTGTCGCACGATATAGCCGCGCCAGGCGTAGTACCGCGCCCGCTCCTGCTCCGTCAGCAGCCGTTGATCTTGCGTGCATAAGGACATGAGTTCATCAGCACACCGCAGCATTAGCCCTTCTACCGCGTCTAACGTCGTGGAGGCTTCCGCCAAAACCATCTGGGCGCTGGTCATCTCTTTCTGAGGCGCTCCACTCGCCGTGTAGACCGGCACGCGCGTCTCAATCCACTGCTGAAAATGAGCAATGGCCGTCCGCGCGGACCCGACAGCCGCCGGCGTCAGCGCTAACCCCAGAGTAGGCACAAACGGCAGCCGATACAAAGACCCTGGATGCAACTTGTGACCAGGCGCTTCACCGGTTCGCTCCGAACGCTCTAGCCAAAAGACTCGGTGGCGAGGAACAAATACATCTTCGACCACGATGGTATTACTATCAGTCCCCTGCATGCCGACGACATGCCATTGATCATCTATCTGATAATCCGTCTTCGGGAGAAAGAACATTGCCCATTCAGGTTTGCCCCCCGGCTCAGGCGCAACCAATGCACCCACCGCCACCCAGTCACTGCACCACAACCCGCTCAAGAAGCTCCATCGACCGCTAAATCGGTATCCTCCAGGAACCGGTTGGGCTTTCCCCATGGGCGAGAACGAGTCGGCCATTACCACGTTGGCATCCCTACCCCAGATCTCATGTTGCAATTCAGGTTCCACATATGCAATCCAGAAATTATGGATCCCTAAAATGCAATACACCCACCCAGTAGAGGTATCACCCTTGGCAATCTCGGTCGCCACACGCACGAAGGCCCCTATGTCTAGCTCATATCCACCCCAGTGAGACGGCTGCAGGATGCGCAACAGCTTCGACTCTTTTAGGGATTTCATGAGATCGTCGGGGAGGTGACGTTGTTGTTCAATGGCCTGCGTGCGCTCTGCCGCCATCCGGGCTATTTCTCGGGCTCGCTCAAGCAAGGACTCCAAAGTTTCTCCAGCATGTGGGCTCTCTGGCATAGACCCTCCAATTTCGCCGACTGTCGATCGCTAAAAACTCTTCCTTACAGCATCGCGTCCCAGCCTTTCCAATACAGTTCCCCCGCGCAACGCGCCTCTTTAAGAAATTCCTGTCGATCCCGCTCGGCGGTCAACAATTTCTCCACCAGTTTACGGCCCGTCTGGGCGTGCTCACGATCCGCCTCGACGTGGCCGGAGAAAAAGCGTACGGCCTCGGGCTTCATCCCGTAATGCTTCTGTAACCCGGCCGCTATTTTACCACACGCCTGAGAGAAGCCGCCTTCTAGCACGCCTAACGCCCCCGAATATTTGACCTTCTGGGTCATAAGCAACCAGAAGTACGCATTCATCGCTCGGGCCGCTGCCGAAGCGCTAGACTCCTCCAGTTCTTTCCTCGATAACCCCAGCCCCTTTTCCCAGAACTCAAACAACAACTCCGCGTGCCCGCCAGTATGGGTATACAAACCCATGGCTTCCTCGGCGAAGTTCTCTGCCATCAGTTCCGCCCCTCGCGCATCCAGCTTGCACATGTTGACATACCCGTTGGCGATATAGGGGCCGGAATCCCGCACCGTCATCTCGTAATGCTCAATGGCAAACTGCTTAAGCTGTTGCCTGGTCGCTTTGCCGTCGTGCACCAATTGAGCGAGGGAGTGTTTACCAATGTTGAACTCGTCGGCAATTCGTTCAACTCCCTGCCAAAATGTCTGTGCATCCATATATGATTCTCCTATAGAGAAAAAACCGTCTTTGATACGCGCGCTACAAACTTCCTTGATGCCCCCACATGCTGCCCGAGGCATGGACCTGGACTTGCCAGATGCGATCATCCACCTCTCGCGCGCCCCAGCCGTACTCTACCGCAAAGCCGGATGGGGTGCGCAGATAGAATGACACCATATGGTCATTCGTATGCTTGCCCAGGTTCATCGTGGTTGCCCGTTGTTTGCGTTCAGAGAACAGAACGCGCGCCATTCACACGTGGTAGATGTCTAACGCGTTCTCCACCACATCTCGGACCGTATCTTTCTCCTACCGTCATTCGTCGTTGAATGACGCTGAGGGAATCCTCCTTTACTAACCTTGTCTCACCCTCTGTCTCTGGTTTCCGTCTCTCATATTACTTAGTGGTCACGAACTCCTCCTCCCCGACTCTCTTTCCTATCATTGTCAATCGTCGTCGCTCCGTCTTCGGCGCCTTAACCACGGCATTGGCTTCTAGCATAGCCAACACCAGCGGTTGCAAGAATACGATATACTCCTCGATAGACTCCATCTCTCCGACGAACGCCCAGTGGCGCACCGCCCAAGCATGAGCGAGCGCCATGATGGTGTGGGCTTTAAGTTCGATGCGATCAGGCGCAAAACGGCCCCACTCTACCCCATAAAGAATGACCTCGCCGATCAGCGCCTGCAAACGCTTCTCTCGCAGAATCAACGCCTGACGCGTGTCGGTATTGAGAGATTTAGTTTCCTGGTAGGCGAGCAAAATAAAACGTCGCATCTCATCGACTCCCCGCAGGAAAGTGGCAAGCACATTCTTGCACACCGCCTCCGGATCAGCACCGGTGCGGGTCGCCTCGGCGATTTGTTGGCTCAGGGCGCTGAGCAACTGCTCACCGGCGCGGTCTTGCTCTTTACTGACGATGTAGAAGAGAATTTCTTCTTTGTCTTTGAAATAGGTAAACGGCGCGCCGGCGCTGACTCCCGCCTGTTGTGCAATGTCACGCGTCGTCGTGCGGTGAAATCCTTCTTTCAGAAACAAGGCGAAAGCGGCTTCAGCTACTGCTTCCCGCTTTTGTTCAAGCAAATCGCGATCACGAATGAGTAGTTTCGGTTTCTTGGCGGGGCGGAGAATTTTACGCGCCATTGTCAGTAAACCTTTGGCTCCGAAAGAAAATTGATTGAGCGCTTGCTCAGCATTCTGTAACACTCTGATGAACGGGGAGTCAAGGCCGTAAGAAGAAAGGAAGAAGCGCTGGAAGAACGGCAACAGACTGTTTTCCACGCCGGTCGTATCCGTATCGTTTAAAGTCGCGTGGACGTTGGAGCTGTAGGTCCGTAAGCAGGCTCCGTCGCCGGTTTCAACAATTGTTCAAGTTCGAAATTGACGACCAAAAAATCCTGAGCACATTGTGAAAAATATCTATGACACGTTGTCAAACAGGGCAGCGAACCGAATCTCGAAAAACATAGACTATATCGAAAGTTAGAGAGAAATGTATCTTCCGTTGAATTGTTAGACTATGTCGTTCTCTCTAAAGTGCAGCCAGAAAGCACGTAAGACCGCACTGTGACTTACGCGACCGGCCCCGTTCATATTGAGGAGGGACACCTCGGGCGGCTACATACGAAGACTGGGAACAATCAAAAGAGAAAGAGTGCAAATCCAAGCGATCGAAACCCCTCACGTCCCAAATAACCGACGACAGGAAGGCAATCATGAAGCGAACACCATTACCGAAACTCCTTATCAGTGTGTTCATCGGCGGACTACTGCTTCTCTCGGGTCCTGAGAAGGCTACCGCGGGTCCAACCTATTATGTAGATGGAACGAGTGGAGATGACAGTTACAGCGCCCAGCAGGCCCAGAATCCAGCTACACCGTGGAAGACCATCAAGCATGCCGTAGATACCGGGGGGTTGAATGGCGTCACTAAAAAGGGAGTCCCTCTCGACGGCTATACCGTGATGGTGCAGCCAGGAGTGTATCCCGAGAAGATTGAGTCCAAGCGTGATGGCATTTTGGGAAACCCGGTGATCCTACGCGCAGCCTCGCCCGGAAGCGTCGCTATTCGCCCAACGCCAGGCGACATCGGAGTTTATATCCAACACCATCATCATGTCGTAGAGGGATTCGTAATCGAGGGAGGATCTGTCGGTCTTAAGCTAGGTCCTCACCGTGTTGCCGATTGGATCGCCGGCCTTGTGGCCCGGAAAAACACAGTCTCCGGGAGTAGTAGCGACGGCATTCAGTTTCGCTTTGGAGTCGACGGCGTAGTCGAGTTTAACACCGTTTTCCAGAGCGGCCAGAGCGGGATCAAGTACGCAGGAACAGGAGGCGTGATCCATGACAACGTCGCATACGCAAACGCCGATTTCGGCGTCTACGTGAGGGACGGAGTCAATCATCGGGTGTGGAACAACCGCGCGTATAACAACGGAAAAGGGAATATTCAGATCGTGGGCTCGACCCTTCCGCCACCGGGCGGACGCACGTTCTACGTGAGCGCCGCTGTCGGGAATGATGTCTATGATGATGTCCAAGCTCAGCAGCCCGCAACTCCGTGGAAAACAACCAAACGGGCGCTCTCTCTCGCTAATCCTGGGGATGTGATCGTTCTGCTCGCTGGAGTCTATAGTGAAACGGTGACTTCAATCCGCGACGGCACAGCCGAAGCCCCTATCACCATCAAGGCGGAAGAGCCTGGAAGTGCGATTATACAAGCAGCAAGTGGCAACTCTGGAGTGTTGGTTGGGAATCATTATCACATTATCGAGGGCTTGGTGGTTGTTGGCGGCGGCGTTGGCCTACAAGTAGGGCCGTATAAGAAAACAGACGCCGTTGTGGAAGGCGTCATCGCCAGAGGAAACCATATTTACGGCAACGGCATCGGCATCAAGTTCGAGGCTACTAAGAGCACGGCGATGCACAACATTATCCACGATAATGGTCAAGAAGGAATATTATGGGGCAAACGCGCCGGAAACGGGGCGACTATCTTCAACAATTTGCTGTACGCCAACGGCGGGCAATCTTCAGCGTACGCTATCACCCTTGCCACAGGTAGTGACCACGCCATTATCAACAACACCATCTATGGTAATCAGAATGGAGGCATCCGTTTAGGTTCCTCTGCCGACGATGCAGTCTTTTCCAAAGTTCTGAACAACATCGTGGGGAAAAATCCCGTCGGCATTAAAGAACCTGGCGGAGAATATTACACCGGACAGGCCCTGCTAGACTATAATAGTGTCTACAATAGCAGCATCCGCAACTACGACCTTTCCGGCGGAAAGCGTACAAAAGTTGGCGCTCGCTCGCTGTCGCTGGATCCCGTGTTTGTGGATGCTGCGAACTATGATTTTCGCTTGGGGCGCAAAGCCACCGGCCAGCTTATGGACAGTCCGGTTATCGATGCAGGTTCCGATGCAACGGACGTGATAGGATTGGACGGATGGACAGCCTTTACGGACAAACATCCCGACACTGGGCGAGTCGATCTGGGATACCATGGGACTCAGCTCAATCCAGCGTTGGGCGTTATGACGGTCAACCAGGCGGCGATTTCCATTACCCTGAGCGGCACGGGTGTAATAATGAACGCAAAATTTCAGCCCGGAACAAAAAGTGACGGCGTCGAACTCGGCGCCGAGTTCATTGAAGTAGGATTCGGCGGTTTTCAGCTTTTCCTTCCAGCCGCCGGATTTCAAAAGAGTGGATTGCAGTGGACGTATGGAGGAGGAGGAATCTCAGGAACGTTCACGGAGTTGCCAGATAAAAGCGTAGAGATCGTGTTGCAAGCCAGCGGGCTAACCGCAGAAACGACGATCTCTACTGTCCTGAGTGTTTCGATCAGCATCGGCGATGACTTCGGCGCGACCACTGTGCCGTTGCAAGGATCCCTGCAATATCCTTGAAAAACTTTTCGCGCGCCTCGCTCACAAGAAAGTGTCTCATCCTTTCTTGGCGGCCTCGATTGTCCACGTCGTGCCAGTGGGACCGTCCTGCAGGATCACTCCTTGTTGAGCGAGTTGCGCGCGAATCGCGTCCGCTCGCTGGAAATCGCGCCCTTTGCGCGCCGCCGCGCGTTCGGCGATCAATTGTTCGATGGCGTCCGGCGTCAATTGCCCTTGGGCTAATCCACGCTGTTTTCTCTGCTCTAGAAATCGGGTCGGAGCTTCGTTCATAACACCCAAAACCGAACCGATAGCAGTCAGGTCCTTTCTCATTGCACGCGGCTCGACGGTTTTCCCCACGTCCAGCGCGCGGTTGAGGTCCCGAATAGCCTCAAAAACAATGCCAAGCGCTCGGGCCGTGTTACAATCATCATCCATTGCCTCGCGGAAGCGGTCGAGAAGTTCCGAGTTCCGAGTTCCGAGTTCCGAGTTCGAAAACTGCTCTCCAACGAGCGACGATGGAGCAGGCGCGGCGAGCACCGCATCTGCTCGCGCCAAGGTTTCGTAAATACGCGTCAACCCTTTATCTGCTTCTTCCATTTTTTGCTCGGAGAAATCGAGCGGCATCCGATAGTGCGTCGACAAAAAGACTAGGCGCAAGACTTCCGGAGTCGTTTTCCTCAACGCCTCGCTAATTGTTAAAAAGTTACCTAACGACTTGGACATCTTTTCTTGCTCGACCGTCACCATCCCATTATGCAGCCAATACCGAGCAAGTTCTTGACCCTTGGCGCCTTCGGACTGCGCGATTTCGTTTTCATGATGGGGAAAGATTAAATCGGAACCGCCGCCGTGAATATCAAACGGTTGTCCAAGATATTTGCTGCACATCGCCGAGCATTCGATATGCCAACCAGGCCGACCTTGTCCCCACGGGCTCTCCCACCAGGGTTCTCCAGGCTTACTGGCTTTCCACAAAGCAAAATCCATCGGGTGATGTTTGCGCTCGTCCACCTCGATGCGCGCGCCAGCCATCATATCCTCAAGCCGACGGTGAGAAAGTTTGCCATAGCCAAGGAAACGATCAACGGCGAAATACACATCACCATCAACAGCATACGCGAGCCCTTTGTTGATGAGGTCCTCAATGATCGAGATCATCTCGGGAATATGCTGCGTCGCACGCGGCTCGTGAGTCGGAGGCAAGCAACGAAGGGCCGTCATGTCCTCATTGAACTCACGAATATATAGTTCAGATAATTCTTGCGACGAGATCCCTCGTTCATTGGCGCGCGTGATGATCTTATCGTCCACATCAGTAAAATTGCGCACAAACGTCACATCATAGTCGAGAAATCGTAGATACCGATAGATAACGTCAAACGTTACTAATGCCCGAGCGTGACCGATATGCGAACGATCGTAGACCGTCACACCGCAGACGTACATGCGCACTTTTCCAGGAGTAAGCGGAATGAATTCTTCGTCTTTGCCGGTCAACGTGTTGTAAAAATGTAAAGGCATAAAGCAGCTTTCAGTCATCAGCCATCAGCATATGGCCCGTTCGTTACACTCGCCCTATAGTAAGATTCTTTTCGCCATAAGCTATAAAGCGACCGGAGGGAGCGGGCAATATGCCATTTACCTGACCGCTTCCTATTGTCGTTCTTCCACCAGCTGATCCACTACCGACGGGTCAGCCAGGGTTGAAATGTCGCCTAGTTGATCGATTGCGCCTTCACCGATTTTTCGCAGAATGCGGCGCATGATTTTTCCACTGCGGGTTTTCGGCAAGCCATCGGCAAACTGGATCTTGTCAGGCGTCGCATGCGGCCCAATTTCATGCCGCACCGTCTCAATAAGCGCCTTATGCAAGGCAGGGGACGCTTGCTGACCCGTTTTCAAGGTGACAAACGCATAGATCCCCTGCCCTTTCAGGTCGTGCGGCATGCCGACAACGGCGGCTTCAGCGACTGCGGGATGTTTACCTAACGCGCCTTCGACTTCCGCGGTGCCCAACCGGTGACCAGAAACGTTAATCACATCGTCGACACGACCGGTAATCCAGTAGTACCCGTCCTGGTCACGGCGGCAACCGTCGCCGGTGAAATATTTTCCGGGATACATAGCAAAATACGTTTGCCGGAATCGCTCATGATCGCCGTACACTGTACGCATCAGCCCAGGCCAGGGAAACTTGATACATAAGTTCCCGGTCACATCATTCCCTTCCAGTTCGTTCCCTTGCTCATCAACAAGACACGGTTGTACGCCAAAGAAAGGCAAGGTTGCCGAACCAGGTTTCGTTTTGACGGCGCCTGGCAACGGCGTGATGAGAATCCCCCCGGTCTCGGTCTGCCACCAAGTATCAACAATTGGGCAACGTTCTTTACCAATGACTCGGAAGTACCAGTGCCACTCCGGACTTTTGATCGGCTCTCCCACCGTCCCCAGCACCCGGAGGCTCGACAGGTCGTGCTTCTCTGGCCACGAATCACCCTCTTTCATCAGCGCGCGCAAAGCGGTTGGCGCTGTGTAGATGATATTGACCTTGTGTTGCTCTACTATCTGCCAGAAACGAGCAAAGTTTGGGTAGTTTGGCACCCCTTCAAACATGATCGTTGTCGCGCGGTTGGAGAGCGGACCATAGACTACATAGCTATGACCTGTCACCCATCCACAGTCAGCCGTGCACCAATAGATGTCCCCTGGTCGATAATCAAAGACATAACGGTGGGTGATGGATACATGGGTGAGATAGCCGCCGGTCGTGTGCAGCACCCCTTTGGGGGTTCCAGTCGACCCTGAGGTATAAAGGATAAACAATGGATCTTCGGCGTCCATGTGTTCAGGCGCGCACATCACGGCTTGCTGCGGCGTGATATCGTGCCACCAGACGTCGCGTCCGGACTGCATGGCGACAACATGACCTGTGCGTCGCACCACGACGACTTTCTCAATCGAGGGACAGTGGGCCAGGGCCTCATCCGCATTTTCCTTCATGGGGATATCAGTCTTCGCCCCGCGCAATGCCGTATCCTGCGTGACGAGCACCTTGCAGGTTGAATCCTGGATGCGATCACGCAACGACTCCGGCGAAAACGCACCGAACACAACAGAGTGAATCGCTCCAATCCGTGTACAGGCCAGCATGGCCACCGCCAGTTCAGGGACCATTTGCATATAGATACAGACCCGATCACCTCTTTTCACACCGAGCGACTTGAGGGCATTAGCAAACTTGCAGACCTGTTCCAATAATTCAGCGTACGTCAACTTCCGCGACTCAGAAGGATCGTTCCCTTGCCAGATAATCGCCGTTTGTCCCCCGGCGCCGGCTTCGACATGGCGGTCGAGGCAATTGTAAGAAACATTGAGCTTCCCGCCCATGAACCATGCAATATTAGCCGCGTGAAAATCCCACTCCAGCACCTTGTCCCATTTCTTGAACCAAGTGACGAACTTCTCGGCCTGTTCAGACCAAAATCCCTCTGGATCTTGGATCGAGCGTTGATACAACTGCGCGTACAATTCCGGGGTGATCGCCGTTTGCCCCTTGATAGCTGAAGGAATGTCGTAGATCTGATCATTAGCTGCCTGCTCTGACATAGAACATGCTCCTTTAACGACGAGTTTTTGCCCTCGCACCTTCGCCTCTCCCAGCGTGGCCTAGAAAACGTAGCATAAAGAGCAGAAGAGGAAAAACTGGGGGAACACGGTGGGCATAATTTTACGACGCGGCCTGAGGACGTTTTCGCTAACTCTAACTGGTCACTAAGTGTGTATGAGCAAAACGTCTCTTAGAATACATAGGGTCATGAAGGTTTCCTGCTTCTTTGCACTATTTCTATACGGATGCCCACTTACGCGAAAACGACTTTCCTGTCGTCCTTGCTTGGTCCCCCATTGTCATGCCGTCTTACCCCCAAATCAAAAACTGATTTTATACGAACATTCCGCATTCTCCCTGCGTGAATACTCCGTAAGTTGTCTTTTCAGACGTAATGTTGATATAGTAATTTTCAAACTCGAGTCGAGAGCTTTGCCATGAAAACAGGCCTTTTTGATAGCGCCATTATTGGCAACGCCCAGGAAGCGGTGGATTTTATTACCAATATCCTTGAATCATCCACCGAGTATTCCATCGTCGCTAAGGATCTTAACGGCAACATCCTACTGTGGAACGAAGGCGCGCGGCGTTCATACGGATACGAGCCAGAGGAAGTCGTCGGCAAAACCAACGCGGCTATCCTTCACACACCGGAAGACGTGCAGGCTGGCAGGCATCACGAAATTCTGGAGCTCGCGCTACGCGAGGGCAAGTGGGAAGGACTGCTTCAGCGTCTGCGCAAGAACGGCGAGCGCTTTACCGCTCGTGTGGTCGTCACGCCCCGCCGCAACACCACCGGCCAAGCCATCGGCTTCTTGCTAATCTCGAAAGACATCGCCGAGAAAACTCGTGCTACGCGTGCTGAAGAGAAATTCCGCGGTCTATTGGAATCGGCCCCCGACGCCATGGTGATCGTTAATAAACAAGGGGAGATTGTTCTCGTGAATTCCCAGACCGAGAAGCTCTTTGGCTACCTGCGCGAAGAACTCTTGAGTAAACCTGTCGAAATCTTAGTGCCCGAGCGCTTCCGCCATAAACATCCAGCCTATCGCAGTAACTATTTTACCGAGCCGCGAGTGCGTCCGATGGGTGCGGGATTGGATCTCTACGGCTTACATAAAGACGGGCGCGAATTTTCCGTCGAGATCAGCCTGAGCCCTCTGGAGACCGAAGAAGGGACATTGGTCAGTAGTTCGATCCGCGACGTCACTGAACGGAAGCGTTTCGAGCAAACCCTACAGGAAAAGAATATTGAACTCGAAAATGCCAATCTGGCCAAAGACCGTTTCCTAGCCAGCAAGAGCCACGAACTGCGCACCCCTCTTAACGCCATCATCGGTTTCACTGGCACTCTCCTGATGAAACTACCTGGTCCCTTGACGAACGACCAGGAAAAGCAACTTCAGACCGTGCAAGGGAGCGCCAAGCATCTACTGTCGCTCATTAACGATCTATTAGATTTGGCCAAAATCGAGTCAGGTAAAGTC
>JBFWZL010000188.1:0-11133 GCA_050185455.1 Binatia bacterium | reverse complement strand
TCGCCTCGCGCTCTCACTCTGGCGTCCTGCCGCCGCTGCAGTGGAGTCTGCTGGTAGACCCCACGGCATTCGCCGAAGCTGTGGCGCTCGCAAACACTTTGCCCTCCCCATCTTCCGGGGTGACGTATCGGTTTGTGCTGGGGAGCGACCTTGCCGGCCATGTGTGTAAGCATGTCGCAGGGACGGAAGATCGAGGGCATCCCTGGCCGACCGTCGCGCTGGCCATTGCAGTCAACGGAACAGTCACCACGACCCCTGAGGTCACCGGTGAACTGGTCGTACAATCGCCGCAAGTAAGCGCAGGCCTGTGGGAACTGGAGCAAACCGCCTCGGCATTTGCAACCGGCTGGTTCAACCTGGGCGCGCGAGGCAAACTGACCGAGACAGGCTTTGTGCCGGTGTGAGCGGAGGGAGAGATGACCCACACACGATTGAGGCAAACGGTATGAATCCAGAAGACCTCACGGCCGTCGTCAAGCGCGTCACTGCTATGGATGTTGGCGGTATGATGCGTCGCGGCGCCAGCTTTCATCGTGAAAAAGTCTTCTTAGTTTACAACGACCGACGCCTGACCTTTGGCGAAGTGCTCGATCGGACAGACCGTCTGAGTGTTGGTCTGACCCAGCACTGCGGTATTCGCAAAGGGGAGCGTGTGGCCATGCTGCTGCAAAACCGGCCCGAGTTTATCGAGACCTATTGGGCCGTTGTGCAGCTTGGTGCGGTGATCGTTCCGGTCAACTTCCGGCTGACGATTAAGGAGATCGCCTATATCCTGAACAACGCCGGAGTCCGCGTGCTCATCGCCCAACCCAACTTCGCCCCGATGTACGACGAACTACGCCACAGCGTCCCAAGTCTGGAAACAATTTTGACAGTTGCAGGAGAGGATGCGGAAACGAACTCCTATGAAGCCCTTATCAATAACGCCTCCGGCGCCCCCGCATTGCCCTACATCGATGAGTGCGACCCGTGTTCTCTTTTGTATACCGCCGGAACCACGGGCTTCCCCAAGGGCGCCGTACGGACGCACAAGGCGGTCATGTGGTATAGCCTCCTGGGGACGCACCGCCTGGGCCCGGATGACGCCTATCTCGCCGTTCCACCTTTGTTTCACATCGGCGGGCATGAGTTGTGGATCATGAACGCGGCGATGCAGGGCGCGAAGATCGTATTGTTAGAACGTTTCGATCCGCTCCAGGTGCTCACGGTCATCCAACACGAACGGATTACTGTTGCCTTCATCCCCCCGGCCATCGGCATTGGCATGCTCCAGGCGATGCAGGGGGGAGCGTGGGACCTCTCCTCCTTGCGCTCCTGGCTGTCCGCGTCGGCGCCGTTACCGGCGAAAGTGCGCGACGAAGCGACTACCCGCCTGCCAAGCATGCGTTTTTCCAACGGCTTGGGGATGACCGAAGCGGGAGGAATCGCTTTCCTGCAAGGGCACGAGGTCCTGCGTAAACCGAGTACGTGTGTCGGCTTTCCCAGCCCGACGGTCGATATTCGCATCGTTGACGCCAACGATGCGGACGTGGCGCCAGGGCAGCCGGGGGAGATCATCTTGCGCTCTCCACAGATCATTGAGGAGTACTGGGACAACCCGACCGCCACCGCTGAAGCGATGCGCAACGGCTGGTTTCACGGCGGTGACGCCGGCGCGTTCGACGAGGATGGTCACCTGCATGTGCTTGACCGTATCAAAGATATGGTGATCACCGGCGGCGAGAACGTCCACGCTGCCGAGGTCGAGAACGTACTGTTTCACATGCCGGAGGTGCTGGAAGCGGCGATTATCGGCATACCCGATGAGAAATGGGGCGAGGCGGTCACGGCGGTGGTGGCGCCCAAACCGGGTCACTCCCTCACCGAGGCCGAACTCATCGCGCGCTGTCGCAACGAGATTGCGCACTACAAGTGTCCGCGCCGTGTAATCTTCGTCGAGGCGCTGCCGCGCAACGCGATGGGCAAGGTCTTAAAGTACGAACTGCGCGAAAGGTACGGTGGAACCGGCAGTCACGTACCAGAGTCCACGGTGGCGCTGAAACAGTGAGGCCGCCTACGGGCGCAAACGAGGAGATCATGACCGTACAATCCGCTATGACAGAGACTCCTCTCTACCTCTCACGGGCAGATGGAATGAGCAACGAGTACGTTGCCTATGCCCGCAAGCTGGCAACCATGTCGTACCAAACGCTGTGTGGTCGACAGCTCCACGTCCTGAGCGTGCCGGCGTACAAGCCATGGGCAGATGAGGAGCATCGCGCTTTGTTTGCCGAACGCGCCCGTTTTTCTGAACTGGCGAATGAGCTCGCCCAAACGGTGCTACCGGATCTTGGCCTCGACCCCGAGGCGCTACGCGAGGAAGCCGAATCTGCGCTCGCTGCTGGTCGCAAACTGCGCCTGACCGCGATTCCCCTGGAACACTGGACCGATGGCGTAGTCTTCCACTATCTGTACACTGTCGTCTTGGCGGGACAACTGCCCGCCCTCATCGGCTCCAATTACATTCCCTATGCCAATTGGGCGCAGAAGCTGTACTTCTCGTGTTGTTTGGTCCGCTGGCCGGGTCCTGTGGGCTCGCCCATTCTGCCACGCTTGCGCCGCGCGGTTGCGGAAGACGGCGCAGCGAGCGTGCAAGCCTGTGTTGCCAAATGGTGGCCGCATGCAATAAGCAGTTTCGGCGCGCCGGGATCGGCCAATGAACAGGCGTATCTGCGCTTAGGGCTCAAAATACGCCCGAATGCCATGTGCCGTGAGATGTTTCTTAATATCGTTCAACCTGATTTCGCCGAGCTGGGGCTCAAGCTGGGTGCGCTCCCTTAACTACGGGCGCCCCTTTTAGACAGAGAAGGAGGTTTTCCATGCGTCAGTACGATTTCATGTATCACCGGGCAGACCAACTGCCGCGCGAGTATCGGGATCAGCTCTGGAAGTTCGTCAGCATCCAAATCTCGCTGGAAGGCGGTATGGCCAACGAGACCGGCATCGAGAAGCCGCTGTTTCTGAAAGTCCCGGATGCCAAGCACCGTAACTTCCTCGACTACAAGATGGCCGGTGAAGCCGTGCATGCGTACGGGCTGTTCCAGATTGCCAAGGATATTGGCTACGATCCCCACGTGTTCGTGGCCGAAATCCGGCGCAATCCGCAAAAATCCCGCGCCCTGGATGCGTTTAAACTCGATTACATTTACCAAACCCACCTGGCGTTCGAGGTCTTCTCGATGCTCACCGAGCTGGCAGGTGGAATCGCCAGCATCGCCATGATGGGTTCGACCTACGTCCCGTGGGCGATGTGGAACGCGCGCAACTTCCTCGACGAGGGCATGGAGCACTCGGTCATTTCCACGAACAATGTCCGCCAGTATGTAGAGTCCGGGCAACGGGCAGAGGCTCAGTCTCTGTACGATCGTCTTTACCCATACGCCCTCGACCTCTTCGGTCGGGCCGGCTCGGAGAACGAAGAGCGCTATCTGCGCTTTGGCATTAAGACGATGACCAATACCGAGTGCCGGGTGATCTGGATACGGATGATTCGTGACCGCACCGCCCAGGCCGGGCTGACATTCCCGAAGGATCCGTACCAGGGGATGCGCGGTCGGTACGATGAGTGCCGGGAAGGAGTCGAGAGCAATTGGGGCGTGGCGGTTGTGCAACACGCGCAGCAGTTGGCCAGCGCGGTTGCGCAGCCCACTCTCCCCGGCACTCACAGTGGAGAAAGCACTGCTCAACCACATGTCGAGTAATCCGAAAAGGAGGTAGCTCTATGTTTGACGTGAACCAATTTGTCGAGTCGTGCAAGGGCAAACCGGCCTCTGCCGTAAAGGAACTGTTAGCCGAAGCGCTACGCGACCCCGAGAGTATCAAACAAGCGCTGGCCGCAATTGGCAAAGACCGGCAGGTGGGGGAAGGCAACATCGGTGACCTGGTGATCTTTCAGTCTCCAGACCTGACCGTCCTGAAAGCGGCGGTGCCGGCCAGGTTCAAGAGTCCACCCCACAATCACACTATGTGGGCAGTGATCGGCGTGTACGACGGACAGGAGAACAATGCCTTCTACCGGCGCAGCGGCGAGGGATTGGAAACGGCAGGTGGCAAGGAACTACAGGTTGCAGATGTGCTGGTGCTCGGCGCGGATGCGATCCACGCGATCGAGAACCCGCTGGAGCGCACCTCCTATGCGATTCACATCTACGGGGGCAATATCCCCAACGCTCAGCGCAGCATGTGGAATCCCTTCACGCTCAAGGAAGAACCGCTCGAGTACCAGAGCATGATGCGGTATGCGCGTCAGCTTGCGGGGAAGGAGGTCTCCGATGCAGAAACGACATAGCCGACGCTCGTCATGGGGTGATAATGACCAACTTGGCGCCATGAATTATGTGACGCCAGAGATGCTGGTACGGCTCTTCCAGGGCGTCAAAAAAGGCAAGATCTACGACCTGGGGCAGGTGATCCAGATGGGCGCGCCTCGTATCGAGCCGTTTCAGCCGCCCTACGTGATGAGCATGTGGACCACAGCGGAAAAGACCCGCAAGATGCTGCGTGAACATATGAACGCAGTGAACGAAGCTGGCGTGCTGTTGGAGCGCGTAGAGATGACGATGCACGTCGGCACCCACATCGACGCCCTCGGCCACTTCACTATCGCCGACGAAATGTACAACGGCTACAGCGCCGAGGATTCCGTCGGCAACTGGGGGCTGGAACGTCTGGGCATTGAGCAGGCTCCCCCCATTATCACCCGTGCGGTAATCCTGGATGTGGCCGCGTACAAGGGGGTGGCCCACCTGGAAGGCGGCACCGTAATTACGCCAGCAGATCTGGAAGGGACGGTAAAAAAGCAAAAGGTGAGCATCCAACAGGGAGACGCTGTGCTTATCCACACGGGATGGTCACAATACTTCATGGTCGATAACCAGAAGTACGTCAGCGCCGAGCCTGGTGTCGGTGAGGAGGGGGCACGCTGGCTCACCGATCAGAAGGTGGCGGCGATCGGCGCGGATACTATGGCGGTTGAGGTTATGCCGATGGAGGATGCGCGCAAGGTGTTTCCCGTGCATCAGCATCTGCTGGTCGAAAAGGGGGTCTACATCATCGAGAACCTGCGCCTGAACGATCCGCTCAAGGAAGGTGTATACGAGTTTCTGTTCATTCTGTTGCCGGTGAAGTACAAAGGCGCTACGGCCTCGCCGGTGCGACCGGTCGCCGTTATCTAACACAGAGAAGGAGGAAACAACCATGACTGACGTTGCGGTACTCGATCGCGCGTTTCACAATATCATGCAACGTTTTATCAACACGGGCCAAGCGCCGCACTACACCGAGCTGGCGAGAGACCTGGGCCTTACTGTGGAGGAGGGGCGGCAAGTCATCACCGACCTCATGAATGCCGGTGTACCAGGCTGGCTTCATCCGCAGACCGATTACATTGCCTCGTTTCCGCCCTTTAACAACCAACCCACGCAGTACCGTATCACCATCGACGGCCAGCAGAAATGGTTTGCCCAATGAGGGTTTGAAGCGCTAGCGGTACGCTGGCTATTCCCGGGTAAGACGATACGGGTTGATGCTCCTTGCTTGGACTGCGGCGAGCCTGTTGTGGTCGAGATGCGCGACGAACAGGTGTTGTCCGTACAACCCGCGACCATAGTGGGTTACGCTTACAGTGCAGTGGGCGGTACGCCGGACACACGGCCCTTTCGCTGAGCGGGCATGAACCTCTTCCGGTCGGAAGAGCATGCACGAGGGTGGGCGAAATTCAACCCGGAGTTTGAGAAGACCTTGAAGCCGGTGGCTTTTTGGTTGGACGTGTTCAGCGGGGCGATGTTTCGCGCCCGGGTGCGCACGGATTTTATTTCCTGGCTCAGAAGCGATGAGGGCAAAGCCGGGGTTCAGAGTTTAATGGCGAAGTTGCAATGAACGGGCTTTTCATTCACTCACGACATCGACATCATCAGGAGGACAGCGCAATGTTTAACCTAGACCAATTTATCGAAGAGTGTAAGGGCAAACCGGCCTCGGTGGTCAAGGAGTTATTAGCGGAAGCGCTGCGCGATCCCGCCAGCGTCAAGCAGGCGCTCGACACCGTGGCCCCAGGGAAGGATATTGCCAAAGCCAGCGTCGGCGATATGGTCTATTTTCGCTCGCCGACCCTGACGATCCTCAAGGCCGCCGTGCCGCCCAAGTTCAAAACGCCCCCACATAATCACAACATGTGGGCCGTGATCGGCGTCTACGACGGCCAGGAGAACAACACCTTCTACCGCCGCAGTGGCAACGCGCTGGAAAAGGCGGGCGGAAAAGACCTGAAAACCGGCGATACCGTGGTACTTGGCGAAGACGCGGTTCACGCCATCGAAAATCCCTCCGACCGCCCCTTGCTTGCAATCCATGTCTATGGCGGAGACTTTATGGACACCTCGAAGCGCAGTGTGTGGCATCCGTTTACGCTCGAGGAACAGCCCTACGATTTCAAAGTCATTATGGACTATGCCCGCCAGCTCATGGCGCAGTGACAAAAATAGGCGGTAGGCTAAAGGGCAATTCCCCGAAACCTACCGCCGGCAGCCTTGACAGCTAACAGCTCAGAGTCACGGAAAAGGAATAACCATGAACCAACAGTTTCCCCATCTCTTTTCCCCACTCACCATCGGTTCAATCACGGTGAAGAACCGGATCGTCATGCCGCCAATTGGCACCCGCCTGTTGGAGGACGAATCCCAAGGCTGGTTTCGGCGCATGGCAGCCTACTATGAAGAGCGCGCCAAGGGTGGGATCGGCATGGTGACGGTGTCGGAAATGCCGTCCCATCCCACCGGCTTCACCGGCGCGTATATGAGCGAGATCGATGAGCGTCACATCCCCTTTCTGCGTGAACTGACGGAGCGGGTGCATGCCCACGACTGCAAAGCGCTGCAGATGATCCATCACGTGGGGCGACAGCACAACCCGCTCTACTCCCAGCGGGAGGGCTGGGCGCCGTCCGCGTTGCGCGGTCCTGGCGCTCGCGAGCTCCCCCATGAGATGGAAGAAGAAGAGATCCAGGAACTGATCGCCTGTTACGCCCGCATCTCGTGGGCGCTGCAACAAGCGGGATTTGACGGCGTCGAGTTACAAGCTGCGCATGGGTTTCTGCTGGCCTGCTTTGTCTCCCCACAAAGCAACAAACGCACCGACCGCTACGGCGGTAGTGTCGAGAACCGGCTGCGCATTATCCGCGAAATCGTTGACGTGATCCGGCGCCGCTGTGGCCGAGATTTCGTGCTGGGCACGACCTTGAGCGGCGATGAGCTGACCCAGGGGGGACTGACAATCGAAGACAGCCAGCAGATCGCTCGTCTGCTCGATGACGACGGACAGCTCGATTACATTTCCGTGCGCATCGGTAACTTCGCGGCGGTGCCGATCTGGATTGGGGATATGGCCGTGCCCAAGGCCGCAGCTGCGCATCTGGCTGGCGCCGTGCGTAGTGTGGTGCGCCGTCTCAAGGTGTTTTCCACGCTGAAGATTGACACTCCGCAGGAAGCCGAGCGGATTCTTGCCTCAGGCCAAGCCGACATGGTGAGCATGGGTCGGGCGACGTTGGCCGACCCCGAGCTACCGCGCAAAGCTGAGGCTGGCCACATAGATGATATTCGCGGCTGCATTCATTGTAATCAGGGTTGCATTGCTCGGATAATGATCGGCTTACCCATTGAATGCGCGGTCAATCCGGCGGCGGGGTATGAAGCCACGCTGGGGAAGCAGACGATTCAGCCAACCGCGCGCAAAAAACACGTGGTGATTATCGGCGGCGGACCAGCTGGTATGAAAGCAGCCGAGCTGGCGGCCGAGCGCGGCCACCGCGTGGTGTTGTTTGAGAAAGAGCAGCACCTGGGCGGCCAGATTAACATCGCCCAGCGTGCGCCTAATCGGCATGAACTTCAGGAAGCCACCCGCTACCTCATCCATCGCATGCGTACCCTTGGAGTGGATGTGCGTCTGGGAACAACAGCGACGGCGGACTCAGTATTGGCCACCGCCCCTGATGCGGTAGTCGTTGCGACAGGGTCGGTCCCAGTGTTGCCCGCGATTCCTGGGGTAGAATCTCCAGGCGTTTTTACCGCCGTGCAAGTGTTGCAGGGGCAGGAACTGCCTGGCCGCCGGGTGTTGCTGTACGACTGTGGCGACGGGCACTGGAAGTTTGTCAGCACGGCGGAGTATCTCCTGGCTCAAGGAAAGCAAGTCGAGCTAGTCACCCCGCTGTTCATTGCCGGAGCTGATATTCCGTTTAACAGTGTCCCGGCTTTGTACCGGCGTCTGTACAAAGCCGGGGCGACGATCACCCCCGTGCACACGCTGACAGCGATCCGCCCGGGTGAAGTGACCCTCACACATGTCTTCTCCAAAAAAGAAAACGTGCGTACGGACGTAGAGTCGGTAGTGCTTGCAAATGACAACCAGGCCGACAACGCCCTGTACCGGCAACTCAAGGGCCGGGTGAAAGAGCGGTACAGGGCCGGAGATTGCGTGGCCCCGCGCAAGCTGGACATCGCCATCCGCGAGGGGTTTATGGTCGGGCGCAGTTTGTAGAAAAAAGCGATCAGCCGTCAGCCCTTGAAGACAGAGAGGGAAGCGGGGACTATCTTCATCATCGATCTCTATCTCTGTCCCCGTCCCTTGCGGCTGAGAGCTAATAGCTGAAAGCTGCTCGCGAAGGAAAGATTATGAGCCAACAATTTCCGCATCTGTTCTCGCCCATCACCATTGGTAACGTCATCATCCGCAACCGGATATTTACACCCCCGTATGGCACGAACCTGGTCGAGACGGAAGAAAAAGGTTGGTGGCGACGGCTTGCGCGCTTTCACGAAGAGCGGGCCAAAGGTGGCGTGGGACTGATTGTGACCTCCGACGTGGTCAGTCATCCCACCAGTCACATGTATCGCATTACTGCTATTGACGAACGGCATATCCCGTTCTTACGCGAGGTAGCGGATCGCGTCCATCAGCACGGCGCCAAGATTTTTCAGATGATTCATCACACCGGCCGCCAGACCAAGTCCGAGTTTTCGCGTCTACCTCTGTGGGCCCCCTCCCCTCTGCGCGGTCCCTTTAGCCGCGAGATTCCCCATGAGATGGAGCCGGAGGAAATCGACGAGATCATTGGCTGGTATACGCGCACGGCAAAAATTATGCAGGAGGCTGGTTACGATGGCGTGGAGCTGCAAGGGGCGCACGGATTCCTCCTTGCCTCTTTTCTTTCTCCCGCCAGTAACAAACGCACGGATGAGTACGGGGGTAGCCTGGAGAATCGCGTGCGCTTTCCGCTCCGTATCATTGAGGCGATCCTCACGGCGTGCGGCAAGGATTTTGTGCTAGGCAGCACGCTGAGCGGCGATGAGCTGAATCCCCAAGGGTTGACGATTGAAGGCGCGCAAGACATCGCCCGCGCGCTGGAAGCGCATGGCGGGCTGGATTATCTCTCGGTGCGCATCGGTGACTATGGGGCCGTGCCGGTTTGGATCGGCGACATGAGCGTGCCGCGCGGTCGGGCGATGCATCTCGGCGAGCAGATCAGAGGCGTGCTCAAGCGTATGCCCGTGCTGTGTACATTGCGAGTGAAAGACCCGGTACAGGCTGAGGAAATTTTAGCCGCCGGGCGGGTGGATATGGTGGGTATGGGACGGGCGACGCTCGCGGACCCGGAGCTCGTGCGCAAAGCGCAGGAAGGACGCATAAGCGACATCCGGCCGTGCATCGCTTGTAATCAACTGTGCATCACGCGAGTGCGCACAGGGTTGTCCGTCGGCTGTGTCGTGAACCCCAGTGCGACCGAGGAAGAAATCTATGGCCTTGGGGTCCCGCCAATTGCAGCCACGAAGAAAACGGTAGTGGTTGTGGGCGGCGGGCCTGCGGGTCTCAAAGCGGCAGAGATGGCGGCGCTACGCGGCCATCGAGTTGTCCTGTTTGAAAAGGACCAAGAACTTGGCGGCCAGATCAATCTCGCTGCTCGTATTCCTGGACGGGAGGAAATCGCGGACGCGACTCGCTATCTGATTCACCGCGTGCATACCCTCGGAGTCGACCTCCGTCTCGGGCAAGAGGCAACCCTGAATACCGTGCTCACTGAAAAGCCCGATGCGGTCATCGCTGCTACGGGCTCGACTCCCGTGCTGCCGCCGATCCCTGGCGCGGAGTACTCTCCCGTCTACACAGTGCATCAGATGCTGAACGGGAAGGATATCCCCGGCAAGCGCGTAGTCGTCGTCGATAGCGGCGACGGCCATTGGAAGTTTGCTGGCGCGGCAGAGTATCTGGCAGGACAAGGGAAAGAAGTGATCCTGGTGACACCGGCGTTCCTGGCGGGTGCGGATATTCCAGAGTCGAGCATCCCACTCCTCTACGGTCGGTTGTTTTCTCACAGTGCCGAGGTCATCCCTACGTGCGTCGTGAAAGCCATTGTTGACCACCGTGTCACGCTGGTCAACGTCTACGGTGGCCCGGAACAGACGCTTGACGATATCGACGCGGTGGTAATTGCCACGGATGGACGCGTCGAGACTGCACTCTACACACAGCTCAACGGCAAAGTGCCGGAACTGTATCTGATCGGCGACGCCCGCGCTCCGCGCAAACTCGATAGCGCGATTCGCGAAGCATTCCGTGTAGGATGGACATTATGACAGCAACGCGGATTTCATCCACAGCGGTGACCGCACGGTCAACACCGGACAGGGAGCCAGGCGGACGACCTGCTCAGCCACGCTCCCCAGGAGCACATGAGCGAGGCCCGTGCGGCCGCAGGCGCCAATGACGATGAGGTCTACTGCGTATTCTGGTGAAAGTGATCAGTGATTCTGGGGAACGTGATCACATTCCCCGGAAGCGAACGTTGGAGAGTGCAGTTTTACTCTGAGTGATCACGTTGGGTCAAGTCTGAGCTTGGTTTTCTCATGGAATCTCCTTTCAAGTGAATTTTGTGAGCGTTGTGCAAGAGGCGATCGAGGATGGCGTCGGCCACGGTGGGCTCGCCGAGCTTTTCATACTACCTCCTTGTTGGATCGTTTGAGGCGTCGGACGCGTTTGACGTACTGCTGTAAAGCTTCGATATCGGCAAGGGTGAGGTGAATCTGCCAGGGCATCCCTTTGCGTAAT
>JBFWZL010000187.1:0-11135 GCA_050185455.1 Binatia bacterium | reverse complement strand
AGCTATTCCTTGCAATTCTTTCGCGCGTTCAAAATTGAACACACGCAACAACCATAATATCTCGTACAAGGTGAACAGCGACGAATTGATGATTGTTTGACCAGTCGTTCCGTAGCCGTCGACAAAGACGCTAAAAAGTTCCGCATTATGCGCCAACTCGCTAGCCGCGTTTCGCGCTGTCCAGTATTTCATCTTCACAAAATCCAGCTGCGGCGCTTCGATGACGGCATTGTCCCAGTCGATAACCGCCACAATCTGTCCGTCTCGCACCAAGATGTTCCCAGGGGCAAAATCGTTGTGCACCAGACACGGCGCGCAAGGCGCCGCAGAAGGTATACTTAGTGCATCGAGCGCGGCGCCAATGTGAGGCGGCAAGTGTGGTGTGGCGGCGGCGCATTCTTTCATCAGCGCAGCGCGATAGCGTTCGCTCCAACTGACAGGCGCTACGCCAATAGACAAAAAGTCGGCATAAAATGCCGAGAACCGCACCTGGTGAATCCGAGCTAACACCCTGCCCGCTTGGGCATAGAATTCTGGAGTAGGAGAATCCACTAACGGCATCCCCTCCACCCACTCATAGATGCAATAAGGATGCGGCAAAAGTTGTCGTGACCAGTCGAAATAGCGCACGGTTGGCGCTCCCTCATAACGTTCGCTCACCATGCCGCGTTGCGCCTCACGCAGTCGAGTGAACGCCTCAGCGAGCAGCATGTCGTTCGGCGCCTTGTCGGCCTGTTGCAACATTCGCAGGATGAACACTTCTTTCATGAGATCGGGCTCGTAACGGTAAACGGATTCATGAAGGCGCACGCGCACGCCATAGGTGTGGTTATCGCTCTCTACCTTGAGTATGACATTGATATTGCCGGTGAAGACTTCTCGTACGTGGAACGTGCTGAGTTGCTCCAACGGAGACAATGCGCATTCGAGTTGTTGTTGTGAGAAAGGAAGCGAAAGAGGTGACACTTGTTCCGCCATACGTCCGCCTGTCGGGATCACCTATATCAACTTCAAGCCGGTTGACAAACCGCGTCAGCCTGGAATTGTTTAGAGGCTGGGAAAAACAGTGGCAACGACTCACAATGGTTCTTGTACGGAGGGATGATCATGGCGACAGGACAGACGACGAAATCGGCGGCGGTGCGGGCGAAACTTTCACATCCGATTATTGACTCGGATGGTCACACGGCGGAATTCGAGCCGGCGCTTTTTGATTACATGAGAAACATTGCGGGAAATAACATCGTCGAGCGCTTCAAAACCGCGCCAGACGTGCCCTTTCAATTTCAGTGGTACAAACTCTCACCGCAAGAACGACGTGACCGTCGTGCGCTACGCGCGCATTGGTGGGTGCATCCGACCAAAAATACCTTGGACCGCGCCGCCAGTTCACTGCCAAAGCTCCTCCATGCCCGCTTGGATGAAATGGGTCTGGACTACACGATCATCTACCCCAGCATCGGCATGGCGGCGCTACACACGAGTGACGAAGAGTTGCGGCGGGTTACCTGCCGAGCGCTGAATACCTATCACGCCGATATTTTTCGAGAATACGCCGACCGCATGACGCCGGTGGCGGTCATTCCCATGTATACCCCACAAGAAGCGATCGAAGAACTTGAGCATGTCGTCAATACACTGGGCTTCAAAGCCATCTTAATGGCAGCACAAGTGCGTCGCCCCATCAAAGCCATTGCGCAAGCCGCGCCGGAACTGAGTCGCGCCGCATTTTGGCTGGACACCTTCGGCATCGACAGCGAGTATGACTACGATCCGGTATGGGCCAAGTGCATCGAGCTGAAAGTCGCGCCTACGTTTCACTCCATTGGCGTGGGCTGGGGCAGCCGCACGTCCATCTCCAACTTCATGTATAACCACATCGGCCATTTCGCCTCTTCAGCCGAGGCAATCTGCAAATCTCTCTTTTTTGGCGGCGTCACCCGTCGTTTCCCTCAACTCCGCTGCGCATTTCTCGAAGGCGGCGTCGCTTGGGCCAGTACGCTGTTCAATGATCTTGTCGGACACTGGGAAAAACATAACGTCAAATTCATCGAGAATTTTGATCCAGCCAACCTGAACGAGGGCTTGATGCACGAGTTATTCAGCAAGTACGGCGACAAAGCCTTGTCAGCGGCCAAGCTGGCGAACGTTGACGAGCGCTCCCAACTTTTGTGGGGCTCGCGGGAAGAGAATCCCGCCGACCTGGACGAATGGGCGCCATGCAAAATCGAACGCAAAGAAGACATCCGTAATTTGTTCGTACCGAACTTCTTCTTTGGTTGTGAAGGGGACGACCGTATGACGCCGCTCGCGTTCGACGGCAAGAAGCATGCGTTTCGTTCACGTCTGAACGCGATCTATGGGTCAGATCTTGGCCACTTTGATCTGCCAGACATGCGCGACGCCGCCGCGGAGGCCTATGAACTCGTCGAAAAAGGTTTCATGAGCGAAGAAGATTTCCGGGATTTTGTCTTTGTGAATCCCGTGAGACACAAGACAGATATGAATCCGAATTTCTTCAAAGGGACGGTGGTAGAGGGAGCAGTGCAGAAACTAGTGGCGGAGTTTGCTCGCTAAATTCAACAAACCACACGCCCCCTGGCGATCAATCGCCGGGCTACCTAGCAGCGCTGGCTGAAGCCAGCTTGCCAGCTCTCAAGCCCCATTTGATGGAGCTTCGCTATAGTCTTCAGCTCCGGGCGGAGGTGGGACTGGGCGCTTCGCCAGCGGTATCTTTGTAGGGCGAGGGAACTACAAAAGCCGCGGTAGAACCGCCCAGCCCTGTAGCCTGGATGGAACGCAGTGGAATCCGGGATTTCTGCTCCGATTCCCGTTCGTTCCTGGATTACGCTTCGCTTCATCCAGGCTACCTTCTGGAGCTTTGTGGGAAAGAAAGCGAACCGCCACTGGGTCTGGATTGCCCTGGACGCCACAACCCGGCAAGTCATCGCGTTCCATGTCGGAGACCGCAGCCAGGAGAGCGCTGAACACTTATGGGCCAACCTTCCCGCCGGGTATCGGGAGCGGGCGCGGTTCTACACGGATCAATACGCCGTCTACAAAGGCGTGATTCCTCCAGCCCGGCATTATGCCATCTCTAAGCTTATTCGCAAAACCAATCATGTAGAGCGCTTCAATTGCACGTTACGACAGAGGGTTTCGCGGCTGGTACGCCCAACGTTATCGTTCTCGAAGAGCCTTACCAATCATATCGGAGCCATCAAGTATTTCATCTGTCACTACAATCTCACGAGGTGTGCAGCATTACCAGAATAGCACTACCGGCGGACACGGCGGTCCGCCCCTACCTTTCGAGCCCCTACCTTTCGAGAACGAGCTGCCACGAAAAGTCCGTCTCTTCAATCCATTACAATTCATGCGGTGAAGCACTACTTCTTCTCTAACTTCAGCGACGCCGAGTTCATGCAATAGCGTTGACCGGTCGGCTCCGGGCCGTCATCAAACACATGGCCGAGATGCGCGCCGCAGGAACTGCACATCACCTCAACCCGGTGCATGCCGTGGCTGAGATCAGTTTCCTTCTCCACGTTCTCTTCCGCCAGCGGCGCCCAAAAACTCGGCCAGCCGCAGCCGGAGTCGTACTTAGTCGCCGAGGTAAATAAATCCGCGCCACAACAGACACACTGGTACGTCCCCTCTTCATGACAATCGAAGTACTCGCCGGTAAATGCGCGCTCGGTGCCTTTTTGTCGAGTCACGGCATATTGCTGAGGGGTCAGTTGCGCTTTCCATTCGTCTTCAGACTTGGTGACTTTATAGGCCATGCTTCTGTCCTCCTTCATATTTTACTCTTCCCATTTTACGTTCTAAGATGCCAGGACTCTACTACAGCGGAGGAAATTGGGCATGTCTACATCACTAAAAGATCACGTGTATGTCGGCCTGGATAGCGGCACGCGAGCCTACACCATCTCACCGCAGATGGTGCAAGACTATGCGGACGCCATCCAGGATCATCATTCCTGGTATTCAGGTCCTTCCCCGTTCGGCGGTCCGGTCGCCCCGGCGCTCATTCGCCATTCGGAAACGTACGTCGATCGGCGCTGGTATCTTCCTAACCTGCATGGCAACCTCCACGCCAAACAAGAATGGGAACTCTACGCGCCGATCCTGGTCGGCGAGCGCATCACCGCGCATTCGGTTGTGATCGATCGTTACATCAAACGCGGACGAGATTATGTGGTGAATGAAATCTTGCTGCTCGGCGCCGATGGTCGCGTCTGCGCGCGGAGTCGGACGTACCAAAGCTTTCGGCTTGACACTTCAGCCACAGGTCAAGTGTTTGGCAAGGAACGCGAGAAAGAAGCCACAAGGCGTTTTGAGGTAGGACAAGGACCAGTGCTGGAAACGCTTTCGTCATTGACAAAACAGGTTGACCAAGACATGTGTGTCCGATTTTCCGGTCCGGGGAAAAACTACCACACCGATCGTGAAGAAGCGATCAAGCTCGGATTCCCGGAAGTCGTCGTGCAAGGCATGATGTCGATTTGTTTCTTGTCCGAACTGATGACCAAACGGTTCGGCGAAGGCTGGTTTCGCGGCGGCAAGATGAACGTGAATTTGGTCAACGTGTTGTGGATGGGAGAAACCGTCACCTCACACGGCGTGGTGAAAGAGATTACCCCTGAAGGCGGCAGCGGCCTCCAGCGTGCGCATCTAGAAGTGTGGTGTCAGAAGGAGGATGGAACGGTCATTACAGTAGGGAATGCCAGTGCCGTGGTCAATTAGTTCCAGATTCCAAGTAGGGTGCGCTCGCGCACTAAGAACGCTACGCACCCTGCCTTATCACCCTACCCCCTCTGCTCCCGCTGATGCCGATTGATCACCCGGATCGGCGTACCGTCAAGAAATGCTTTGATATTTTCCACGGTCTGATCGAAGAAAATTTTGTAGGTATTCTCGGTCACATAGCCAATATGCGGCGTGATGACGGAATTGTCGCAATGCCGCAAGGGATGATCTAATAATAAGGGTTCGTCGTCAAAGACATCCAACCCGGCGCCGGCAATACGCTTGTTCTGGAGCGCCTCCACCAACGCTTTTTCATCAACAATCGGCCCACGAGAAGTGTTCACCAAGTAGGCAGTCGGTTTCATCAAGCCAAGGTCACGCGCGCCAAGCAGCCCTCTCGTACGATCGCTGAGCACCAGATGAATCGACACAATATCGGCCTGTGACAAGAGTTCGTCTTTGCTTACTAGCTCCGCGCCAAAATGCGCGGTGCGTTCAACGGTCAGGTTCTGGCTCCAGGCAATCACGCGCATTTGAAACGCTTTGCCAACCGTCGCCACTTGTGAGCCCAGATTGCCTAAGCCAATGACGCCTAGCGTTTTACCGTTCAGGTCAATACCCATGCTGACCTGCCAGCGCCCGCCGCGCGTGGCCTGATCCTCGCGGGGAATGTGGCGCAGCAGGGAAAGAATCAGTCCCCAGGTTAATTCTGCCGTGGGATAGACAACACCGCCGGTGCCGCAAACAACAACTCCGTGATCGGTCGCGGCTTGCATATCGATCGCCGCGTTGCGCATGCCTGTAGTTGTGAGGAGCTTCAGGTTGGGCAAGCGCTCAAAAACGCTGCGTGGGAACGGCGTGCGTTCACGCATCGCCATCACGATGGCAAAATCTTGCAGACGCCCAACGAGCGCATTCTCATCTTTCAGATGATCTTGGAACACATGCACTTCCACCTCTTTAGGCAACGTGCTCCAGTCGGTCATTTTCAGTGCTACTTCTTGGTAATCATCGAGAATTGCTACACGTGTCACGGTTGTCCCTCCTTTTCAGCTCGACTTTCTGCCTCACAACACGCATCACGTACCACGTGTTACGTATTACGTCTCCCGCCCCACTCTTGACACCCTTCGTCCAGTCGTTTGATACTCGCCTCAAAGGAGGGCAAAAGCATGGCGGGTTGTCTTGATGGCGTTAAAGTGCTGGATTTGGGACGGTATCAGGCGGGACCACGATGCGCGATGATTTTGGCGGATCTAGGAGCGGAAGTCATCAAAGTCGAGGAACCAGGTGGAGATGAATCGCGCGGGCTAGGACGCGTGTATTGGTCCGCGTACAACCGCGGCAAAAAGAGCATTACCCTCAATCTCCGCAGTGACAAAGGGAAAGCTCTGCTACGAACGCTCATTCCTAAAGTCGACATGTTGTTACAAAATTTCCGTCCGGGCGTTATGGACGCAATGGGCTTCGGCTATGAGACATTGAAACAGCTCAATCCGGGGTTGATCCTCATCAACGTCTCCGGCTTCGGTCAGGAAGGTCCATATAAACATCGTCCGGCCTACGATCCGATTGGCCAGGCAATGTCAGGTCTGATGGGCTTTACCGGGGTGCAGGATGGGCCGCCAGTGATGACCGGCGCGCCGATCATCGACCGCATCACGGCGCTGCATGCGACCATCGGCGCATTGGCGGCGCTGCACCGCCGTGACATGACCGGTCAAGGACAAGCCCTCGATGTCTGTCTGCTCGATACCGGTTATACGTTGATGGAAATTCCCCTTGCCCAATACTTACTTTCCGAGAAAGAACCGCAACGACACGGCAATCGCGCTGGAGGAATCGCCCCCTGTAACACCTACAAAGCACAAGACGGTTGGGTCTATCTCCTGGCTGTGCCACAACATATGTGGGGACGCATCTGTCGGGCGATCGGACGTAAGGATTTAATCAATAACCCTCGCTATAACACCATCCCCGGTCGCGCCACTCATGCCGAAGAGATCGACACCTTGGTTGCGGAGTGGGTGAAGGACAAAACCGTCGCTGAGGTGGTCCAGGTCCTTGAGCGCGAGGAAGTGCCGGTCGGTCCTGTTCACACTATCCCGCAAGCCGCCCGTGATCCTCATTTGTGGGAGCGCAAGATGCTTGTGGAGAGTCAAGATCCGGATGCTGGAAGAACGTTTGTTCCGGGACTCACCATCAAATTCTCCGAGACCCCTGGCGAGGTAGGACCGATCCCACGTCCGGGCGCGCATAACGAAGAAGTGTATTGTGGATGGTTGGGCTGTAGCGCGGCGGATTTGGCGAGATGGCAAGAAGACGGCGCTATTTAGTCATCAAGTCGGCAAGTCATCCAGGTCAGGTCTGGCTTTCAAACTTTATGATTTTAAGACTTGAAAACTGAAGAGAGAGGCCCCTGCCCCAAGCGCAATTTTATGCTACGGGAAGACGCAAGAATCTTACTGACTGGAGAAACCTGTGCTGAGTTCGTATCGTGTACTCGACTTGACCACTGAACGTGGGCTGCTTTGCGGACAGATTCTCGGAGACCTTGGCGCTGACGTTATTAAAGTCGAACCACCCGGAGGTTCACCGGCGCGTCGTCTGGGCCCATTCTATCAAGACCAACCACATCCGGATCGTTCATTATTGTGGTGGGCGTACAATCGCAATAAACGGAGTATTACGCTCGATATCGCCACGAGCGAGGGTAAGGAGATCTTTCATCGCCTCGCGGCCAATGCCCATTTTTTGCTCGAATCGGATAATCCAGGGGCGATGGCGCAAATCGGTCTCGGCTACAACGATCTCGCCGCCATCAACCCCAGTCTGATCTATGTATCCATTTCCGCTTTCGGCCAAGATGGACCAAAGGCCAGTTATGCGGATAGCGATCTCGTTATTCTCGCGGCGAGCGGACCAACCATCCTCAGCGGAGACAGCGATCGCGCACCGCTGCGCTTGAGTGTGCCGCAAGCTTACCTGCATGCTTGCGCGGACGCCGCCGCCGCCGCCCTGCTCGCCAATCACGAACGTCACCGTTCCCATCGCGGCCAATACATCGACGTGTCTGCTCAAGAGGCTGTCACTTTAGCCACCCAGGCTTACATTTTGTCCGCTCCCTATGGTGAATCGGAAATTCAGCGCATGGCTGGCGGCATTAAAGTTGGACCCGTGCGGATTCGCCTGTTGTGGCCGGCAAAAGACGGCTACGTCGCTATTACCTATTTATTCGGCACCGCTTTCGGGCATTTCACTAAACGCCTGATGGACTGGATCCACGAAGAAGGCATGTGCAGCGATGAGATCCATGACATGGATTGGATAGGTTTCGGCGGCGCGCTGTTCGCCGGCGGCGAGGCAATTGCCAAGTTTGAGCAACTGAAACTCATTGTCGAAAATTTCACGAAGACCAAAACGAAAGCGGAATTGCTGCAAGGCGCGTTACAGCGGACTCTTCTCATTGCCCCGGTGGCAACGATCGACGAAGTCGTCAACAGCCCACAGCTCGCCGCACGAAATTACTGGCAAGAACTGGAACATCCAGAACTAGGACAAAAATTCAAATACCCAGGCCCATTCGTGAAATTCAGCGAGACGCCCATCGCTTATCGCCGTCGCCCTCCCACGGTGGGTGAACATAACCACGAGGTCTATGTGCGCGAGCTAGGATTTACGGAACAACAGTTGGCGGGCTTGCAGAGTAGAGGGGCAATTTGAGGTATTGAATCATTGATTCATCGGGCCATTGAGTCATTGATCACCTGCGGAACGGAATCTTGAACTGAAAGAGAGCAAAAGTATGACAACCACCCTTCCCCTTGCCGATGTGAAAATTCTCGACATCATGTGGGTTATGGCCGGACCAGCAGGGACGCGGCTGTTGGCGGACTACGGCCCCACCATCGTGCGAGTCGATTCGCAACGACGGATCGATACCGCACGTACGCTTCAGCCTTTTTTCAAGCGGAAACCAGGACCGGACAATTCCGCTTTGTTCCAAAATTTGAATGCCGGGAAGTATGGGGTCTCGATCGATCTCACCAAAGAAGCCGGGCGCGAGGTCATTCGTGACCTGGTGCGTTGGGCGGATGTGGTGACAGAATCGTTTTCACCTCGCGCCATGAAAGGCTGGGGACTCGATTATGAGTCTCTGCGTAAGATTAAGCCGGACATTATTATGATCAGTTCGTGTCTCATGGGACAAAGTGGTCCTTGGGCGAAGTTTGCCGGTTTTGGCAACCTGGCCGCCGCCATCTCGGGATTTTTTAATCTGGTGAGTTGGCCGGATCGTCCTCCAGCAGGACCATTCAGCGCTTACACGGACTATGTGTCGCCCCGTTTTACCGCCATCGCCATTCTGGCCGCGCTCGAACACCGCCGTCGCACTGGACAAGGTCAGTACATCGACCAATCTCAAGCGGAGGCGTCGCTTCATTTTCTCACTCCAGCGTTACTCGACTATACGGCAAACGGTCGTGTCCAAAGCGGAATAGGTAACCGAGACTTCGACATGGCGCCGCATGGCGTTTACCCGGCTTCAGGAGAAGATCGCTGGCTGGCCCTTGCCGTACAAACGGACCAACAATGGCAAGCACTGTGTGTCGCTATGGGGCAAGCTGGACTCACGGAAGATAGCCGCTTCGCCACACGCGAGGCGCGACTCCAACATCAAGACGAATTGGACGATATCATCTCAGCCTGGACCAAGACACAGGACCGTTTCATCCTCGAAGACCTGCTGCAGGCGCGAGGGGTCTCCGCCGGCGCCGTGCGTACAATGCATGAACAAGCAGCGGACCCGCAGCTCCAGCATCGGAAACATTTTGTATCAGTAGAGCATGCAACACTCGGAACCGTCACGGTCGAAGGCTCCCGATTCCACATGTCTCGCACGCCGGCTGAGGTCAAACGCGCGGCCCCAACCTGGGGGCAGGATAATCAGTACGTATTAGAGCAAATTCTCGGCTATAGTGAAGAGAAAATTACGCAGTTAGCGGTAGAAGGGGTGTTGGAGTAATCTGAGAAAGGCAAGAGAAAGACCCACGGAGGTTGGTATGCCGCTTCAGCCGCAGACGCGTTTCACTGCTGAAGAGTACTTAACTCTCGAACGGAAAGCACGGTATAAAAGCAAATATCTCACTGGCGAAATCTTGGCCATATCAGGCGCCAGCCGGGAGCTACCTGGGTGCTCTCGGAAACGATCCGTCAGGAAGATCACATTCATCTCCCGTCTCTTGACTGTAACCTCGCAGTCGCGGACATCTGCGCCAAGGTTCCGGTGCCCGTGTAAGGCGACATTCAGATTTGAAAGCGGCGTTTCTGCTTTTCCTTCTCTTTTCTATTCCTCCTCCTGTATGGACAACGTACGCACCGCTGCCGCAAATTCGCTGTCTTCACCTGCAAGAGCTACGTTGTCTTTGAGTCCTTGCTGAATCTCCTCGATCTGCAAACGCCACGTGGTGAGCGCCTGCGGGTCCAGCATCACCTTTGACGTATAGTGAGATTCACAGTCTTCGCTTAAAAAAATCACCGGGAGAGATTCTTGTCGCGTCAATTTGCGCAGAAGCTCCGCCTCTGCTTCTTGTCGTGGGTTCATATAAAACGAGCCGCCTTTGGCGCCGCCAAAATTGGAACGGAGCTGATATGAAACTATAACCACCCACACCCCTTGCGGACTGCGCCATGACGCCAAGTCGAGAAACAAGGGCGGCTGCATCTCGAAAAACCAATCGAGCGCTTCGACACGAACCACAAGTACGAGTTCGTCCGTCCCGGAACGATCGATAAACCGCGCCGAATATAACGGCTCTTCACGTAACAACGCCCAGCTCTCTTTATCAATGGAAATTCCTGTAGTTTCCATCTATTGGCTCCTCCCGGTTGACCTACATACGAGCATCCATCATACATCCTGCATGGGAGGAGTGCAGGCATGGCAACAGCGGAAATCGTGGCAATCGGGTCTGAATTATTGTTGGGACAAATTGTGGACACCAACTCCACGTGGATGGCGCAACGACTGACAGCGCTTGGCGTCAATCTCTTTTATAAATCCGTCGTGGGCGATAACCCGGACCGCATGAAAGAAGTGTTAACCCGAGCCTTGGAACGGGCGGATGTCGTGATTACCAGTGGGGGGCTTGGGCCAACACAAGACGATCTCACGCGCGAAGTTGTGGCCGAAGTCGCAGGGCGTCGGTTGATTCTCCATCAACCGTTCCTCGAACAAATTGATCAACGGTTTCGCAATCGCGGCTTTATTATGACGAAGAACAATGAGCGGCAGGCGTATATGCCGGAAGGCGCAATTCCAGTTGATAATCCAAACGGCACGGCGCCTGCTGGTATTGTTGAAGATCCGCGCGGCAGTATTTTCG
>JBFWZL010000186.1:0-11156 GCA_050185455.1 Binatia bacterium | reverse complement strand
CAAAAGCCATCATATTACCGGCGCCAATGCCAAACGCGACCCACTCCATACCTGACATGAAACCTCCCGTACTGAGTAATGAGGCTACGAATTCTTCTCTCGAATCTCCAGACAGTTGCCGCCAAAAACCAGAGTAAGGAAAAAACCGACTCCGGCCAAGCTAAGCCGGAGGAGTGTAGGATCGCCGAGAGGGAGACTGACAGAACCTCCACCAGCTGCGACTGAGACGAGTGTTGCCAACTTTAACAATTCGGTCTCAAACTTGATTTGCTCTGCCTCCTCGTCGGCCATGACGAAGTAAACTAAGAAATCTTAACCTTCTCATTCTACAAATCCACTTTGATACTCAACTCGCGCAACTGCTTTGGTTCAACTGGACTCGGAGCCTGAGTCATCAGGCAGACGGCTTTCGCGGTTTTCGGGAAGGCGATGACTTCTCGTAAAGAATCCGCTCCGGCAAATAACATCACCAGGCGGTCGAGTCCAAAGGCGATGCCGCCGTGCGGTGGCGCTCCGTATGATAATGCCTCCAGCAAGAAGCCGAATTTTTCTTGTGCTTCACTCTCACCGATGCCGAGGCAAGCAAAAACTTGCTGTTGCACCTCAAGCCGGTGATTACGAATGCTGCCTCCGCCAAGTTCCGTGCCATTAAGGACAAGGTCATAGGCTCGGGCGCGCGCTTTCTCTGGGGTAGTCTCTAAAAGTGTGATGTCTTCTTCGCGTGGCGACGTGAACGGGTGGTGCATGGCGATGTAGCGTTTAGCCTCGCTGTCGTATTCCATTAAGGGGAAATCGGTGACCCACAGGAAGCGGAACTCATCTTTCGGAATAAGTCCGAGTTTCTCCCCGAGATAGAGTCGTAACCGAGACAAGACGTCACACACGACCTTTTCTTGATCGGCGACCATCAGCAGCAGGTCGCCTTTCTTAAACCCTAACGTGGCTTCTATTTCGGCTTTCTTCGTGTCATTCACGAACTTGGCCAGGGGCGATTGCCACCCTTCTTCAGTAATGCGGAACCACGCTAGTCCTTTGGCTCCGAAGCTTTGCGCAAGAGGGTTGAGGTCGTCAATTTCTTTACGTGAGAAGGTGCAATTTGACACGATGATACCGCGGATGGTCCCACCTTTGACCACAATATCCGTGAAAACCTTGATGTCGGTTTCACGAAAGAGAGTTGTCAACTCGCGTAGTTCGAGTCCGAAACGGATATCCGGCTTATCGTTGCCATAACGCGCCATGGCTTCCGCATAAGTTATGCGCGGAAAAGGAATTGGAATCTCCATTTCTTTCAACTCCCGGCATACTTTCGCCATCATGCCTTCACTCAAGCGAAAAATATCTTCCGCTTGGATGAAAGACATTTCGATGTCGATTTGAGTGAACTCTGGTTGGCGGTCGGCGCGCAGGTCTTCATCGCGAAAACAGCGCACGATTTGGAAATACTTGTCGAAGCCGCCAACCATCAGCAATTGTTTGAACAACTGCGGTGATTGCGGCAAGGCGTAAAATGAGCCGGGATTGACACGACTCGGGACCAGATAGTCGCGCGCTCCTTCGGGTGTGCTCCGCGTTAAGAATGGTGTTTCGACTTCAAGAAAGCCTTCACTGTCGAGATAGTCGCGTACGCTTTTCGCCAATCGATGTCGAAGCCGCAAATTGTCGTACATCTGTGGGCGGCGGAGGTCGAGGTAGCGATACCGGAGACGGGTATTCTCCGCTGGGCTTGTTTCCTCATCGATAGGGAATGGTACTGTGCGCGAGGCGTTTAACACTCGCAGTTCGGACACTTGCAGCTCAACCTCTCCCGTGGGGAGATTCGGGTTGATCGTTTCTGGTGAACGTCTCGCTAATACCCCCCGGGCAGCCAAGACGAATTCTCCCCGAAGATCTTTTGCTGCTGCATGGGAAGTTGGGCTCACTTGCGGATTGAAAACAATCTGCAATAGGCCAGAGCGGTCACGGAGATCAACGAATGTGACGCCGCCATGATCGCGCCGGGCATGCACCCAACCCATAACCGTCAGTTCTTGCCCTACCTGGGTGGGACGGGGCTCCTCACAATAACAACTTCGCTTCCAGTCGTTTAACGATTCCATAGAAAAATAGCTTTCAGCTTTTAGCTTTCAGTCTTTAGCCTTTAGCTTTTAGCTCAAGCAGGGTACGACATCCACCAAAACGATACCTCGTTGTTCCCTGTCTGGCTAATAGCCAAGAGCTAAGAGCTAATTGCTGGCGTTACGAATTGCCTCGATCAAGTCCTGAGCGGGAAGGGCCAGATCAACGGCCAGAGCGCGGTCCGTCTTGGCTTGCATATCGCGCACGGTTCCCTTACTGGCGGCTAGCTCGCTATCTCCCAGGATCAGGACGTGACGTGCGTTGAGCTTGTCGGCTCTGCGCATTTGGGTCTTCAAGCCACGGCCGCCGCTTTCGAGTTCGATGCGATAGCCGGCATGACGAAGACGTCGGGCAAGAGAAAACGCCTGGCTTTCCGCGGCAGCGCCAAGGGGAGCGATAAACACGTCCGGCGGCGTTATGAAATCGCGGTTCTGCGCTTGCAGCAGCATGATCAGCCGTTCAACGCCAATAGCAAAACCAATCCCTGGAACGGCTGGACCGCCAAGCTGCTCCACCAGCCCATCATAACGTCCACCGCCGCAGACAGCGTTTTGGGAACCGAGGCCCTGAGCCAAAACTTCAAAGGACGTGCGACAATAGTAATCTAGTCCGCGCACCATGCGCGGATTCACCTCTACCGGAATATGTTCTTGCTGCAAATAGGTCTGAACGTGGGAAAAATGCTCCCGACACTCGTTACAGAGAAAATCTACCAGCATTGGCGCGTCCACGGTTGCCTGTCGGCATCCTTCTTTCTTACAATCGAGCAAGCGTAAGGGATTCCGACCCAGCCGCGAATGACAATCTTCGCAGAGGGCGGCGAGTTTACTCTCACCAAAAGCACGAAGACTTTCACGATAACGCGGGCGGCAGACCGGGCAGCCGAGAGAGTTTACGCTCATCGTGACCTCAACCTCTAGGGCAGTGAAAAAGTCGTGCAACATCAGGAGGAGTTCCGCGTCGATCAATGGATCGTCTCGTCCGAGAATTTCCGCGCCGATCTGATGAAACTGACGATAGCGCCCTTTTTGCGGACGTTCACGCCGGAACATGGGGCCGATATAAAATAACTTCGAGACCGGCTCTTTGTGAAACAGCGAATGTTCGATATACGCGCGAATGACCGAAGCCGTCCCTTCCGGGCGTAATGTCAAGGACGCATCATCTCGATCCGTAAAGGTATACATCTCTTTTTCCACGATATCCGTGGTATCGCCTATTGCCCGAGCGAAAAGGTCAGTTTTCTCTAGGATCGGGATAATGATTTCAGAAAATCCATAGGCGGAAAAAGAGACGTGCGCCTGCGCGACGACCGCGCGCCATATCACGCTCTCTTCCGGCAAAATATCGCGAAATCCTCTGACAGCAGCAATCTTCATGCATTCCTCAAGAGAATCAGGATTGTGCCAGAGGGAAGCGAGGCAATCAACGTCGAGCAGCTGAAAATGAAAGAGACTTCACTTATGTGCTTTCGACGCCTCTATGTTCGGGTCCATCGTGGCGGAGGTGCGGTCAATCTCTCGTTCCCATTGTCGGGTGGAGAGCTGAGTTTGGATACGAGCAAGCAGGTCTCGGTTATTCACTGGTTTCACGACGAACTCGCTCACCCCTAATGACATGCCAGCCGCACGGGTGGCCATATCGTCCTTGGCAGTCAGAAGAATAACCGGAGGCGGAGCTGCCATTTGTTTTAGCACTTCACACACTTCGAGACCATTCATGCCAGGCATCATGACATCCAGAACGATCACATCAACTGCATGATTTTGCACAATTTTTAAGCATTCTTGACCACTATAAGCATGAAGCGCATGTAATCCACGGCGAGAAAGCAGACGAGTGAGGATTTCGACCATATCCCGGTTATCGTCGACGACCAGCACAGTAGCGGGTGAAGAAGTAGAAGCTTGAGTATTTTCGGGAGACATAAATGCATCTCCTTTAAGGCATCCTTGCTAGCTATGAGACTTTCAACCTGTTGGCCTAAGAAGCGCTAGCGTCTCCATTAGTGTGTTATCAGTTATCGAAATTAAGAGGAATAGACTTCCTTGAGGTTTGTATTATTTGTTTCTCCCTCATCCGAAGAGGAAGACTGCTTTTTTTTCCGTAATTTTGCCACCAATGTTGTGCGTTTGAGCCCGAGCATTTGCGCGGCGGCGCTTTTGTTGCCATTGGTGCGTCGTAAGGCTTCGTCGATGAGACGAGACTCAAACTGATCCAATACTTGACGGAGGTCGACGTCCCCATCGCTGATTTGTGGATGGGGCAGCTTTTTTTCCGCGATGAAGGAGCGAACATATGACGGGAGATCTTCCGGAGTAAGTATGTTCGTTTCATTGAGAACAACCAAGCGCTCAAGGAGATTTTCCAACTCTCGCACATTGCCTGGCCAATCGTATTCCCAAAGGTAAATTAGCGTTTCTTCCGCGATTTTTACCTCTCTGGTGTATTTGCGATTGTTTTTCTCCAAAAAGAATTGCACCAGCATCGGGATATCAGAGCGCCGAGCGCGTAAAGGCGGCAAGTGAATCGGGATGACTTGCAAACGATAGAAGAGGTCCTCGCGAAAGGCCGATTTTTCTACTTCCTGCTGGAGGTCTTTATTCGTGGCAGCAATGACTCGGACGTTGACTGAGAGAGATTGGTCAGAGCCCACTGGTCTGACCTCTCGATTCTGGAGAACTCGCAGCAACTTTGCCTGAAGTGGGAAAGGCATCTCTCCTACCTCGTCAAGGAGGATGGATCCTCCATCGGCAAGTTGAAACATGCCGACCCGGGAGGAAAGCGCGCCAGTGAAGGCTCCACGGACATGACCAAAAAGTTCGCTTTCTAACAAATCCTCGGGAAGTGCAGCGCAGTTCACCGGGACGAAGGGGCGCGCTGAACGCGGGCCGAGATTATGGATCGCGCGCGCGACGAGTTCTTTACCTGTTCCGCTTTCGCCCATGATGAGAATTGTGGCGTCTGTCGCCGCAACGCGACGGGCCATCGCTTCAATTTTCTGCATCAAGGGATGCTCACCTATCAATGAGGAAGATGGAAATGGCATATTCCGTTACGCCGTTATCTCGTAGATGTGTTCCTATGTTGTCATATTAGTGCCTCAATATGCAAGTTTTGCGAGTGGGACCCCGTCAGATCTATTGTTTTCGGTAAATCCCTTGAACAAGAGAAGTCTTTGTATGGGCCTTGCTCTTTTTATTAAGAGAACGTTGTCGCAAGGAATAAGAGTGACGAATTTTTGCCAGTGAGTGTTTTTGGGGCAAATATGACTCTAGAGGCCGAATTTCGGGCTCTGAACTAAGGGCGCTTTAAGAAAGCGACATGCAAGTGGTAATTTTTTGCCACTCGTAGAAGAGTATCGGTAGGTTTTTGAAAAACTTAAAATTTTTGTGAAAGCCCCCTCTTTCCGAAGAAATGTAAAGTAAAATCTCACTGGCGCCGAGCTTGCTCTCTCCAGTGCGCCGATGAAAATACCCTCAAAATTTCACCGTTGTAGGTAGGCAGCAGAACTCAAGGAGGAGAGCAAGATGGAACAACCAACAGTGTCGTACGTCGTGGGGGAGGAGGAAGCGGGAGCGGGGAAGGTAGGACTGCTGGTGGGAAGAAGCGCCGAGATGCAGCAAGTGTTCGACTTTGCGAGTAAACTTGCTGTTAGTGACGCGACGGTTCTCATTACTGGAGAAAGCGGTACGGGCAAAGAATTGGTCGCGAAAGCGGTTCACAATTTAAGCCCACGTGCGACAGGGCCTTTTGTGCCGGTCAATTGTGGCGCTATTCCCGAGGACCTGTTAGAAAGCGAACTTTTTGGTCATATCCGCGGCGCCTTTACCGGGGCGACAAATTCGCGACAGGGACGTTTTCAACTAGCACATGGGGGCACGCTCTTCTTGGATGAGATTGGAGAAATGAGCCCCAAGTTGCAAGTCAAACTTCTCCGCGTGCTGCAAGAGCGCGAGTTCGAACCTGTAGGGAGTGATAGGTCGGTTCGCGTCGACGTGCGTGTGATTGCCGCAACGAACCGTGACTTGCTGTCCGCAGTGAAAGAACGGAAATTCCGCGAAGACTTGTTTTATCGTCTTAATGTCCTGCCGATTCATTTACCGCCCTTGCGCGAGCGGAAAGGGGACATCGCTTTACTCGTTGACCATTTTCTCCAACGGCAAAATCACAAAAAAGGCGCATTGCCTGTGCGGATTGAAACTGAGGCCCTCGCTCAGCTCGAACAGTATCGCTGGCCAGGGAATGTACGAGAAGTGGAAAATTTGATCGAACGGTTAGTGATCTTAAGCGAAGATGGAGTGATTCGGGTGAGCGACCTTCCTGAATATATCGGGGAAGAGACAACCGTTGCTTCCCTCGAGCACCTCTCGCTGCGCGATTTACGCTTACCGCCCAATGGCGTCGATCTCAACGATTTCATCCAAACAATTGAGGACCAACTCATTCTGCAGGCGCTCTCTCGCACGGGGGGTAATAAAACGTTGGCGGCGGAATTGTTGCACATCAACCGTACGACGTTGGTTGAACGAATGCGGAAGAAGGGGCTTATCAGTCAGACGCCTACCGTGTCCACTCTCTCTGCTTGGGAGCCTGTCAGGAAAATGACATCCTCCGACTATTCTTTGACTGCCTGAGTTTCGTTGCCGAAAAAATCGGCGATTTCCCTAGGCAATTTCTACCGGGTAGGGAAAATTTTTCTGGTACGGTCCTTGCGGAAACGACAAGGAGGTCACATCGTGGTAGGATCCCAAATAGCAAGACAGCATACTTCCTTACAAATCAAGCAATCCCCGTTCATGGTTGCCCCGGCCGCACCGCCGGTGAGAGAAGTTGAGTCGCTCTCCCGACTTATCGAATGGTTCCAAAACAGCAGCCTGCGATTGATGCAAGAGTATCGTCGGCTGGAAACTCATGTCTCAGATCTGAATAGCGAGCTAGCGGAAAAAAACCGCGAACTGAAAGACCGCCTGCGCGAGCGTGAGGAAGCGCGAGGGTATTTACTATCCGTCTTGGAGAGCTTGAAGGCGGGAGTCCTGGTACTCGATGCGGAATTGCGACCAACGCTCACGAATCGTCGCCTGCGGGAACTGGTTGGCCAGGTGAGTGCGGAGCGGGTCGTTCACTTGCTTGGGGAACGGCTCGTCGCCTGTCTCAAGCGAGGAGAGCGGGAATTTTTGCCTCTTGAGAGTGAACGCATTCTTCGTAACCCGGATGGAATCATGACGCCCATCCATCTGACGGTTTCGGAAGTGCAAATCGCTGAGGCGGACAATGTCGGCTATGCCGTGGTCTTTCAAGATATGAGCCGCGTGAAACGTCTGGAGGCGGAGGCCGCGCGCACGCGCCGGTTAGCTTCACTCGGCGAAATGGCCGCGAGTGTCGCACATGAAGTGAGAAGCCCGCTCGGCGGGATTGAGTTGTATGCGTCTTTGTTGAAGGAGCGCACGGATGGCGACACGCATCGCCTGGCGTCACAGATTCTCGGAGCCGTTCATCGTTTGCATACCACGATCTCTCAGTTACTGTCTTTTGCTGCAGAGCCTCGCATCAACGGTGAGGAACTGTCGGTATCGGTCCTGCTTCACGATGTTGCGGATTTGGTTGCTCCCCTATTGGGTAATGGGAAGTGGAAGCTGGAGACAGTCCTCGAAGCCGAACTGCCCCTGCTCTGGGGAGACCGTGGGTTATTGACCCAGGTGTTTCTCAATTTGGTTACTAACGCTTGTGACGCCATGCCTGAAGGCGGCATTGTCCGGATTGCCGCGCGCCGCTCCCCCTTCTCATCGATGAACGGACGCATTCATAAAGAGCTGGAGATCCGTGTGACCGATGAAGGCGTCGGCATTCCTCCCGAGAACCGTGAGAAAATTTTTGATCCATTCTTCAGTACGAAACCAAAAGGCACCGGTCTTGGACTCGCCCTGACCCACAAGATCATCTGCGCGCATGACGGCTCCATCGAGGCGGCGCCCGCCCCTGAACGAGGAGCTTGTTTTTCCGTATTTCTTCCAGTCGCGGACAGTATTGCCGAGGCTGCTTGAGCAACAACCGCGAAGAAAAGACTTTATCTATGACGAAACGTATTCTCATTGTTGATGATGATCCCACCATGCGGGAGGCGATGAACGAGACATTGTCCGTCGCCGGTTATGAAACCATTCAATGTGCGGACGGTGAGTCAGCCGAGCAGGTCGTGAAAGCCGGAGGTATTGATCTCGTGATCAGCGACATCCGCATGCCCGGGATAGACGGGCTTGAATTGCTCAAACGGACGAAAGCCGTCGAGGAAGCGCCGCCGTTTATTGTCATCAGTGGCCACGCGACCGTGCCTGAGGCCGTCGAGGCCATGAAATGCGGCGCCTATGATTTGTTAGTAAAGCCGTTTTCTTATCGCGAATTGACAAGCCTGGTTGAGGGGGCGTTGACGCGCGAGAGCGTATCTTACGAAACAGATGAGGCGGAGGAAATTCTGGAGACCGGCGCTATCGTGACCATGCACCCGCGTATGCATGCGCTCCTCAAATTTGCCGCGGAGGTTGCGAAATCGCAGGCTTCGGTACTCATTCAAGGAGAAAGTGGAACCGGTAAAGAACTCCTTGCTCGTTTCATTCATGAGCGGAGCCGACGTCGTACCGGCTCATTTGTCGCGGTCAACTGCGCGGCGCTTCCAGAAGGGTTGCTGGAGTCTGAACTGTTTGGGCATGAGCGGGGAGCATTTACCGGCGCGTTAGTCAGCAAACCCGGAAAATTTGAGCTTGCGCATGGCGGCACGATGCTCCTTGACGAAGTCAGTGAGATGCCCCTCGCGCTGCAAGCGAAACTGCTGCGCGCTCTGCAAGAACGTGAAGTCGATCGCGTGGGCGGGCGTAAACCGGTGCGCATCGACATTCGCGTCATTGCCACGACGAACCGCGACTTGCGCCAGATGATCAGCACCGGCGCGTTCCGAGAAGATTTATTTTACCGCCTGAATGTCATTCCGCTGCGCCTGCCGCCGTTACGAGAACGCCTTGAAGATATCGAACATATTGCCCGTGCTTTTCTGAACCGCGCCGGCTATCGTAAGGTTGTGCTTACCGCTGAGTCCGTGCAGGCGCTGCATCTGCATACGTGGCCGGGTAATGTGCGCGAATTGTGTAATGTTCTGGAGCGCGCCGCTATCATGGCTGGCGGAGAGGTGGTCCGGCCTGAGCATTTATTATTGGAAGAGGAACCTCTAGCAATAATGTCTAGCGGCCAGAGTCTAGCGTCGAGTGTCCAGCACGCAACGTCGCCGCGGCCAAGCCTTAATCCTTCAGACGTCCGGCCCCAGACGCTCGATCCTCAACTCGACAGCGAGCGCATTCGCGCCGGCCTTTCCGTGCAAGAGCTCGAAGAGCGACTCATCCAAAAAACGCTGAGTGAAGTCAATGATAATCGAACGCAAGCCGCGAAACTCCTAGGTATTAGCGTGAGAACACTGAGAAATAAATTGAAGCAATATCAAAAGGTCGCGGTTGTTTAAGTAATAGGCTATAAAGGAAAAAGAAGGACACGCAATCATGGCTGGATTAACACTGTTTAGTCCCACGCACACGCTCTTGACTACGGCAATGCGTTTACGGGCCATGCGACACGAAGTACTGGCGGCGAATATTGCGAATGCCGACACTCCTGATTATCGCCCGCGAGATGTACAGTTTTCCGGCGTACTCCAAGCGCTTGCGCAGGGGCAAGCCTCATCTTCCGGTATGCAAGACGGACACCTGCTCCTGGCCACCTCACACCCTGGACATATCCGTCCCGGGATGCAAAATGCAGTGGTGACCGAAGAGAAGGGGGGGGAAGGAAAGCTTGACCATAACCAAGTCGATATCGACCAAGAAATGACCCAATTAGCGGAGAATGCGTTGCTTCAAGAGACCAATGTGACATTGCTTTCTCGGAAGTTAGGCGGGCTCCGCTACGCAATCAGCGAAGGGAGAGGGTAAGCTGTGAATATTTTTCGTATTTTTAATGTTGCTGGCGCCGGTATGAGTGCACAGCGCACCCGCATGAGCGTGGTGGCCGGAAACCTGGCGAACGCCGAAACAACGCGGACGCCTGAAGGCGGGCCATATCGTCGCCGCAACGTCTTCTTTCGCGCTCTGCCGTTACCGAACGATTTTCCGTCGCTTTTGCAGGCGCATTCTTCTCTGCCGCTACAGCTTCGTTCGCGCGACCCGCAAACTGACGTCAATTCCGTTGAGGTCGTTAAGGTGCAGGCCAGTACTCGCGCGCCGAGAAAAGTCTATGACCCACAACACCCGGACGCCGATACTGAAGGCTACGTATCGTATCCCGATATCAATACGATGGAAGAAATGACGGATTTGCTGTCGGCGACAAGATCTTATGAGGCGAATTTGACGACGTTTAACGCAACGAAAGCGCTAGTGCGGAAGCTTTTGGAGATGGGGCGGCTATAAGGCAGATGTTCTCATCTTTCAGCCTGTAGGAAACAGAAAAGAGTCCAAGGATGGTCTTTAATCGCGCATCGCTGACCGTTGATGCTAGTTGCTGAAGGATTTGTCATGAAAGAGATTGCTAATTTAACGTATGCTCCTCCTGTAACGCCTATCCGTCCCTCGACTGCCTCCTCCACGACACAGGCCCAAGGGAAAGATTTTCAAGGTCATCTCAAACAAGCCTTGGGCGAAGTGAATGAGTTGACGCAACAAGCTGATCAGGCGATTCATCAACTCATCGGGGAAGGAAAAGGAGACCTCCAAGAAACCATCGTGGCGATGGAAAAAGCGGATGTCTCTTTTCGTCTCATGATGCAAATCCGCAATAAGATTCTAGAAGCCTACCAAGAGATCGTGCGGATGCAAGTGTGACAAGCGTGATTCCATAACTATAGCGGTGGGCATAGTCTTATGTCTGCGGTTTGAGCGTGCGGGGGCAACTCCGATGTGGGGGCGCCCCCGATTTGCGTCTTCTCCTGGCGAAAGATGCAAACAAGAGCGTACACAGAATGAAATTGCGGATTTCCGAACAGATCGGAAGAGCGTCGT
>JBFWZL010000185.1:0-11250 GCA_050185455.1 Binatia bacterium | reverse complement strand
GCATGCGGTTTTCTTCTAGCATGAACTTCGTGGTGCTCATGGCACAGTCCCCCTCGATCGTTGCCTATTGCTATTGTGGCCTTACTCCACGGGTGTTGTCGCCGGCGGGCTCACCAGGTCTTGGTTGCCAGCCGAAACCAACTTGACGCCAAAGGTCTTGGTAATCGTAGTCCGTTTGCAACGCGAGGTTCAACCGGTTGTACGAGGCGAAGTCGCTGACGACATGGATCAGTTGAACCACGCCTTTATCTGTAAGGCCTACCTTGTGTAAATCGATGATGTCCTGATCGGTTACTGCTTGAGGAGATTGATTCACTGTGAGCGCAAAGATGAGGAGGGTTTTGAGGCGCTCTTCCTGCACCACCTCGATCCCTTGGGCAAGCAGAGTTTGGACGTACTGTTCCTCGGTTTGCAGACCGTAGTTCAAAATGGTGCAGAAGGCGGCGGTGCAGTAGGGGCAGCCGTTCGCTTGTGAAACCAGAATTCCCACGTGTTGAATTTCCGCAAGTGATAATTCGCCCATTTGCCAGAGCACTTTGGTCGCGGTGAGTTTCGCTTTGAGAAATTCCGGGAAATTCATCTCCACATAGAAATGGTTGGGCACCGCGCCTTCCATGTTCGTGACCCACGAGAAGATTTCTTGGATGATCGGATCGGTGACCGACTCAGGTTTCACAATTGCCACTCGCGTCATACCGGATGCCTTTCTTGCGTGTCGATGAGGCACCATAGCGCATTTTTTCTGGGAGGCGAACCAGAGGCGAACAATTCATGGTGCGTGTTCCTCCTCGGTCGTATCCACGCCAAGTTGTTCCCGATAGCGATGATAGAGGTACGAAGCGCCGATGAGCATGAGTCCCAAGACTATGAAGGAAATGATGCGAAACGGAGTGCTGACCTTCGCCATGTCCCAGAAAAAGACTTTCACGACCGTGATGGCGAAGAGACCCAGGGATGTTTGCCGCAGGCTAGCTAGATCTTTTGTAAAACCCAAACCCATAAGCGCGGCGGCAAAGAGTGTCCACAGCACGGAGAGCGCGGCGAAACGTGCTTGTGGCGCGTAATCAAAGAAAAACGCTCCGACCTCACAATTCAGTGCGAAAAACAGCACAATGCCAAAGACGCGAAGGAGTTGGGATTCTCCCTTTGCGAGCCAGGAAGGAAGAACGTCCGTCGAGGCCGTTCGCAACAGACGCGCCGAAGTGAATAGGGTGGCGAGTACCGCGCTGGTCGTAAGCCAGCGCTCCACGACGAGATAGGTGAAGCCGCGAGCGTAGTACAGGTCAAGCAGACGCAAGCGGAAGATCTCATCGTAATCGTGAAGGATGAATTTCCCCACCGTCAGGACCAGTACCGTCGCAGCTCCTCGATATAACCAACGATGTTGCAGGTGCACCGCCGCCCACAGCAGCGCAATTGTCTGCGCCGCCCAAAAGATGGTGATCCAGTGACCGGAAAATAAGATGGGAACAGTGATGAGCAGGAAAAAGATTCCTTGAGAGAGCATAAGCATGAAAGGGTCACGATTTTCGCGACTGCGCTGGTAGAGATAATGCGCCATCCAGAAAAAGAGACCAGCGTAGGCGAGCGTGACGATGCTGACAAACGGTAAGGTAGTGTATCCTCGAATCGTGACGTAAGAGAATCCGAACGCGATAAAAGCATTAGGGGAGAGGATAACGAAGCCGGTCACGCGTTCCTGTCGTTCTCGGACGAAGTAGTACAGGAACGGCACGACGGCGTAGATGAGAAAAAAGAGATTGAGAAAGAATGTTGTGCGCCAAAATTTTTCGATCTCGTAAAATGATGCGTACCACCCGGAGAAGAGAAGCCAGGTGAAACCAAATCCTAAGAAGTTCAGCACGGGCCACTGCTTAAAGACGGCGATAGCCAATATCCCTGCGTTCAGCAGCGTCATGTACGACATGAGCGCGGGCTGATTATCTCGGCCTGTGCTGAGCAGGATGGGCGTAAGAAATCCGCCGATCTGTCCTAACACGGATAACCATTTAGTGTCGTATAAGAGAGAAAGCGTTCCCGCCAGGATCGTGACAAGCATCATGAGCCCGAAGGCTGGGACTGGTCCGATGAGGTCATAAATTTGACTTGCCGCGAAGGTGGTGAGGTAGAGCGCGGCAATACCACCGCCCAGCAAGTACAGGCCAAAGATTTTTGCCTCTTTGCGTCTGAAGTGATCCCCTACACCCAAGAACGCCGCCGAGGCAAGGTAGGAGAGGACAACGCGCCCGGCAGGTCCGACCCAATTCTGTTCGAAGGCGTACTTTAGAAAGAAGCCAAGGCCGAAGACGGTAATGGCGATGCCGCCAATCAACAGCCATTTTTGTCCGAGTTGCACTTCCGTTGTGCTGCTGGTCGAGGGAAGCGAAGTGGCGTGAGAAGGCCATGCCGGAGGTGGAGGGGGCTGCGGCGCTTCTTCCTGAGCGTCTTTCTCAGAAGACTCTGTTAAAGGAGGGATATTCGCTGGTGATGCCGGTGCGGGAGATTCAATCTGCGGCGATGCTGTTTCAAATGGTGCGGATCGCCGTCGGTCCCGCAGGTGGGAGATGATCAATGCTTCGCATGAGTCGAAGTGCGCTTGTAATCGGTTGAATCGAGCGGAGATGTCGTCTTTGCTTTGCCGCCATTCTTGTTTCATTTTGTCAAAAGACTGTAGCAGGGTGAGATCCGCGCCGCAGTGAAGGCACGCGTGAGCGCCGAGCGATAGTATTGTGTTGCATACAGGGCATTGCATGAAAAACTCCTCTCCTTAACCCAGCAGTTCCACCCAAGGGTCTCGGCCAAGCAGCCAAAAGTACGTCAACGCTCCCAGCCAACCATGAAAAAGACCGAGCGGCCACAGGTTCCTCCAGCGGAGATACATCGGCGTGAAAGCCAGTCCCAGGAGGAATGTTGCTCCCACCAAAATTGTGTCCGGCCAATGCGCAAGCGCAAAGAGCGACGCCGCGAGAGGGATGACTCGCCAAGGAGAACGGAGCCAAGGAACTCCGACTACAAAATTTCTCGTCAGGAGCGCTTGCAGGAGAAACTGTTGGGGAAGGCCCCACAGCGGATACACGACGAGCAGAGGAAGCATATGCCAATGCATCACGAACTCGCCGCGATAGATGGCGATACCAGCAAGGGTGATGGCCCCGACGATGAAGACAATACCGGCGCAGGCGAACGTGGCGGCGAAATGCTCCCAGCGAAATCCCCATTGCTCCCACATCGCAGGCCCACGGCGGGTTTGTCGAACGAGGTACACGCTCCAGGCTGCAAATGCACAGAGCATAAACTCCCACTTTGTCGCCATTACGTTTTCAAAAAAAAGATGGGCGGCGCCAGTTGATATAAGTGCTAGAGCCTCTCGGCGGCTGGTCAACGTTCGTCGATCATGATCCTTGCGTGCGGGAAAACTTACTATTTTTGTCACGTTTGCTCCGGCGACGGATTTCATACGCGCGCTCCCTAATTTGCCCGGAGTCCGTTCACCATTGCTGTCGCCATTTGTCTGGCCGCCTGTAAATCCACTTTCCCCGTACCCAACAGAGGCAAGGATTCCACGGAATAAAAGTGTTCCCGTTTGGGAAGCCACAAACGCGGGAGAGCGCTTTGGTTGAGATGCTCCCAGAGCGTTGCCGCCGCCAGATTCTGCTGCGTGTGGAGAACGACAAGACGTTCGCCTTTCTGCTCGTCCGGTACGCTTGTCACGATGCAGTGCGCCTCTCCCAGGATTTGGCCGAGGGCTTCTTCGATTTTGAGATGCGGAACCATTTCACCGCCGATTTTGCTGAAGCGTGAGAGACGATCGGTGATATGCACGAAGCCGTCTTCGTCGAGCTTGGCGATGTCGCCGGTGACATACCAACCATCCCGCAGGGTTTCCTGCGTTTTCTCCGGCTGCCCCAGATAACCTAACATACGGTTCGGACCTTTCACCAAGAGGAGTCCTTCCTGGTTATACGGAAGCGGACGCCCGGTTTCCTGATCAACAATTTTGACGACGACGCCGGGTAGTGGATGCCCCACGGTTCCGGGCTTGAAGCCGATCTGGCGCGGCTCGGTATGGGTCACATCTACACTGTTAACCGCGATCACCGGCGCCATTTCCGTGCAGCCGTATCCTTCCAATAGATCAATGCCATATTTTTCTTTGAAAGCTTGAACGAGGGCTGGACGAAGTTTCTCCGCGCCGGCAATGGCGTAGTGCAGTGAGGCGAACTCTTCAGATGAACATTTGCGAAGATAGGCGGCATAGAAGGTTGGGGTGCTGATGAGGATGGTTGCCTTGTGCTTCTGTACCATCTCCCCAATGGTTTTTGCATCAAGAGGATTCGGGTGGTAGGCGACGCGCCAGCCGGCAATGATGGGCAACCACAGCGTTCCCGTGAATCCGAAGGAGTGGAATAAGGGCAACACTCCCATGAGGCATTCTTGCTTCGTGGTGGAGAACACCTGCTGAATCGCCTCGACGTTCGACAAGACGTTATGATGAGAAAGCATGACGCCTTTGGGAACGCCCGTGCTGCCGCTGGAAAACACCACGGTCGCCAGACTCTGAGGCGTCTGCGCGCGGGGATGATAGAGCGCTTGGAGCAAACGGGTCGGCGTGAGTAACGCGAGCAGGCTTACCCACATCTTCTGCAATGTTGAAATATGCGGGAGGATGTCTTCGACGAACACCATGCCATCCAATTCTTCAAGCTGAGCTTTTTTCAGAAACAGGCGCGAGGTGAGGACTGTGCGTATGGCGCACTGGTGCAGCGCCGAGGTCAGCGCTTCTCGTCCGGCAGTGAAATTAAGATTGACTGGAGTCTTGCCCGCCAACAGGGCCGCAATATTCGCCAAGGCGCCGCCGACGGAGGCTGGCAGTAGAAGACCGATCCTGGCGTCGTCACGACGTTGGTGTCGTAGCCAACGCGCCAGGAGCATGCCGCCGATTAGCGTCTTCCCGTAGGTGAGTGCTCTACCGGTGGAATCAGTCATGCAAGCGCTAAACCAGCGACGTTTGGCGGTTTTGATGAAGCGCAAGTGCAACAGGTCACGTGTGGTGCGGCGATGATCGACTGCGGCGCTTCCTAACTCGCCGATGAGCTGTCTCACCGTCTCGGCTTTGGTGGTTGAGGGCAAAGGTGCGCCAAAGGAGACGGTTACAGGGTAGGGGACGCGTCGCGGCCATTTCCAGAAAAATTTCCCGTTTTGATAACTGAAAATACTGCCCCATAAACGATCGAGCTGTACGGGGATGACGGGAACGTCCAGGTCTTTTACGATTCGTTCAAATCCGCGTTTAAAGGGGAGGAGGTTTCCCGTGCGCGTAATCGCGCCTTCGGCGAAGACGCACACCACGTGACCCTGACGTAGCTCTTCGCGCGCGCGTTCCAGCGATGCGAAAACGGCTTTGGCGTTTCCGCCGGCAACGGGAATTGCTTTCATCAGCCGCATGAACCAGTTTAAGGCTTTGTGTTCATAGATAGGTTGGTAGACAAGAAAACGGATGAAACGCTGAATGCAACCGGCGATGAGGAGACCGTCCACGAAGGACACATGGTTACACACCAGCAACGCCGGACCACGCGCAGGAACGTGCTGCTGCCCAACAATACGAATCTTGTAGATTGTATGCGTTAGGAGCCACAGGCAGAAGCGGATTAGAAAGTCGGGAAGCGCGCGCAGCATGTAGAGGGTTGCTAACAACGTAAAGAATCCGCAGATCAGGACGATCTGGTCCGCCTGCAGATGCAACTGATCGTGCATCAGCCACAACATGGTCGAGGCGAGCAGAATACCTATAGTATTGAGAAAATTGTTTGTGGCCAGGAGGCGGCCTTTTTCCGCCTGCCCGCTTTTTTGTTGTAGCGACGCATTCAACGGCACGATGAACAAGCCGCCCGCGAAGCCCAGTAGTATGAGCGCGAGCGCAACTTGCGCGTAGGACGAAGCCGAATACGTCAAGAGGAGAGAAAAGAGACCCATGCCGAGCGAACCCAGCGGAGTCAAGCCTAATTCCACTTTCTCACCAGACAGACGACCGGCGGCGACGCTTCCCGTGCCGATGCCGATAGCGAGAAATGTTCCCAAGAGTCCTGTACGTAGGTCATCAAGCTGCATCACCTCTTTACCAAAGAGAATGATGTTCATCTGCATCAATGCGCCTAAAAACCAGAAGTAAGAGATGCCGATCACCGTCAACCACAATGCCTTGTCGGTGTATAAACGCGCTAAGCCGAGAGTGATCTCACTGAACGGATTGGGGTGCAGCGGCTTACGTACGCCGAAAGAGGGAACTTGCGGGACGCGAAGACTGGCAAAAGTGCCGACAATGGCGAGACCGATGGCGATCAAGCCGATCCACGGGAGTCGGTCTTTCCAGACGGCGAACAAGACGCTGCCAAGTGACGTTCCGAGGATAATGGCGAGAAAGCTGCTCATCTCTAGCCACCCGTTGGCGCGGGAGAGATCTTTGATCTCCACCAATTCGGGAAGGATGCCGTACTTGGCGGGACTGAAGAATGTCGACTGGAGAGCCAAGAGGAAAAGCACAGCGAGCATGAACGAGAACTGCCCTGAGAGAAAAGCGACGAATCCCAACATCATGGTGGCGATCTCAAGGATTTTCGTGGCGATGAGCACCTGCCGCTTGCTGTAGACATCGGCAACGTGACCGGCGTAACCGGAAAATACCAAGAACGGTAAAATAAAAAGCGCGCCGATGAGCGAGAGCATCCCGCCGCTGTGGTCGGTATTCGCGGCGGCGCTCACTGCGAACATCGAGACGACAATCTTAAAGAAGTTGTCATTAAAGGCGCCGAGGAATTGGGCCCAGAGAAGACCAATGGTTGAAGAAAACAGAGAAGGTCTAAGCGAGGGAAAGACCGCTTGACCAGGATCCTCTGCCGATTCCGTAGTCTGTACTGCCGCACCGTTCATTTTCTCCATTCCTTCCTTTTTCGAAGATGGCTCGACCTCCAGCGCAAGCCCTATGCCAAAGAGTATGATTTTTAGGGTCGTCTTTGCAAATCAGGAACTTAGCCAGCCTGAAGGCTGATGCGAGCGAGGAGACAGACTCTAGCGATTGGTCATTAAATGTCAGAGGTTGTACAGGAAATGTAGGAGGGTATAAGTTTTTCTTTTCTTCCCATCCCGTCGGGTTGTGTAACTTTCCTGGGAAAAATTCTTTATAGGACAACTTGAAGTCTATAGATCAGACTGAGTGTGGGTTCAGGCAAGTGACAAAGTGACTGACCGCCATGACCTTACGAGAACTGGTACAAGGACCTCAAGAAGCTAGCGTCAGAATAGATGACAAATTAGATGGACCGTGGAGTGTAGATTGTGGGTTGCCAGAAAAATTGAGGGTGGGTTTCCTCTGCAAGGCGCAATCCCAAATCCGCAATTGTTAGGATTTCACCTCAACTCCCGCTAAACGCTCCAACACTTTAACCAGAGCTTGTGTCCCCTCGTCGCCCGCGCCCGCCGCTTCCAGAGCATTAAAGAGATTATGGACTAAACTTGTCGCCGGAAGCGCGAGGTGCAAGCGGTCAGCTTCGTGCAAGACCAGCCTCAAGTCTTTCTGCTGAAGCTTGACCATGAAGCCTGGCGCAAAGTCGCGCTGAAAAATGCGCGGCGCAAGGTTGGTCAATTGCCAGGAGCCGGCCGCACCTCCACTGATCGCCTGATGCATTTTTTCCAGATCGATGCCTGCCTTCGCGCCGAACATCAACGCTTCACTCATGGCGAGATTGGTAACCGCGACCGCGATCTGATTACATAACTTTGTTAGTTGTCCCGCACCGGATTCTCCCACGCGGATAATGTTTTTTCCCATTGCCTGTAAAAGCGGGAGGATGGCGGTGACCGTTTCCTCTTTCCCCCCGACCATGATTGAGAGGGTCCCGGCAATGGCTCCGCCTTCTCCACCGCTGACGGGCGCGTCAAGGAAGTCAACGCCTTCAGCGTGGGCAGTGGCGGCGATTTCTCGTGTTGCTGTAGGTGAGATCGTGCTCATATCGATGATGATTCCTCCAGATCGGAATCCTGTAAGTACGCCATTCTCACCAAGAACGACCTGTCGGACATCCGGGGTATCCGTCACGATGGTAATGACCACGTCGGATTGTTCCGCCACCTCGCGTGGAGAGGACGCCCCAGTCGCGCCATCGGCCATAATCTCTTCGACTGCACTCCGGCGACGGCTATATACAGTGAGTGGGAATCCCGCCTTGAGCAGATTCCTAGCCATCGGTTTCCCCATAATACCAAGGCCAATAAAGCCGACGCGCGTGTTCATGCTACCCTCGGATTTGTTATATTCTGTTTGTTTGATTGCTGCAGTCGCTTACGGATTTTCCCTTCTGAGCCGTCAGAAGTTTCCGCTGATATTTTGAAGGAGGATATCGTGCGTGCAAGCGGCGCCTATTAGGCTTAACCGGACAGACTATTTAGTACTGAAAACGATAGAGGGCTGGTGAGGATGAAAGATGAAAACGGACCTGGAACAGTGTGATGAGGAAGAAACGGCTTATCTGCGTCTCTTCCTCCAGGTGGGTTACGCGTTGTCCCACGTAAGTTCTTGAAATCCTTCAGTCTCCTCTTCACCAAGAAGCAAAGGTTCTTCTGCTTCCTCTTTTTCCCACGTCTCGTCCTTTTCCGGTTCAGACTGAACTACAGGTCGTGGGCGGCCCCTCATTTGCATACGGTTGCGCACTTCGCGCCAATGAAAACTTTCTGGCGGGCTCTGTAGGCGTTGGAAGCTCGCCAGCAGTAATTCTTTACTATCCGCACGACCAAAACAGTGATCGCCAATCCACATCTCCCATCCCGGACGGACGCTACCGTCTGGAGCGACGATGTTACGGCTGACGAAGGTCGGTGTCGGCACAAGTAGCGGCGGCGCCGCTTGAGGTGGAGTCATGTCTGCCTGTAGGGTTTCCTCCAGCTCAACATCTTCTTCTACTGTTTCGTGCACCTCAGGAGCTTCCTTGTGCTTCGTCGTCGCCCGTCTGGTCGTCGGCTGAGCTTGCTTGGGGCTCCGTTTTGCTTTTGTTGTGGCTTTCTCCTGCTCTGCAGGACGACCTCGCATATTGTCTTCCTCTTTCAGCTTCTTCTCTCGATTCGAAAAGAAGGCTAAGGGTCAATAACAATCCCTGTTGCCGCCGTTTCGGGAAGATCTTCCGAGGAAAAAGCGGCAGTAAACAGAGGGTAATCAATTACTACGAATGGTGAAATAACGGCAAATGAAAAGATTGTAGCTTACGATATTCATCGCTCTGGATGGAAAATCAAGAGGAGTGTCCCACGTTTTTCTGAAAAATTCAATCCCCTACCCGCAACCAGAGTCCTTTTAGATACGCGCCCTCAACATGGACGAGATTGAGAGGATGGTCAACAGCAGGTCCAAGATGTTTCAGGAGCTGCACTTGTCGTCTGGCGTCGGCTGCCGCGAACAAGGTGGTTTGGAGAAAATCCTGAGTAAGAATGTGTTGAGAACAGCTAAAGGTCAAGAGTTGCCCTCCTGGGGCAAGGAGGCGGAATGCTTGAAGATTGATTTCTTTGTATCCTTTGAGCCCGGCTGGGACATCCTGTCGCCGACGAGCAAAGGGCGGAGGGTCGAGAATGATGAGATCAAACGCTTGGCGCGTTTCTCGCAAATAGGTGAACATATCCGCCTGTACAAAGGTTCCCTGTCCTTCGGCAATGTGATTGATGTCCCAGTTCCGCCGGGCAAGATGAAGGGCGGCGTCCGAACTTTCTACCGAGACGACGTGTCGTGCGCCTCCCTTCGCGGCGAAGACGCCAAAGCCTCCAGTGTATGCGAACCCGTTCAATACGTGTTTGCCTTGGGCCAAGTCGCGCACGAGAGTTCGATTGTCCCGTTGGTCGAGAAAAAACCCGGTCTTCTGTCCGCCTCTTGGATCGACCAGAAACTGGCAAGTGTTTTCCTGAATTTCCATAAAGGGGGGAGGCTCAACGCCCCAAAGAAGACCGGTCGCGTTAGGCAAGCCCTCTTCCTGTCGAACGGTTCCCTCACTTTTTTCGTAAATGCCTTGTGGCGACAATAAGGAGACCAACCCGGCGATGAGAAGCGGTTTTAACGCCTCCGCTCCAGCCGTCAAGCATTGACAAACGATAAACTGCCCATACACATCGACAACAAACCCGGGAAGAAAATCGCCCTCGCCGTTGACTAAACGGTACCCCGTCGTGTCTGGCGGGAGCAGGGCGCGACGAAGAGCAAACGCGAATTCGAGACGTTGCCCGATAAAGCTGGCGTCGATTGGTCTGTCTTCACGCGTCAACATGCGCACGGCGATTGAACAGCGCGGATTGTGATAGCCGATACCGAGGACCCTGCCCTCCGCCGTCATGACTCGCGCAAGCGTTCCCGCGCTATCTTGCCCTTGAATGGCATCGATGGCTCCGGAGAAAATCCACGGGTGGCCTGCTCGCACCGGACCCTCTCGGCCAGACTTGAGTCTGATCGTGATCACGCCGCCCTCACATACGTTCCGCTTTTCCCGCCAGTTTTCTTGTGCAGGCAGATGTCGGAAATGACCATTCCTTTATCCACTGCCTTGCACATGTCGTAGATGGTGAGCGCAGCCACGGAGACCGCCGTCAGCGCCTCCATCTCCACGCCGGTTTTTCCTTCAACCTTCACGCGGGCTTCAATCGCAATGCTTCCCGCGGTTTCATCCGGAGTAAATTCAACCTTGACGGAGGCGATTGGCAGCGGATGGCAGAGCGGAATTAAATCCGGCGTTTGTTTCGCCGCCATGATGCCCGCGAGACGCGCGGTGGCGAGGACGTCGCCTTTCGGGATTTGCCCCGCCACGATAAGGCGGAGAACCTCCGGTCGCATACGCACGGCGCCGGTCGCGACGGCTTCACGCACAGTGATCTGTTTCGTGGAAACGTCGACCATGCGCACGCGTCCTTGAGTATCAACATGACTCAGTTTTTTCATAGATACCTTTACCTTAGCAATGTTGGCTTGCACTCCAGTTCGTCTGATTTTCTGGTCGCTGATGTTTCATGTCACGCCGCGCTGTAAGGAGTGGCGGCTGAAGTCACACTCACCCGCGAACTCAAGCTCTTGTATGGTGAAGGAAGGGAAGATCTGGCGCAAGGATGGGGAAACGGCTCAAGAGTAAGGAAAAGAATTGGCGGACGTTGCCGTCCTTTTTCCCTGCTGACTGGGAAGACCTGGAGGTTTTTTTCTTTTCTCCTCCTCCGTTTGTATGCTACAAC
>JBFWZL010000184.1:0-11251 GCA_050185455.1 Binatia bacterium | reverse complement strand
GAACTGGCCGAGTAGCGATAAGATTGTGGCGTCCCCGAAAAACGACGGCGTCACGGCCACCGTCAAGCAAACCCCCGGAGCAATTGGCTACATCGAGTATGGCTTTGCCAAGCTTGCCAAAGTCGACATAGTTGCCCTGGAGAACAAGGCAGGAAAATTCGTTACTCCCGACGATGAGAGCGGCGTAGCCGCGTTGGCGAACGCGAAGATGAGCGACGGCGACTTACGCGTATGGATTACTGACCCTGCGGGCGACGCCTCCTACCCGATCGTCACCTACACCTGGATGCTGTTCTACAAAAAGTATGACGATCCCAAAAAGGCCGAGATTCTGCGGGATGTCGTCAAGTACTGTCTGACCGAAGGGCAAAAAATCAGCAGTCGCATGGGCTATATCCCTTTGCCAGACAATGTCGTGCAAACCGTCAGCGCCGCGGCGCAAACCATCCAATAAGTAAAGCACTAAACTAAAGAAAACGAATCGTTATTTTATGGCGTCACTCCTCCTTGATCCAGAAGCACTCTCGGACAAGTCGATATCTTCTCCACCGTCTTCATTCGATTTGTTTTTTGACCGCTTGTTTCGGGGCTTAGCGTTAGCCTTCGCTTGGCTCACAATCGTATTGCTATTGTATATTTTGTGGGAGATCGGCGGCAAAGCCGTTCCAGCGATCCGTGACCACGGGTTTGCATTTGTTTCTTCATCCACCTGGGACACGAACGCGGGCCAATTTGGCGTTCTGCCAGAGATTTGGGGCACTCTGTATAGCTCGCTGTTGGCGTTACTGATTGGAGGGGCATTTGGCGTCGCCATCGCCATCTTTCTCACCCAGGATTTTCTCCCTTACCAACTCGAGGTGGTGTTCAAAAATATTGTCGAGCTATTGGCCGCCATTCCCAGCGTCGTCTACGGGTTATGGGGTATTTTCGTGGTCATCCCGACGATTCGTCCGGTCGCTGAGTGGTTGCATTCCGACCTGAGCTGGATCCCCTTCTTTTCTACCTCCCTGAGCGGCCCGGGCATGTTTCCCGCCGCTCTCGTGCTCGCCATCATGATTCTGCCGACCGTTGCGGCTATCTCGCGTGACGCGCTGAGCTCTGTTCCACCGAAGATCAGGGAGGCGGCCTATGGTATGGGAGCAACGCATTGGGAAGCGATTCTCAAAGTTATCGTACCCACCGCCGCGACTGGCATTTTTGGCGGACTGGTCCTCGGGTTTGGCCGCGCGTTGGGGGAAACCATGGCGCTCGCGATGCTGGTGGGCAACTCGAACCAGCTCAGCATTTCGCTCTTCTCGCCGGCGAATACACTGGCGGCGCTGCTCGCCCTCAATTTTCCAGAAGCCGGAGACGTCGAAATCCAGGTGCTGATGTATGCCGCCGTGATACTCATGGCAATTACATTGCTTGTGAACGTCTGCGGCGCGGCGGTGCTCACCTACGCCACTGCCGGCGCGAGAGGAGCACGGAAATGAATCGCCGTGACGGCGTCCAAGCCGCCGGCTCCACCGAGGCGCCACGACTGGAGAAGTCGCTTGGCGATGCGCGCACGCTTGTAAGCGTCGGGCTCAGCATCATCACCGCTATAATGGCGGTGATCGCCTGCATCCCGCTGTTTTCGGTACTGATCATGTTGATCTGGCGCGGCGGAGCCCGGCTCAGTTTGCAGTTGTTCACTGAACTGCCCCCGACCGCTTTCGAGGAAGGCGGAGGGTTCGGCAACGCTATCGCCGGCACGCTGATAATGGTCGGAATCGCCGCAGCGGTCAGTGTGCCGTTTGGCGTTCTTGCCGCGGTGTTCCTGGCGGAGCTTGGACCGGACAGTAAACTTGCGGAAACCGTGCGCTTCTGCGCGAAGACGCTGACCGGACTTCCTTCTATCCTCGCGGGAGTGTTCGCTTACGCCGCCGTCGTCTTGTTGACCGGCACCTATTCCGCCCCGGCGGGCGGCGTCGCCCTCGCTTTGTTGATGCTTCCGACGGTGATGCTGACAGCGGAGGAAGCCATGAAGATGGTGCCAACCCGCATGAAAGAGGCCGCCTTCGGTATGGGGTGTACGCACGGCCAGGTGGTGTGGAAAGTGGTGTTGCCCACCGCTCTACCCGGTATGTTGACGGGAGTGATGTTGGCGGTGGCTCGCGCCTCCGGAGAAACGGCGCCTCTGCTCTTCACCGCTCTCTTCAGCAATTACTGGATCTTTGAACAAGGCCAAGCAACAGAGATGATGCAACCGACCGCATCACTTGCAGTGTTAATTTACAACTTTTCGGGCATGCCATTTGATAACCAGATCGAATTAGCCTGGGCCGCCGCTTTGGTTCTGGTGTTGATCGTGCTGACCTTGAACATTACGGGTCAGCTGGTCTCTCGGCGCAAAATGTAAACGATCTCGCGCGATCATTAAGGAGAATTCTAATGAGTGCAACCGTCCAGGCAAAAAGCCACAACGGTGCGACCACGGGCGCTGAGGCAAGCCCAGTCGTCATCGATTGCAAGATTAACAATTTATATTATGGCAAGTTCCGCGCCGTGCGCGACAGTCATCTCCCGATCGAAAAAGGGAAAATCACCGCTTTTATTGGCCCTTCCGGCTGTGGGAAAAGCACAGCTTTGCGTTGCCTGAATCGCATGAATGATTTAGTGCGGGGGTTCCGCCTGGAGGGACATGTCCACTTCCGCGGGCAAAATATTTATGCGTCGAAAGTCGATCCTGTCGTCGTTCGTCGCTACATCGGCATGGTGTTCCAACAGCCCAATCCCTTTGCCATGAGCATTTTTGATAACGTAGCCTTCGGGCTGCGACTGAACCGCTATAAAGGCGATATCCAGGAACGAGTCGAAAAGGCCCTCCAAGGCGCGGCTATCTGGGATGAAGCGAAAGATAAGCTCAAACAAAGCGGGTTATCGTTGTCCGGCGGTCAGCAACAACGCCTCTGCATTGCGCGCGCCATCGCCACCGAACCGGAGGTGCTGCTGATGGACGAACCCTGCTCGGCGCTCGATCCGATTGCCACCCGCCGCATCGAGGAACTCATGGCAGACCTCAAGAAGCGGTACACTATTGCCATCGTCACCCACAATCTACAGCAGGCGATGCGGGTGGCGGACAAGACCGCCTTCATGTACGTTGACACTTCTGGTGGTGGGCGGACCGGGTATCTCGTGGAATACGGCGACACGAAGGAAATGTTCGACAATCCCAAGGAAGAGTACACACGACAATATCTTCGCGGCGAGTTCAGTTGATGCGGAGGTACGGAGATGCGTTTATGCTTGCTCGTCACGATCTTGCGTTGTTCTTAACGGTTGCGTTGTGCTGCCTCGGGGTTTCCTGCACTCGCGATAGCACTGGCGGCAATGTTCCCGCCGGCGCAGTCCAACTCCAGGGAGCCGGCGCCACGTTTCCGGCCCCACTCTACAAGAAATGGCGGGAAGAATACGCAAAACAGCGTCCAGGGACCAAGCTCAATTACGACGCAGTCGGTAGCGGGGAAGGAACCAAGCGATTTCTAGCTGGCGCGGTGGATTTTGGCGCGAGCGATGCAGCTCTTAAGGATGAAGACATGGCGTCCATACAGCAGGGCGCGCAGCTCGTGCCGGTTACGGCGGGAAGTATCGTGCTGGCGTACAACCTCGACGGTCTTGGCGGCGACCTGAAACTCAAACGAGACGTGTACGTCGATATTTTTCAGAGCAAGATCTCACGCTGGGATGACCCACGCATTCAGGAGAGCAATCCTGGGCTGCATTTCCCTAGCGAAGAGATCGTTCGCGTTGTGCGGCTGGACAGTAGTGGGACAACATTCGCCTTTACGAATCATCTTAGCGCGATCAGTGAAGACTGGCGCGACCGCGGCCCTGGTGTTGGGTCGACGGTTAAGTGGCCTGGAAACGTCATGCAGGTCAACGGCAACGACGGCGTGGCGGGACGTATTAAAATTAGCAAGAACTCGATCGGGTATGTCGAATATGGTTTCGCCGCGCGCACGGGGCTCCAAATGGCATGGCTGGAAAACAAGGAGGGGCAATTCATTCGACCGCACGGCGGCAGCGGCTTGGCGACCTTAATCAATGCCGAGATGCCGGAAAACCTGCGCATTTTTTTCCCTGACCCTTCGGGTAAGGAGTCTTATCCTATCGTCACGTATAGTTGGCTTCTTCTGTATAAAAAGTACGATGATCCGAAAAAGGCCGCGGCTTTAAAGGAATACGTGAATTGGTGTTTGACGGTCGGGCAAGAATATAGTGAATCCCTAGGCTATCTTCGTCTACCACCGCATATCGTCACGCTCACCGCCAGCGCTCTCGATAACATTTCGTAAATCGCCGCCTGGAATCTAGTCGGTTGAATGAACTGCTGTCTCGGGGACGTCTAATTCGTGCAAGGACGTCGGTTAGACCTCAAAGCGATTGAGCAATCTCTACGGGCGGTGCAGCGAGAGTTCCCGAAGATCAATACCCTGCTCCGTTCCCGACGAGACTCAATGACCGATGAAGTTGTGAACAACATGATGGCCGGCTACTCACTTGTGGACCAAGCGATCGTGGACGATATCGAGTTGCTGACGCCGAAGCATGTTTCCTATCTCGTCGAGCTCAACCATCGAGTGCTGTGTGGTCTTAACCCGCAAGTCCGCCACGAACACGATAAACATCTCAAAGCGACGACACAGCGGTTTTACGAGCAATCAGAGTTTAATATCAATCATGTTTTGCAATGGTACGAAAAACATATTTATAAATCGTCTTGGAAGCGAGCGGCTGGCGTCTATGTTCGCATTCTCAGCCAACCGCAACTATATATAGAGGGAAATCATCGGACTGGCGCTTTGATCATGAGCTACATTCTCGTAAAGGACGGCAAAGCGCCCTTCGTGCTCACGGTGAAGAATGCGAGGGAGTATTTTAATCCGTCAACGGTCGCCAAAGAAACGAAGAAAACAACGATGACGCTTCTCATGAAATTGCCCGGCATTAAGAAACGTTTTGCCAATTTTCTTAGAAACCAGGCGAATGAACAGTACCTCACCATAGTGGATTGAATGAATCTTTGGGCTCATGATGAGCCACAAAAGCGAGTCCTATGTCGGTGTCAAGAAAGTCCACGCTCCTTGAACCATTGCTGGTGCATATCGGGAGTCTACGCGCCCGTACTCAGGCAATAGAGCAGTCTCTCGCTGCTGAGCTTGCCCGGATCCATCCCGAATACCAACACAGTGCGAAAAACTTGCTCCACTACCTGGCGCTCCGCCAGTATGATCTTCGGGAGCTCCAGAGTCAGCTGTCCTATTTGGGACTGTCCTCTCTTGGACGAAGCGAAGCTCACGTCTTGGCGACTTTGAACGCGGTCTGGGCCGTGTTGCATTCTTTAGCCGGTCGACGCCCGCCAAGCTTTGAAGCGTTCGTTCCTCCCGTGGACTTTGCGACTGGTCCGGCCCTCTTACAGCAGCACGCTGAAGTCTTACTAGGCCCTCCCGGTCCCGGCAGTACGGTGCGGATCATGGTGACCATGCCAAGTGAAGCCGCCGTGAATTATGCGCTTGTCCGCGATCTGGTTGCGGCGGGGATGGATATCATGCGCATCAATTGCGCGCATGATGATCGTCAGGTCTGGACTGCAATGGTGGAACATTTCCGGCGGGCGCGGCAAGAATTGCAACGTTCGGGCCGGGTCCTGGTGGACTTGGGCGGCCCCAAGCTGCGTACAGGCGCCGTGGAAGAAAGTGCGCGACTTGTTCGCTGGCAGCCGCGTCGAGACGCGCGCGGCCTTATTATCTCTCCGGCGCATATCTGGCTGACGTCCGCGGAAGCTCCCATGACTCCGCCAACGTCGGCTTCCGCAGTCTTGCCGGTGAACGGCGCTTTTCTTGCGAAGGTGAAACGCAACGACGTACTCCAAGTTGTCGACGCGCGCAGAAAACGCACGACTCTCACGGTTGTTGAGGAGGTCGGCAACGACCGCTGGGCGGAATCCCTGCGCACCACATACGTAGAGGCTGGAGCGCAAATCCAACTGCATCGCGTCAATGGTGAGGTCGAGAAGGGAACGGTTGGCGACCTCCCCGTCGTCATGGATCCTCTCGTCTTACACTCGGGAGAGACGCTCTTATTGGTGCCGGCCACCCAGAAAGGACGAGCGGCGCAACTCAGCGCCGCTGGAACGATCATGGAACCGGCCAAGATTCCTTGCTCTCTGCCGGAGGTGTTTCGTGACGCCCGTCCTGGCGAACGTATCCTCTTTGACGATGGCAAGATTACTGGCGTGATTCGTAGCGTGAAGCCGGAATTGATAGACGTCACTATTACTCACGCTCGCCTGAATGGCGCAAAATTACGCTCTGACAAAGGCATCAACTTGCCGGATACCGCGTTGCATCTACCCGCGTTGACGCCTAAAGATCTGCAAGATCTCGATTTTGCTGCGGGAGCGGCAGACATGGTTGGCTTCTCGTTTGTCCGTACTCCCGAGGATGTTGCCCAACTCCAGCACGAGCTTGCCGTCCGTGGGACGCGACAGGTCGGCGTTGTGCTCAAGATTGAAACTCGCCTGGCGTTTGAAAATCTGCCGCGTTTACTGCTCGCCGGCTTACGCACGCCTCCCCTGGGGGTGATGGTGGCGCGCGGCGACCTGGCGGCGGAGCTTGGTTTTGAGCGCATGGCGGAAGTCCAAGAGGAGATCCTGTGGTTATGTGAAGCCGCGCACGTTCCCGTCATTTGGGCGACACAAGTGCTTGAGTCGCTCGCGAAGAAAGGCGCGCCCTCACGGGCGGAAGTCACCGACGCTGCCATGAGCGGACGCGCTGAGTGTGTGATGCTCAACAAAGGTCCTTATATCGTCGAGGCGGTGGAATTTCTCAACAGCGTCCTGCAACGCATGGAACAACATCAGCAGAAAAAGCGTTCCATGCTGCGCAAACTATCCGTGTCCAGCCTGGAACAAGCCGCCCGGGAATGACTCCACGACTCCTCAGGCCAATGGCATTAAGTTAGCGCTTCTTCTGTTATTCGTACCCTTCGACTTCATTGCGCTATGCTTAAGGCGAGTGGAGGAGGAGAAAAAACATGGAACAATGGTCGCTCATACCGACCGCAGGGGGTTAGTGATCGCCTGGAATCATATGTGTGTCGGCATAATACATTTCAGGAAATATGCTATGTGGCGCGGATTTAGAGATTGGAAACCTGTTTTGCCTTGGATTCATGCGGCGGGTCTGCGACCTGATAGTGTGGAAAAACTCAGCAATCCCTCTTTACCTGAGCTGTGAAAAGCCAGCTTCTCCTAACTCTAATCGCGGCGTCTGCCGAGCGCTAAATAGGCCAAAAGCGCGGTAAGAATCAGTAAGATCCCCACAACGACGAAGAAACCGCGTCCATTCTCGGCCAGAGGGATCCCCCCTACGTTCATGCCAAATAAGCCCGCGACCAGGTTGATAGGCAATGCCAACACCGTTACTACCGTTAACACAAATAGTGTGTGGTTGGTCTGTTCATTGACGAGTGCACCCAGTTCTTCTTGAATGAGTTTGACGCGCTCAACCAAGGCAACTGAGTCACCGACTGCAGTGGAAAACTCCACAGCGGCTTGTTGCAGCTCCTGAAGGTCTTCTTTGGTAATCCACTCCGGAGGCTGATTGAGAAGGCGAAAGAGAGCAGCGGGTTCCGGAGCCAGGAGCCGTTGGAGTCGAACCAACACCCGTCGCAAGGAACCTAATTCGGTGCGACTGGCGGAAATGCGATTGGCCAGGAGCCGGTCTTCAATTTGATCCACTCGCATGGTGGACTGCCGCAGAATATCAACCAGCACGTTGGCCTGATCCCGTAACCAGTGCGCTAGAAGGTCAACCGGCGAACGAAAGACTTGGCCCGCCCGCACCGCCGCTCGGAGCTGGTCAACCGAGCGCAATGGCCGGAGGCGCGCGCTCACCAGCAGACGCAGATCAATATAGAGACTGGTAGTTGCAACCGCTGAAGGGTCAAATTTGAAATCAAAAAGTACATCATGAATCACTGCTACCAACGAGTTAGCGTCCTGCTCCAGACGCGTGGAGCCTACCTCGCTGTGCAAAGATTCGTAAAAAGCCTCTGGTAAAGTCAGATTCCGCCGTAGCCAGGACTCAGACGCCAAATTGGAAAGTGAAAAATGCAACCAAAAGAATTCTCCCTGTGGACCGGAATCTGGCGCGGCTAAAAACTCACTGACCGACTCCGACGTGACTAACCGCGCTGGTTGGTTGGGCGCAAAATGATAGCCCCAGACCAATCCATGACGGTCTGAGCCATAAGTAAGATCAGCATCGTGTATCGTCGTTTGAGCAGCCATGAGCCCGTTGGTTAAACTGTTTCTTGCCCGTGGAAGGTTGCCCAACTATTGAGCATCCTGCCTAGCTTTTTTCATATGGCATCATTACCTACGTGCTGCTGCTGCCGCGATATGGCCCGCGAAACTTGTCACGAAAGTTTTGAGGCTGGTCATTTCGCTCCGGTCTGAAAAGACCCCATCTGCGACGGCTGTACGCGGTGACGTCAGTATGGTCGCCATCGTGTACAGCTGCTCCTGGACGAGCTTTTTGCACAGCACGTTGTATCGTTCAGCATACGAGACCCCTTGAAACTCTGGCAGTACAAGAAAATGCGGCGAGCGATCACGCACAGGCGTCCGTGATCCTGGTGCATCTTCGACTAGCATCAGCCATCCGACGAACAGCCGAGGCGTATCGCCAAACGCGCCTTCGCGGTAGGCGGTCCAGAAATCGTGCGCCGTTCCAATAGCCTCCTCTGCTCGGTTGTTGAAATTGTTGCCGAATGACGGCCCTACCTGAGATTTGAACTCAATTGCGGCAACGAGGCTCCCCTTGTGCAGGACAAGGAGGTCCCATAGCTTCGTCGGTCGAAAAAAACCGGGCAAAGTCAGTACCCGGCGCTCACGCATAATCAATGCGTCCCGCAAGCCATTCGCTTCCACAAGATCAATCATTAAGGCAATGAACCCGGCCATGTTCTTGCCTGCGGTGACGGTTGCCCTCTCGCCCTGGTCTGCTTTTCCCGCTTCGATTTGCTTCTGCCGCGCCGTCTCTCGATTGCCCCAGAATGCCTTCACTGAGTCGCACGCCTTCCGCTTATAGTTTGCCAAGTTGATCGCCATGCCTCTCGCCTTCCCCATTCCCACCAAGCGCTATTCGTTCCATCTTTGTCAGCCCATACATCTCGAACGTCGCCGCGTTGCAGGCAGCAACATTCCCTTTCTCGGCGGCCTTGACCAGTGCGGTACGGATGGTGGGCGCAACATCGTCCCAACGCGGAAGGCGAATACGCCGTAGATATTGGGCTTGGAATCGCAGGTAGCCGCCCCGCATCCGTGTCGAGTACGTTACAACGAACAGCCGTGCGATGCCCGACATCAACACCGCTCGCAAGGCCTGCAAATCCCACTCGTCGGACGTGATGAAGTACAGATTATGATGCGGGTACAGCCGCCCTTCTTCATATACGATGTGCGCTGCCCCCTTGATGTCAGGAATGAGCAGCTTGGGGGTCGAAGCCAAAGATGGCGTAATGCGGTCAATCGTCCGATACCAGGCGCTTGGAGTTCGCTTTGCCACATGCCGCGCTTTAATAGAAGCGCTATGTTGCGCAAGGTACACCGCAAGCCGTGGGTATTCAGCAAGGCTTACAAGCGTTCCATCTTCCTGAAAAGGGTTAATAACCCCAAGGCCGCGCCACTTCACTGTTCCTTTGACAATATCCCGTGTCATCGCCAGAGGCAGTTTTCGGTCCGGTTCGACATCCAGTCCGTCAAAGGGGCCGATAAATACCTTGTCAGCCCCGGTGGCCACGCCAATGCCGACGCGGCAACCGGCATCTTCCAATGTGGGGAAATCACGCTCTAAGCGACGGACAATAGCGATCTGGTCAGTGGACTCAAGAATCCAGGGTGCTTCTCCCTGGACCACGCCCCCAATTTCCTTGACAGCAACGCCTTTGAGTTCCCTTTCCTCAGTCATCATTCGCGCCAGAGTGCTCAGCGCATCGGTATTGATAGCAGGCCGATGGGCGATTCGCGTAGAGCCGTTTTTCTCCCGCGAGAGAATGATGATGGCTGGATACGCGGCTACTTCAGAAAGGAACGCCGGAGTGTTCACCATATCCACGTAAAATTTCAGCCGGTAGCCGTCGGCTACCATCTGCCGCAGTGGTCCACCATAGCGATTTTTCATCCACCGGTCCGCGCAAATAAAGCCCAGCGCGCCCCCAGGCGTGAGCAATGCGAGCGACCGCTCGATGAAAGGGATATAGATATCCGCCCGATCAAAGATCGTGGCGTAACGCCGCCGATACTCGGTCAGCAGGACGTCCGGGATACGTTCTTGACGGATGTACGGGGGATTGCCGACAACGAAGGTAAACCCTGCTTCGAGAGACTCTAAGAGAAAATCTCCATTGACGAGCCATGCCTCGAGCAGGGCCTCACATTCGTCAGCGCTGAAACCATCATGATCAAGCACCTGAGAGAGTTTCTGCCGGGTCGCTAAGAAAGTGGTCTTATGTAGTTCAACGGCTCGCAGGGCGGCGGTTAAATGTGCAAAATCTTGCGTACCCCGCCTTCCATGTTGATGATAGGCGTTAAGTAGGCGCTCAACCACAGGCAGGAGAAAATCTCCCGCCCCGAAGCAGGGTTCAAGAGCACGGAGGGTATGTAATGGTTTATCAGCTGTATAGCCCGTTAAGTCCAAGATGAAATTGACCACTTCCCGACGGGTGAAGACGGCTCCACGCTCTTCCATGCCCCCTTCCGCCATACGCGCCACTGCGTCACGAACGACAGGGCGGATCACCAGTTCCATAGCTGGGAAGAGGGGAAGAGTTGCTGTTGTTCTCGTTTTCATCCACCTACTCTGTGAGCTTCACACCGTTTCTATACGTGCCTGTGTATACTCTCTGCGTTCCACAGTATGGTCTTTTCCCCTGCCTTTAGTCCAGCGCGGCTATCGCTTCTGCCTAGAAAGTGAGAAAGCGGGAGATGCTCCGGCGCTTAGCCTACTCTATGGCATTGGGTTATTCGGCGCCCTGGTGAAGCAACGAAAAAAAGAAATAACCGGATAAAAAATCCTCGTGGTTAGGGGGTCCCGCCTAGCGCGCTACCATGACCGCCCGCCACACAGTCGGTTTTCAGCTTGATTTATACAGATCACCATAAAATGCCATGATATTCGTTTATATCTTCAATCCCCTCGTCTCCGTGACCATTTCTGCA
>JBFWZL010000183.1:0-11262 GCA_050185455.1 Binatia bacterium | reverse complement strand
GAGATTATTCGCCGTCTGCATCATGTCATCAGCAGTACGGATGGCGCGAGAATTAATTTCATACGCTCGCTGCCCTGCAATAAGGTTGACCATCTCTTCCACGACGCTGACATTGGACCCTTCAAGAAAAAATTGCAGAACCGACCCAAACCCCTCCTGTCCTGGGGTGCCAGGCGTAGGGTCTCCGGACGATTGTGTCGGGCGAAAGAGATTCCGCCCAATGCTTTCCAAACCCGCCGGGTTCACAAATCGAGCGAGTTCGATCGTCCCCACTTGTTGCGGTTGGATGACGCCAGGTTGCTGCACTGACACCGTACCATCCACCCCAATCGAAACGGCAAGCGCATCGTCAGGGATCGTGATTTCCGGTTCGAGGAAAAACCCTTCAGCGGTCACCATCCTGCCTTGGCTGTCCTTTTTCAACGACCCGGCCCTGGTGTACGCGGTCTCTCCGTTTGGTTGCGTGACTTGAAAAAACCCATCTCCTTCAATCGCGACATCAAGCGGATTGCCTGTGGGTTGCAGGTCACCTTCCACGAAAAGACGCTGCGTCGAGACCGCACGCGCGCCATGGCCGACCTGGAAACCGGAGGGAATTTCGCTTCCTTGAGAGGACGCCATTCCCGGGACTTGAAGGGATTGGTAGACGAGATCTTGGAAGTCTACCCGGCTCCGTTTAAAGCCGCCCGTTTGTACGTTTGCAAGATTGTTGGCGATCACGTCCAGCGTCAGTTGCTGGGCGTGCATACCGGTTGCTGCAGTCCACAATGCGCGCATAAATCAGTTCCGAGTGCAAAGTTTTAAGTGCAAAATTTTAAGTGCATCATTCCACATGCTGCATTCCCTATCCCGCATTCGTTAGAGTTTTCCCGCCTGATCCACCACTTTTTCCGTCACGCTGTCCATCGTGCGCATGGCGCGTTCGTAGGCTTCAAATTGTCGTTGCAGATCGATCAGCGCCACCATTGATTCAATAGGACTCACGTTGGCCTCTTCCAAACTCCCCTGTACGACTTGCACAGCCGCCGCCGGCTGGACATCAGCATCCTCCGCGCGAAAGAAGGTCTGCCCCTCACGCACCAGGCGACGAGGGTCTTCCGCCTGGACAATTTTCAAGCGGTCCACTTCTTCTCCATCGACGAGCACGGCGCCCTCAGCGGTGATATCCACCTTGGCGCCCTCCACACGAATAGGACCAGACTCCCCTAGTACTTCTTCTCCAGCGGAATTCACGACTGTGTTATTCACCGAAAGACTAAACACGCCTTGACGCGTGTAGCGAACGCCCGCGGCAGTCTGCACGGCGAAAAACCCCTCTCCCATCAACGCCAGATCAAGTGGATTTCCTGTAGAACGGAGACTGCCGTTTGAGAAATCCGTGCGCTGCTCGGTCACCACGACTTGACCGCCAATGCGCTCATCAGGTTTCGGCGGGGCTTCCAGGACCTCGCGAAATACGATGCGTTCACCTTTGTATCCAGCAGTATTGACATTCGCGAGATCTTGCGCCATCAGTTCCAGCCGTCGTGTCTGCACAAGGGCCCCGGACAGTGCTTTGTACATTGCAGCATTCATAGTGACTGCTCGTTTTCTTCAGCAAAATGCATACCGTTCCGGGCAGCTCCATTCAGGCGGGATGTCAGGTTATTCAGAGAAGAAGCTCCGCCTGCCAGAGGAGAATGGCCGGTAGCTTTTTCCGGGGTCTCGGCAGGTTTTTCCCCTTGAGTATATTGTCGGATTTCTTGCAGGAGCCGAACCTGAGCCATAGGAAGTTTCAGCACGCGGGCAACCTGCTGTACCGCTTCTCCTTCGGAGAGGAGTAACGACGCTGTCGCTAAAGCATCCGGAGCGCGTCCAGGCGATCGCTCGCCCGTAAAGGCGGCTTGATGGAGAAGACGACGTAAATTCTGCTCTGTCACATCCGCTTGCGTGAGCAACGATTCAAGGCGTTTTTGCGAGACCTCTAGTGAATGAAAGAAGCTATTATTGAGCATGCCCGCGCGGGTAACCGCTTCCTCTAAATACGCCATGCGCCCTTCCCAGCCATCGCTTTTTTCAGTCGATGTTCCACGTTTTCGCAGATTCCACAGTACGACGACGCCAATGCCAGACAGGAATGATAGAAACACACCGGCGGTCATCGCCGCCATCCAAAGCTCACCCATAACAGTACCCCCAATACGGATCGCTTCTTGCGCAGGTTGTTCGGAAGCGCTCGCAACTTGCTGCTCCTCTTCCGTATCTATTGTCTTTGTCTCTCTCTGTTGCTCGCGGACAGGGTTGAGGTCCACCTCTTCGTTATCGCTTGCCGCGAAACGCACGCAGCCGCCGTCTTGGCAAACACCTTCCCATTCTCCTCCCACGGAAAATTCCTGGGTAGGTAAAGGTGCGGTCTCCGTCGTAGGCCCCACAGGAGAAAGCGGAAGTGATTGTTTGTGAGAAAAAGAGAAATCCGGTGAGAAAATAAAGAGCTGTCCTGTGAACCCATCAACTCGGCTTAAAGATCCAAGCTCAACAGCGTCGAAAGCTGTCCGCCTCGCAGCATCCATAGGAGTAACTAGAGAAGACGGAGAGAAAGCTGTGTCAGCCGCCGCAGGGCGGGAGTGTAACATCAACGTCCATGGCTGGGTCGTCACTTTCCATGCAACATTGGGAAACACGTGGGGTTGCACTATTTTCTCGGCAACGTCTTTTTCCGAGGTGACGGACGTTTGTCTTGTCTCGATTGGGTGCGTGACTGGTTGTGCATGGCTCGTCGCAGCATCTTTCTGCTGAGCGGCGATTACAAGACGATAGGGCTCTGTCAACGTTGCCACCTGGAAATTGCGCCCTTCACGCAGGTCGAGAACTACTCGCACAACCCCAGGGCGAAACAACGAGGACCGCACTCGTCGTATAGGACCAGTGGCGATCTCCAGGGTCGATCCACGTTGTGGCGTCAATGAAGCGGGAAATGCATCAACGTAGAAGCGGCCGGCCTGCTCGGCATTGCCCCGTAGCGTTGCGCTCCGAAATTCAACCGGCGCGGAAAAAGTGAGTTCGATCGATTCCGGTAGAGCCTGCATGGCGGTAAGTGTGGCAGCCGTTTCCTGGCCATGAGCTGGATAAAGAAGTGCGGGAAGGACCGCACCTATTATTGCCAGCACGAAGCTTAAGCAACCTTTTCTCAAGCCGAAATAATGAAGAGGGGCCAATGCCATTTCGCCTCACTTAATAGGACAGGGTCAGCGCAGAAAAGAGCAAGCGACATGCTCAACATGCCGACTCATGCGCGTTTTGCTCGCAGTGCCGGTCTCATGGGTACAGAAGCCTCGACACTTGCGTCAGCTCGTCTTGCGGATCTTACCGGCGCAACATTCTTCATATTCTCTTCCGCCCGTTTCCGCGGTTTGGCGGGAGGCTCATCCCTGGTCGCCTTGTCTTCCAAAGTTTCTCGGAGCCGGGATACGGCCTGGGAATGAATCTGACAAATGCGGCCTTCCGTCAACCCGAGCATCTCGCCGATCTCTCGCAGTGTTAGCTCTTCATGGTAGTACAAGGAAACAACAAGGCGTTCGCGCTCTGGGAGCGTGTCGATGGCGGAAGTGAGCTTTTCCACCAAGTCTTTGCCTTCAACACAGACAAGCGGATCTTGGAACGGGTTACTAGCGAATTTTTCTTGCGCCCGACGCCAGTCTTCTTCGGAGGCGGCGCTCAGATCTTCCAAACTCAGTAAGGTGGCGTCGCTCACTTTCTGATCCACACGGTAATATTCGTCCAGAGATACTCCCAACTCTTGGGCCATCTCTTCGGGGAGCGCCTCTCGTCCGAATTTTCCTGTAAGTCGCGCACGGGCGGCGGACACTCGCCTGCCCCAAGAACGCACGGAACGGCTGACCCAGTCAAGCGAACGAAGATACTCCATGATCTCGCCTTGAATGCGGTAGCGCGCATACGTCTGAAACGCGACGCCGCGTTTAGGATCGTACCGTTGCAATGCCTCTAACAAGCCAACGATGCCGGAGTGAATCAATGAACCGACATCTATGCCCGGGGGGAGGCGTCTATGAATCCGCTCAGCAACAAGGCGCACCAGCGGCAAGTAGGCGTCAACAATCTCTTCTCGTGAGCCGAGTTCTTCCGGAGCTTTAAGCGCCGAAGCCCCAGGGCGAAACTCCGTGGTCGTTGCTTCTTCTCTCACCTCTTCTCCTCCAGGCTTGCGGCCAATACACCGCTAAAAAAGAATTGTAATCCGCCCTTTACTCGGGCAGTTGTCGCCGTCGTTTCAACCAAACGGCGAGCAAGATCGGTAAACGCCCGCGCCGAAGGACTATGCGGGGCGGTTTCCACCACCATTCGTTGTTGCATTACTGCGTGGGTGAGCGCGGGGTCTCGTGGAATCCACCCCAGCAACTCAAAGGATGTGTGTACGCATCGATCAGTAGTCCGCCAGAGGGCGGCCAGGAGTCGTTGCGCTGCGGTTTCGTCTTCAACCGTGTTCGCAATCACCCAGAATCGTTTCTCTCCGTGTACAGAAGCCAGAACATTCACTAAAGCACTGGTATCAGCCAACGAGGTCGGTTCAGGGGTAATCACCAGGACTATTTCATGAGCGGCTGAAGCAAAATAAGTGACAGTGTCGGAAATACCACTCGCGGTATCCACCAACATAATGTCAGAGTCATTTGGGAGGGTATCCAACTCGGACAGAAACAAGAGTTTTTGTTCGTGACTGAGCCTCGTTAGTTCTGGCGCTCCGCTCGTGGCTGGAAATACGGTAATGCCCAAGGGAGAGGTGATACAAGTGTCCGTTAACGCTCGTCGTCCGGTAAAAAAATCCCGCAAGGTGTATCGCGGTCTCACCCCGAGCAACAGATCCAGGTTCGCCAGCCCCAAGTCACCGTCAATAACCGCGACCCGCTTCCCCGTGAAAGTCAGCGCTGCAGCTAAATTCGCGACGACGTTGGTTTTACCCACGCCCCCTTTACCACTAACCAGGGAAAATACGCGCACGGGGCTTATACTCTCGGTTAGATTACTCTGTAAAAGTGCATCCATAAAAATTGCTGACTGTAGCGGCAGATATACGCCCTTTGACGCCTCTCCCGTCGGTACGTCCCTTTACTACCCTTCTATTTTCGCACGGCACTGCAATTTCCATCCTCTACCGGAATCGACTTCCTCTTTACGGCAACAACAAATCCACGACAGACTCCGCTGTAGCGACCTCAATTCCCTGAGTGATGCTGGCGCTCGTCGCCAAGTATGACAACGGACGGCCACAGGAAGCCACTGTGTTAACCAACGAGCCGAATGATCCACACACATCCACCATAGAAAACAACAGCGAGTCGTACCCGATTCGATTGTAACGTTGCGTCCACACCGCCAAATCACGCCAATTAGTCGCAGCGCTGAGAACAAGAGTTCGTCGGATGTCGGGTAGTGATTGATCTTGCAAGACGCCTGCCAGCTCCAACAGCCCGGCGTTATCTCTTGGACTGACGCCTGAAGTATCGATTAATATGAGATTACACTGAGAAAGACGCTCAATCGCACGAGACAAACCCTCAACACCCTCCGCCACTTCACAAGGCACCCCCAAAATTCCGCCATAGACCGTCAATTCTTCGGCGCCTGCGACACGCCGAGTGTCAATACTTATCCAACCAATTTTCCGGTCATGCTTCTGCATCAAGTGAACGGTCAATTTGACAATGGCGCTGGTTTTCCCCACGCCAGGAGGACCGATCAACGCGAGACAGGTGCGAGGATTAGTAACAGCTTCAACATCCCCGCCAACAGAGATGAGACGCAACGCCGCCTGGCGTACGAGGGCGCGCTCATCATCTCCCCCGCCCTCCACTGCTTGAAGTAAACGACTCAATAACTCCGGAGGAAGATCTTGCTCCACCAGCTCTCCTAACACCTTACTCGCTCGCATTCCCGGTAGAAGCCAATGGAACATCGTCTGCAGATCTTTCAGCTGAGAGCCCACCTCCCGCCAGTTCTGTACTTCAGTTGCATCTTGCCCACCGCTTTGCGCAACACGCGACCAGCGGCTTGTTTCACGCTGGGAACTGACCTGTTTTTTGCCATCGCGCGACGCGGAAGCAGTCGCCTTGCCAGCCTCTTCCCCGGTGGGTAGCGCCGTTACTTTAATGCGATCCCCTCCTTCCGTCCCGTTCGCACTAGGCACACTGAGAGTTTCTAAAATAAGCGCGTCCGCGCCAAGCGAGTCACGTACGGCTTGGAGCGCTTCGTTCATATCACGCCCCCAGAACTCTCTCGGTTCCATCGTTCCCTCCAATTACTCCAAGAGATTGAATTTTCACGCCCTCAGCCACTTCACTGTAGGACAGCACCGCCAGCTGCGGCACATAGCGGCCAAGGAGTTGACGAGCGTACCGACGTACATTGGGACTGGTGAGCAGCACGGGCAGCAGTCCGCGCGACGTAAACGCTTCTACTGCTTGCTGGACGTTATTGACCAAGCGTTGGACAACCTGGGGATCAATCGCCATTCCCTCTTGCACACTGTCACGCAGCAGTTTTTCTACTCCGGGCGCGAGCGACACCAGAAACAATACGCCTTCCGGGGTGCGGTATGTGTTGGTGATCGTGCGGCAGAGTCCCTGGCGCACGTATTCCGTCAATGCGTCGGGGTCTTTCGCATGCGGGGCATTATCCGCCAGCGTTTCAATAATCGTGAGAAGATCGCGAACTGGCACTTCTTCGCGCAAGAGGTTTTGTAAGACTTTTTGCACTCCGCCAACAGTCAGATGATGTGGGATAAGTTCCTCGATAACCTTCGGATGTTCTTGCGCCAGGCTATCGAGCAGCCGCTGTACGTCTTGCCGCGAGAGCAGTTCCGGAGCATAACGTTTGACGATTTCTGACAGATGCGTGATGAGCACGGTCTCGGAATCGACGACCGTATATCCCATCATCTCCGCCCGATCACGGTCCGCTGGCGAAATCCACACTGCCGGCAACCCAAACGCCGGTTCTTGAGTGGGCTCTCCTTGCAGCTGAGAATCGTCACCGGCGCCTGTCGCATTCATCGCAAGCAAACGTCCCGGCCGCAATTCTCCCTTTCCAGCCTCAATCCCTTTCACCACGATGTTGTAGCTCTTGCTCCCGAGCCGGAGATTGTCGCGGATATGGATTTGCGGAATAGGAAAGCCGCGCTCATTGAGAAACTGACGGCGCAACGCTTTAATGCGATCCATGAGACCGCTCTGCTCACTATCTACCAACGGGATCAATTCATAGCCAACCTCAAGCTCCAGGAGATCAAGCGGCGTTGGACGATTACTTTCTTCACGACTTTCCAGCTTGGAGGGTTCTCCTTTGGCTGTCTCAGCTGTTGCCTCCAAACTTTCATCCTCACCCGATCCGCCCGAGCTTGCCATCCAGCCGACAGTCCCAGCGGCAAGAAGAAACGGGAGGGCCGGGAACCCTGGAATCAAGGCAAACAACGTCAAAATTCCCGCCACGACCGCTAAGGCCTGCGGCCGCCACAACAGCTGCTTGCTGAGTTCTTCGCTAATGTCGGCGCCGGAAGCCGTTCGAGTCACCACCATACCGGCGGCGGTGGAAATGATCAGAGCGGGAAGTTGACCAACAAGGCCGTCACCAACACTGAGTAAACTATACGTACGCGCGGCTGTGCTGGCATCAAGCCCTTTTTGAAACACGCCGACGAAGAATCCACCGAGTAAATTGACGCCTAAAATAATCAAAGCGGCCACGGCGTCGCCGCGGACAAACTTCGACGCGCCATCCATCGCGCCGTAGAAATCTCCCTCTTTCTGGACAGTCTGACGACGGCGGCGCGATTCCGCCTCATTGATCATGCCAGCGTTCAGATCGGCGTCGATCGCCATCTGTTTGCCTGGCATCGCGTCAAGGGTAAATCGCGCCGCGACTTCAGCAATACGCGTGGCGCCTTTGGTGATAACGACGAAGTTGATAATGACCAGAATCAAAAAGATAATGAACCCAACCGCGTAATTGCCGCCGACGACAAACTGCCCAAAGGCTTCGATCACGTGCCCCGCGGCGGAGGTTCCTTCTTCCCCATGAAGAAGGATCAGACGGGTCGACGCCACATTGAGCGCTAAACGCGATAAGGTAGTAAAGAGCAGCAAAGAAGGAAACGCTGAAAAATCGAGTGGTTCATGCACGTACAAAGAGACCACAAGAATTGTCAGGGCAAGCGAAATACTGATGACCAGCATCAAGTCCAAAAGAAATGGCGGCACCGGCAGCACCATCATGGCCAGGACGCCCACCAAGGCGACTGACGGACCGAGATCTTTTGGCGTTAATGTGAGAGGTTTGCGTGTCGTTATTGCCATGTTACGAATCAAGAGACTGGAGGCGAGAGGTTAGAGACTTATCCAGCCTCTCCACCAGGCTCACTCCTTCATTCATTCTCAAGCCCCAAGCCTCTGGCCTCTGCCTCCTAGGCCACGCTCTCGTCGGAGGCGGAAAACATAGGCGAGCACTTCCGCCACGGCGCGATAGAGCGATTCGGGAATTGCTTGTCCAATATCGACTTGACGATACAACATCTGGGCGAGCGGTTTATTTTCCATGATGGGAATACTGTGAGAGCGGGCAATTTCCCGAATGCGCTGTGCAACGTGTCCCGCTCCTTTGGCAACCACTTGTGGGGCCGACATCTCCTCGGAGCGATAGCGGATAGCGATCGCCAGATGAGTCGGGTTCGTGATCACCACATCAGCTTGCGGCACTTCGGCCATCATACGTTGACGAGCCATTTTCTGACGAATCGCCCGCAAGCGTCCTTTGATATGCGGGTCGCCTTCCTGTTCGCGCGTCTCTTCTTTGACTTCTTGCTTGCTCATGCGCAGCTGTATTTGCATGCGCCAGGATTGGAAGAGGTAATCGAGAAACGAGAGCACGACCATGGCCCCGACTCCCGATTTCAACAGCCAGAATCCTTCTTGCGAGCTGAACAACAACACGTCCATGAGATCGAACGAAGAGAGCGAAACGAGTGCGGGCAGGTCAGCACGGAGAAAGAAAAAACCCAGCGCGCCGAGAACGAGAATTTCCAGCAGTGACTTGCCAACTTCCGCAAACGACTCCAGGCTGACCAGCCGGCGCAGTCCGCTTAATGGATTTAGCCGGGAAAATTTTGGCTGCAGCTGTTCCGTACTCCAGAGAAATCGAGATTGCACCAAGCCACCACTCACGCCAGCCACCACCACGGCGCCAAAAAGAAGACCAAGCATAGGGAAGGTGATCCGTAGCGACTCAAAAGCGAGAGCAAGCAGCTCTTCCGGCGACAATTCTCTCGGTTCACCCGCAAGTGCGAAAAAACCGTTGAATAAGCGGTGGAGCGTTTCCATGAACCTGTGACCCAGCACTGGCAGCACCAGCACGGCGCCCAACAACGCTGCGGTCGGAATAAGAGAGCGCGCGCGCGCAATTTGCCCTTGCTTTCGCGCTTCTTCCTTGCGCTTTGGGGTAGGTTCTTCACTACGTTCAAAATCGTCGCGTTCGTCCGCCATGAAAATAGCTCTTAGCTTTCAAGCAAATAGAACTCGTGGATACCCACGTAGCGTATCCCTACTCACTGGCCGGCCGCAAACAGCGAGTTCAGATGATCGCCAATCGTGGCGAGTTGATCGACACAAAACCACACCACCAGTGGCAACGCCAAAAGAAATAGCAACAATCCGAAAGCGAATTGCGCAGGAAGAATGACAGCAAAGAGATTCAGTTGCGGCACCATCCGGCTGATGACGCCGAGCACAACGTCAGCCAACAACGACCCAATCACGATCGGCGCGCTGACGCGAAGAGCGATGGGAAAAATTTCGCTGGCCGACCCAATCAATAGACGAAGCAGATCGGTCATCGTCCCCCCGGGCGCGGCGCCGAAGATGGCCGATTCCGGGCTCGCGCCTACGGCAAGCGGGAAAAGCCGGTAACTAGAAACGAGGGCGCGAATCAACAAATGGTGTCCGTTGACCGCAAGAAAAACCAGGGACGCCAACAGATCCATCAGCGCCGGCATCAGGCTGGTTTGTCCCCCGTCATGCGGATCGACCAACTGCGTTAACCCTAACCCCATCTTGATCTCAATATGTTGCCCGGCCATGCGCATCCCGGCGAATAATAGTTGCGCCATCCATCCCGCACTGAGGCCAATCAGCACCTCGCGTCCTAGCATCAGCAGTAAGAAGAGCAGCGAAAAGTTCGCGTGCTCTGGTGGGCCAAAGGTCGGAAGAGCGAAGGGGAACACGGCAATACCTAACCCCACCGCAAGCACAATCCGCACGAGCTTGGGCGAAGAAGCGCCTCCCCAGAAGGGGGAGCCAATCACTACACCGCTCGTGCGGCCAAGCACGAGAAGAAACGTCACCACTTCCGTCCAATGGGTTACAATGAGTTGATTGAGTTCGTTCACTTTCTCCTTCCTTAGGCTGCGCCTTCTGTATCTTGCCTTGCTCTTTTGTCTCTCTCCCGCGGCTTCCTCTTTGTTTCATCCCACGAAGCGCGGCAAATTGAGCAGCATTGAGCGTGTGAAATCGATGTACATTTGCAGCATCCATGACCCCAGCAGCATCAGCGCCAACAGCGTCACGAGAATCTTAGGAACAAAAACAAGCGTCTGATCGTTAATTTGGGTGGCCGCCTGAAAAATACTCACGATGATCCCAGTCACTAACCCCAAGAGAAGGATTGGCGCGACAATGATCCCACCAGCCTCGATAGCGCTCCGCAATACGTCGATGACTGTTTCCGGAGTCATACAAAACTCCGCACCAAGGAACCAACTAAAAGACTCCATCCATCAACCAGGACAAAGAGCACCAACTTGAACGGCAAAGAAATCAACGCCGGCGGCAGGAACATCATCCCCATCGACATCAGGATGGCCGCGATGACGAGATCAAGCACCAGAAAAGGAATGTAAATAAGAAAAGCCATTTGGAACGCGGTCTTCAGCTCGGAGATGATAAAAGCCGGGATGAGGGCGGTCGGAGCGATATCCGCCACAACAACATCCGAGACGACAGCAGCGGAAGCCGCTGTGGGAGCCGTCGACGTCTGTGCGCTCGCGTTCTGGCGTTCTTGCTGGAGTTGCGTAAACAAGGCGAGATCAGCTTTGCGCGTCTGCCGGAGCAGGAATTCACGTAATGGGTCCCACGCAACTGTCAATGCGTCTTGAGCGCTGAGTTGCTGTTGCAGATAAGGAGTCACAGCGGTGGTTTCAACACGCTTCCAGACCGGGGTCATGAT
>JBFWZL010000182.1:0-11423 GCA_050185455.1 Binatia bacterium | reverse complement strand
ATCAGCAGCAGGCATGGTGATCCGCGCACGCCATGAGGTTGACGTCTGCTCCAACAGTTCGATGCTGCGAAAAGAAGAACGATGCAACCAGGGCAGGTGCTCCCAGTCGCGCACGTTCTCCAACACGCGCTCCAGGGAAGCGTGAATGGTGCGACGGTAGGTAGCCACAAGAGTCAACGATTTCGTGTCCATGACACCTACTCCCAAAGTTTCTACTCTCCGAGACACATTCTTGAGGGACAGTAGCTCCCGGCTCTCATTTTTTCTTTTCTGAATTCTGACTCCTGATTCGGAAGCTTTTAATCTCAACTCTTGTTTCTCGGTACTCGTTACTCATGATACCCAGGCGGCGCCTCGAATCCACCAATCACGTTCGTTAAACGGCGCGCGAAATCAATGGTAGTGCGATCCGCCAGATATGGTCCGACGACTTGGACGCCGACGGGCAATCCTTGTGCGGTGCGACCGACTGGCGCCATCGTCACTGGAAGGTATGCCATACCAATGACGCCTGCCCATGCGACGAAATCGAGATAAGGGCGCGCTTGGCCGTTGACCTGGAGCGTGCGCGCCATCATGGGTTCACTGTGGTCATGTGGGATAGCCGCGGTTGGCGTGATGGGACAGAGCAACACATCGTAGCTCTTAAAAAACTCGGCCCAGCGTACGCGATAATGTGCGCGTTTTTCGTTTAACAACAGCCAGTCGCGATGTGGCTGGGTCGTTCCATGGGCCAACTGCGCTGGATAACTATCGTCCTCCTGAGGAAGTTGATTGGCCATTTCCGCAAGACTCTGGAACACTTCCGGTGGCAGCCCGGGCGAAGTCGCCGCCCAGAGGAGACGAAGATAAGTGTGGAGGGCCTCGGCAAATCGCAGAGCAGGACGCGCCTGATCATCGACTTTCACCCCCTCTTTGCGTAGCGCTTCTACCGTTGCTTCGAGTCGTTTGCGGACTTCGGTGTCGATCGGACAAGCCGGATCATCCAACCACGCTGCAACCCGGTAGTCTCGCAACGCGCCACGACGGGGCGGAGGAAGTTCCAAACGCCAAGCAAAACCCTCATCCTCATCAGGGCCGGCAAGCAGGCTCAACGCCAGCGAGAGATCTTTAGCTCCGCGAGCAAGCGGGCCAAGAACGGCTATATCCGCCCCGGACAATGAGCCTGGCGGGCCAGGAATGTGGCCGCGCAGCGGAATAATGTCATAGGTCGGTTTGTGACCGTACACCCCGCAGAAATGCGCTGGGTTACGGATTGAGCCGCCAATGTCGCTTCCCATTTCTAATCCCGTGAGCCCGGCAGCCAGCGCCGCCGCGGAGCCGCCAGAAGATCCGCCAGGCGAACGAGTAAGATCCCAAGGATTATTGGTTGTCCCAAAGATTGGATTATAACTTTGCCCGTCCATAGCGAAGACGGGAGTGTTGGTTTTACCGAAGACTATCGCGCCGGCAGCTTTCAGCCTCGCAACCGCGGGAGCGTCATGCTCCGGCACATGAGCAGAATGAATCGGCGCGCCAGCGGTCGTGCGCAAGCCTGCGGTCTCTAGCGTGTCTTTGATGGTAATAGGCAGTCCATGCAGAGGGCCCAGGTTTTCTCCACGCGCCAAGGCTGCATCGGCAGCCTCCGCTTGTTGTCGCGCCCGTTCAATATCAAGCGTGACAACCGCATTGATCGCGGGATTATAGCGTTCAATCCGCTTTAGATAGTGCTCCAACAACTCACGGCTGCTAATCTCACGGTTGCGGATGGCGACGACAAGCTCAAGGGCAGAACGAAAGGCAATATCACCCATGAGGAATCCTCCTCTTTAGTGTCAAGAGCTATAGATCCTTAGTCCCGAGAAGAACCCATAGCTATTTCACAATTTTCCCACTTTGTTCGCGCCCGCCCAGCCTTCGGAAAGTGGAACAAAATAAAACATTTCGACGCGGCGAGATTTGAATTGCCATTCGCCGTCAACCTTCTCGTATTCGTCATGCAACCGACCGGCGCCAATGAGACTTTGCTCGCCGCGCGTAGCGCGATTTTCCAGCGAGCAGATTCCGGTGGCGCTTGTACCGTTAATGCGGATCACATGGTTGGTGAAAAACGGCTTCACCTGCAATGGCCAAGTGCTGCGATAGAATTCTTTGAGCGCCGGCCTTCCCTTGGTGATCCCGCGACCAAGCGAGCTGAAATCGACCGAGCCATCCTCGGTAAACAAATTCACCATTCGTTCTTCATCTTGTGATTCGACCGCCAGACCATACTCATACGTCAATTCTTTAATTTTCTCACGATCCCAGAGTTCTTGCACCATTTCTTCAATTTTCATATCTCTCCCTCTTTCTTCCCTTACGGTCTTGCACGAAGCCCGTAACTTGCATAGCGATAAAGACCACGACGGACAAGCCTACGGCCATGGACCGGAGAGGCAGGGAATCCCTGCCTCTCCCTCCTGTTTCACCGAGTCAACGCGACTGGAACAGAGTCAACACGCTTTTCTTGGACGGGTTCAATCTTCTTGGCCGCGTCAATAAACAGCCACAAGAACGCGGAGAATACAGACAAGAGCCCTGCCAACTGTAGCGCCGCCTCCCAGCCAAACCGGTCGGCAAGTATAGGAGTTAATGTCGGAGCGATGGCCCCGCCAAACTGGAGAGGCATGGCAGTCAATCCATAGACCGTGCCCGCATGCGATCCCGCGATGTCGATGTTTGTGCCAAAAATAGCGGACCCTCCGAAATACAAGAATCCGTCGCCAAGGGAGAGCAACACGACAGCGGTATAGGGATTCTCCGCCTTGGCACCCACGTACATGCACACAGCCGCAAGCAGAAAACCGGAGATCGCCACGGCGCGACGACCAAGCGTGAGGCCATAACGTTTGACCAGCGCGTCCGAACATAGGCCGCCAATCGGCCCAAGGATCGACACCGCAATGAAGGGTCCTGTCGTCAGAATTCCTCCCTGCATGATCGAGAAGCCGCGCACGTTGACTAGATAAAGGTAGAACCAGGACTGGAAAATATAGATGCCATAACCAAAGCCAAAATTGGCGCACATCAACAACAAGACATTAGGATGGGTAAGAATCGCGCGCCACGGAGTCGGGACTCTTTCTATAGGTGCTCCGCCTCTGCGAATGTGCGCGAGTTCCGCCTCTGATACGCGCGGATGCTCTTCCGGATTGTCTGTCGCCAGGCGATACCACAACGTTGCCAGAACGAGTCCCGCAAGACCGAAAGCATAAAACGCCGCACGCCAACCATAATGCAGCATAATCCACGACACAACCGGCGGCGCCAAGCCGTAGCCGATACCGACTCCCGCCATGACCAGACCACTGGCTCTTGCTCGTTCATTGGGAGCCATCCAGCTCGCCACCGCCCGATTAGAGTTGGGATACGCTGCTCCTTCTCCCATACCAATGAAAAAGCGGATCACCATGAATGAAGTCAGTGGACCAACTACACCAGCCAGCCACCAATCTCCGGCGATTGCTGTGAGCGCGGTAAAGAGCGACCACCACAGAATCGCCAGGGTTAGAATACGACGCGGTCCAACCTTGTCTCCCAGCCAACCTCCCGGCACATGAAACAGGGCATACCCGATCGTAAAGACAGTGTACAACGCGCCCATTTGCACGTTGGAAAAGCCGTATTCCGGCATGATCTGTTTTGCCGCGACCGAGAAATTCACGGCGTCCATGCTACGCACGACGCTAATAATCACCAGAAACCACAAAATCGTCCACCGAGTGCGGGTTTCCATGAATCTCCCCCTTTTCCGTGGCGGATTGTATGCCTGAGGGGGGGAAGTTGTATAGGCAGCCGCCTCTGCTGAAAAAACAGCAGCCCTGTTGCTGGATAACCAACAGGAAAACACTGGAGGCAAAACCATTGAGCGTCCATACAGACAAAACTATTGAAAAATAGACACTTACCTACAGCCACCGATAACAAAGCCACTGGCCTTGCTTTTGCTCCTCAACAAAGCAGCGAGAAAAGAGTGGCTGCAGATGACAGAAACAACCAGATTTCATCTCTTTGTCACCGGGGAGACAAAAACTCGTAATAGTCCACGAGTATACTCGATTTACGTCACCAAGGTGACGAACGGTTTCTTGCAGTAAGGCGTCTCCACTCTATAACGTAAGAGCTGTACACGGCAGAAAGGAGTTTTGACGTGGCAACAAAACAGCACTCTCAAGGAGCGGTCGATTTCACCACAGCGTACAAAAGTCTCTTTTTCGACCTCCCTATGGCGAGTTTGAAATGGAGATTGGGGATGGGAGAAGAAAAAGACGCTACGATTGCGGTGTGGAAAGGGTACGACGCGAGCGTACGCATAGCGACAGCGGCGGTTGATGCGCTCTATCGGAACCCCCTCTTCAGTGACGTTTTCAGCCGCACCCTGAGCACAATGCTCCAGTGGCAACAAATAGGGAATGCAGTAAGTGGAACGGTGTTTACCAGTCTCTGGAAGACGATGGGCGTTCCCACTGCCGATGAAGTACAAATACTGGCAGAACAGCTCCGCGGCCTGGAAAACCGCCTTTCTCAAATGGCGCAAACGAAAGATGTGCAGACGCTTCTCGACCAGCTCCGGGCGTTAGACGCGCGCCTGCCTCGCACTGCGCCGACCGTTGTCCGCACCAATCATCATGAAGAGCGCGCGGCAGCGTAAGCATCAGCACCCCCAGGGTGGAGGCAATCGTAAATGTTAGAATTTGTACAAGAATTTTCCGGTTCATGGCTCAATGGCGCCGTACGAAGTTTGGAAAGTTTTCGGCGGAGCCTTATCTCGCCCTTCCCCACTCATGAAGATCCGCCTCCCACCACTTCCTTCGAAATTCTCTACGAGGGAGGGAAAGTACGTCTCCGTTACTATCGTCCTATTGGTAAGCCGCTTTCAACGCCGCTTCTCTTGGTGTATGCGCTGATCAAGCGACCTTTTATTCTCGACCTTCAGCCGGGCATCAGCGCCATCGACAACCTCACTCGGCAAGGCATCCCCGTTTACCTGACAGACTGGATTCCACCAACGGCGGCTGATACATGGCGTGGGTTTGATGCGTATGTCAACGGCGATCTGGTGAATGCAGTACACGCCGTACAGGAACATGCCGGAGTCGATAAAGTATCACTTCTCGGCTACTGCTTCGGCGGTCTCCTTAGTACGCTCTACACTGCGTTATACCCTAAGGCGGTGAAAAATCTGCTCACGCTGAGTCTACCGCTGGATTGGAGCAAACAAGATATTTCCTTCTTCAACCTTACGAAGAATCTTGATCCTAATCTTGTGACGCGCGCTTTTGGCAATTGTCCAGCATGGCTGATGAAATCTGTTTTTTCCTCACTTTCTCCCGTCCATCACGCGTTCGACAAATATGTCGGGCTTTATCGCAATAAGGAACGTGTCGGCTATGCGGAAATGTTTGAACGTTTCGAGCGATGGATGAATAGCGATGTCCCGTTAGCAGGCCAAATTTTCCGAGAGTTTCACAGTGACCTCGTGCAACAGAATCTGCTCGCGCAAAACCGCATGCAAGTAGGCGGACGTTTGGTCGACCTGCGGAAGATTACGTGTCCAGTGCTGAATATTGCCGGCGAACATGACGACGTCGTTCACCCTCAAGCCAGTCTTCCCCTTCTTGACCTCGTCGGCAGTCGCGACAAAGAGCAGCTACTCTTTCCTGCTGGTCATATCGGCGTTGTCGTCAGCGGTAGCGCTCAGAAAAAGCTCTGGCCGCAAGTAGGCGCATGGTTGAAGAAACATGATCGCCGGAAAAGCAGTGCGCGACAGGACCTTCTAGTGTCGGTTGACGAAGCTCGCGACGTAGTTCTCCATTAAATAAGAAAGGCGGCATGAGGCGCCTCAGTTTACTTCATGCCCCTGCTTGTTTTTTTTCTCGCCCTCTCTGTCTTTAAGCCTACGTCCCTACTCCTGTGGCCCCTTCAGGTTGCGGGAGTGCCCTTTCTCCTCTTCGCGTAAAGTCGAACTCACGTATTCCTTGAGCCGTAACACCGTGCGTCCCCGTGCGGAGGTCTCGAAGTCACTGCCAAGTCCGCCAATCACAGGAAACGTTTCTTCCCTGTGGATCAAGCCGACTCCAGGCGCATACGTCGATACAATCGTAATTTTAGTCGCTTTGTTCCAGCGCGTGATTTCCACGCAATTGGCAAAGGAGCCGGCAGGCGTCGTTACGGGTTCGCCAAGAGCGGTCACCGCATACACGCCATCTCCACTTTGCCAACGGGCCCCGGCAACGACAGGCAGTTTCAAGATAAGTTGCGACTCTGGGGGGTCTGAGTCCGGCACGCGACGCGTCACGCCCTCGGCTTCGACTACGAATTGCTCTTCAATCCCGTCGAGCGTAACAAAAGGTTGCTGAATGCGCACGACAAAAGCAGCCCCTTCCTGACGAATCACTTCCCACGACTCAAGCGCTGGGGCTTCCTCGGTTCCTTCGCTCGACTCGTATACCCAACGATTCCCTAGCGCCAAGGGAAAATAGTCGGAGCTTACCGTCTCGGCAGTTCCCAGTGTCGCCTGAATCAGACAGCAAGCTGTTATCGTCAGAAAGAATGCAAGTAGTTGTTTGCCCATTGCACAGCCCTTCTCTTCATCTAGAGGAGCCCATACTGTGACAGGGAACCTAAAGGAGAGCAAAGGGGTGCGGCGTAAAAACGAGAGGAGCAAAGAGCATCCCTGTCCCTCTGCCGGTCAGTGCTAAAATGGGGAAATAGAGAATTAGGCGGCAGCCAGGGTAGGCTCTTGTTCCGCTAATTGTTCGAGCCCTTGCGTCACCTCCTGGTGAATGTGGTCAGCAAGTTTCAGCTTGGGCTCGTCGAACGTCAACTCTTGCGCCAACTTTTTGAAGAGCTTGGACAGAAACTGCGGTAGGTGTTGCGCCGCTTTTTCTCCATCTACGTGAGAATTTCTCACTTCGTTGAGTAATTTCTTGACGAAATTTTTCACGCTGGCTTCAGAGATCGGCGAAAAGTCGAGCTGACCAGCGTGAGGAGCGGTCGAAGACGCAGAAGGAACCTGGATCTCTTCTTTTGTCACCCGGGCTATGGTGAGTTGCTGTTCATAGCGCAGATTCGCGGCAAAACTAGCAATCGAATCCAAATCGCCCACTTCAAGAGTCTTCGCCAAAGAATCTTCCAGCGGCTGAGAGAAAAAATCTGAACCGAGCTTCTCAATTTTTGCAACTAGATTCTGAATGTCAGCTAATTCTTCCTTACTCAGATCGCCTTCCACGGAGATGGCAAAGGAATTTTCAGCGGACACCTGGAGCGACCTCCCGCTCAGACTTACCTCGTTGCCATTCAAGCGGCCTCGGTAATCATACCCGACAAAGCCAGCCTGCAGAACCGATTTGGCGGAGATCGTCACCTTATCTCCTTCAGCCGTGACAAGGGAAATATCCGTGCTTTTTCGAGAGCTTGCGCTCAAAAAATTGGCCTGCGCCGCGCCAGGATACCCTTCAGGCGGGAGAAAAGATTTCAGTTCCGGCGTGTGAGCAAATGAAGCTCCAGCAACTTGCATGGAAGTTCCTCCCTTGAAAGGTGCGTGTTCAGCTTTCTTCATCGGTCTGAGGAACGAAAACTTAACCGAGCAGAGGGTATGACTTCACAAGAAAATGAGAGACTGCATCTTCAAGGAGGAGGATCATGCGGCTGCTCAGTAGCGGCGTTTCCTTCTAGCACTTTCACGACCTCACGCCCCAGAGGATTTCCCCAACCGCCGCCGCTCGTGCTTTCAAACACACTTATCTCGCCCGGTGTGCGAGCAGAGTGGGCGCGAACAGAACCCCGCTAGGCTCCAGCGTTCCGCGCTCCTTCGCCCGGAAGCCAGACGCGAAAAGCCGACCCTTTACCGACCTCGCTAGTGACCGAAATTTTACCATTTAATAACTCAAGGAGTTGTCGCACAATGTACAGACCAAGTCCCACTCCTCCCTGAGAGCGCGTGGCGAACTCTCCGCCTTGGCGGAAGGGTTCAAAAATGACCGTGAGTTCTTCAGGTGCAATACCCGGCCCCGTATCAGTGATGATGAACGCGACGCCGTGTTCTTGAGTTTCAACTCGCACGGATATTGCCCCAGTCTCCGTGAACTTGAGGGCGTTTGTTAAAAGATTTTTGAGCACTATCTTCACTTTCACCGGATCAGTGCGCAGCACGGGGGGATTAGGAGGAATCTCCCACTGTAGTTGCAAATGCGGCTTACGATTGAGTTGCTGCGCCTCGACCTCCAATTCTCGCATAAACTCAGGAATCTGAACCGCCTGGATTTCCAGCGGCACACGTCGACTCTGCAAGCGGTTCAGATCCAACGTCGTATTAACCATTTCAAGCAGCTCGTGCGCGGTCTTTTGCACACGATCGATCACGTCCATTTGTTTCACGGTTAAAGGACCGAACGTTTCCTCTCGAAGCAGTTGGTTGTACCCTAACATGATATTGAGCGGAGTTCGCAATTCATGAGACATGGTACTGACAAAATCTTCTTTGATGTGATTTGAGCGTTCTATCTCTTCAAGCAACTGAGCGTTCGCTAGCGCCAGGGACGTAATGCGCGCAAGACCGCGCGCCAGGCGTTTTTGCCGATCGCTAAAGCCGCGCCGCCCGCGATAGCTGGCCGTCAAGGCCCCGATGACCGATTCACCTCGCCGGAGCGGAACTATCAGTGATGCCGTTAAGCCGCTTTGATGCATCAGCATAGTCAGTAAAGAGCCTGGCTCTGCCGTGGATTCCTCGACTTCCACCACTCCATCGTCTTTGAGCATTTGCGAGGCAAGAGCAACGGCGGATCCTCGCGGAATTTTCATCGCCCGCAACGTCTCCCATTGTTCAGGCGTATTGCCATATCCAGCTACGTTGCGATAGATTTCTTCTTCCGGAAACCACAAAAGGGTGTGTCCACAATCGCAGTCCAAGACCTCGGTCGTTAGCCGGCACAGACGATCAAGAACAGCCGAGGTGTCCAAAGATGCAATCATTTCCCGAGCCACCCCCACCAGGGCGGCATTGATCTCCGCCTCCTCTCTGAATCGCTCTTCCGTGCGTTTTCGTTCGGTGATATCGAGAATATAGCCATCACGATGCGTCACCTCTCCGTCCACATTCTTGCAGAGGTGTGTAAAGTCATAGATCCAGCGGAGTTGCCCATCAGCGCGACGGAGACGATATTCTTGCTCGAACGCCTCCGTCCCTGCAGACGTGTAGGCGTGCACCTTAGCCACCACGCGGTCGCGGTCTTCCGGATGAATAAGCTCAAGATAAGATACCACTCCGTTAAGTAACTCTTCGGGTGTATATCCCAGCTGCGTCACATTGGGGGAGACGTAGGTGACCGGCCACTGTCCAGCAGCTTGCCATTTGAAGACGATAACAGGTCCGCCAATAAAAAGTTGCCGCTCGCTTTGCAGCGCCGCCTCACTTTTTCGCAACGCTTCTTCCATGCGTTTACGAACAGTCAGATCACGAAAGATGCCGTGAAATCCGGCAAGTTGTCCCGCATTATCGCGAAACGCCCACGTCCGTGCTTCTACGGGCACGAGTTTACCATCCTTGCAAATAAGCTCAGCTTCAAACATCGGCGGTAACTGTTCACCAGCCAAGAAGCATCGTGTACGCTCTTCCGCTAACGCGACGGAAACAGGAGTGGCCACCTTGCTGACATGCTGGCCAATCATTTCCTCTCGCGTCCAGCCCAACAGTGCTTCGGCGCCGCGGTTCACCTCTAGAAAGGTTCCGTCTAAAGAGAAGCTAGCGATGGCGTCACCGGCATTTTCAATCAGTTCACGATAAGAACGCATTTCCTCATACGGAGTAGACGGCATGAATTCCTCTTTTTCGAGCAGAAGCCGTTCTGTGCTGTGTTCCCAAGCCGCTAACAGCCGCTCCTGTGAAGAAAATCCCCTACGGAGGATTCCTACAGGCGCCAGAAAAGTCAAGGCGGCAAAGAGAATGCTGTTGCCGTTCTGAGGTATTGCTTGGCGGTGCGAAACCAGGCCCTAGCAATTGGCATCTCATCCAGCAAAAGAAGGATTCTGGGAACGATATGACTCTGCACTACGATCGTACTGTCGAATGGCTCGAAACCGACGGGTTAGGCGGGTTCGCCTCAGGAACCACCACCGGCGTCAGAACCCGACGCTACCATGCGTTATTACTCACGGCAACCACACCACCAACTGGCAGATTCGTACTGGTGAATGGCATTGAGGCATGGGTAGAAACTCCTCACGGTAGATTCGCCCTCTCTTCACAGCAGTATTCCGGGGAGGTCATTTACCCAGACGGTGAGCGACGTGTCGAAGCCTTTACAACCAATCCGTGGCCGAGCTGGCGATTTCTCCTGGAAGATGGAACACGTATCGAGCAGGAACTTTTCGTTCAACATGGAGCGCCAGGGACTGTACTCTCATGGCGATTAAGCGACCCCAGAGACGAGGTTACGCTTACAGTCCGCCCTTTTCTTTCCGGGAGAGACTATCATGCTCTGCACCATGAAAACTCGGCGTTTCGTTTCGACGCAGAAACGCATAACGGCGTCCTTACTTGGAGCCCCTACCCTGAGGTTCCCACCATTACCGCCTTCTCAAACGGGACATACACACATCAACCCGACTGGTATCGCAACTTTGTCTACGAAGAGGAGCGCGCACGCGGACTCGATCACATGGAGGATTTAGCAACGCCTGGTAGTTTCCGCTGGAATCTATCCCAAGGTGAAGCAGTCTTGATCCTCGCCGCTGCGAGTCAGGAGGCGAGCGTTCTCTCGCGTGTCGAGATGCCAGCGCAGAAATACGCTCACACGCTTCGCACAGCCGAACGACAACGTCGCCGGCAATTTCCCTCTCGTCTGCACCGCGCGGCCGATGCCTACCTCGTTCGTCGTGGAGAGGGCAAGACAGTGGTTGCAGGATACCCCTGGTTTACTGATTGGGGTCGCGACACGTTCATCGCCCTGCGCGGCCTGTGTCTGGCCACCGGCCGACTCGATGAGGCGCGAGCGATTCTCTTGGAATGGGCAGGCGCGGTCTCCGAAGGGATGTTGCCAAACCGCTTTCCAGATCGAGGAGAAACGCCGGAATTTAATTCCGTAGATGCTTCACTCTGGTACATCATCGCCGTACACGACTTTTTTCAGACGCTGGAGGCAAATAAGCGCTCCCTTTCTCAACGAGAGATTTTGACATTGCAAGGGGCAATCGAGTCGATTCTTACGGGATATAGCACGGGAACCCGTTATCAGATTCACGCAGATTCAGACGGACTCCTCGCCGCAGGTCAACCAGGGGTCCAGTTGACCTGGATGGATGCAAAAGTGGGAGACTGGGTCGTCACTCCGCGCATCAGCAAACCCGTCGAAATCCAAGCCTTGTGGTTGAACGCCTTGCACATCGCCAATCGTTTTACGAACAAG
>JBFWZL010000181.1:0-11427 GCA_050185455.1 Binatia bacterium | reverse complement strand
TATGGCTTGTCCTTAACCGTCCCCACGCGCTCACTGCGTTGAGCCGTCAACTCGTGGACGACTTGCATGACGTACTCAATATGCTCCACGACGATCAGAGCATTCGCGTGGTGATTTTACGCGGCGCCGGGCGCGCCTTCTGCGCCGGACTCGATCTAAAAGAAACGAGCGCTGGCTCAAGCGCCGCCAGCGGGCGTGAAACCGTCGCCCAAGGTCTGCGGGATCAGCGGCGCATCGCCGAACTGGCGATCAAAATTCATCGCGCACCACAACCGTTCGTCGCCGCCGTCAATGGCGCGGCAGCGGGCGGTGGGTTTGCGCTCGCGCTGGCCAGCGATGTGCGCATCGCCAGCGAATCGGCGCGCATGAACGCCGCGTTTATTCGCATCGGTTTGTCTGCCTGCGATGTCGGCGTGAGCTATTTCCTGCCGCGTTTAGTCGGCTCGTCTATCGCGTCAGAATTGCTACTGACCGGTGACTTCATTGACGCTCAGCGGGCGCTCGCGACCGGACTTGTGTCTCGCGTCGTGCCAGAGGCCGAACTCGACCAGGCGGCGGAAGAGATGGCGCGCAAGATTCTGCGCAACTCTCCCCTCGGTGTCCGTCTCACCAAAGAGTGCCTACGTTACTCGGTGGACGCTCCTACCCTTGAAGCTGCTATCGCCATGGAAGATCGTAACCAAATCCTCACCACGCGCACGAACGATGTAAAGGAAGGCATCGCCGCGTTTCTGGAGAAGCGCGACCCCCATTATGAAGACGCGTAGACCATCAGAGCAAATTGCACTTGTCTTTACCAAAAGCGCTAGAGGCTGCAGGATGCCCGCCTGCGCGGGCATAGCGGAAAAGACGCGACAGGAACGTCATTCCTCTGAAAAGTAGGGGCGAACGTTTCATCGTCAAGGGTGCGCCGACAGGCGAATGAACATTCCCGCGAAAAAGAGCCAGAATGTAGCCTGGATGAAGCAAAGCGTAATCCAGGAACGAACAGAGAGTGGAGCAGAAATCCCGGATTCCACGGAGCCTGTCCTGAGCGCAGTCGAAGGGTTCCATCCGGGTTACGGGCTGAATCATCGGGTCATTGCATCATTGGTGCGGAGGTTCGAGTAATGAAACCACTACCTCAGGCGACGAAAGGAAAACATCCACAACATCGCGAATCTCTTCAGGGTTCACGCTATCGAGCACGTAGGCGAAAACCGAGAGCCGATGGGTTCCGGTTTTCAAGCGATCTATCCGCGTGAATTGGAAACCAAAAAGCGGGCGTCCGCCAACTGCCTCGCCGGGCTTAGCAACATCCTCGAAGTACAAGTGCTGCTCCATGCGTTGCAGCGCCCCTTCGAGACGCACGATAAATACCACTGTTCGCCCATCAGGAAGGAGAAGCGCCGCCCAACGCGCCGGTCGCCCAGCGAGCGTCTGTTTCGCCGGGGTCATGCGGCCATCAACCGGTTCACTGGGAGTCTCTCCTTCGAGCAACACTCGCGCTCCATCTTGCCGGAGAAAATCGAAATACGCCTGGAGTTCGCCACTTGCGAGCACGAGCCTCGGAGGAATGCCAATCTTGAGCATTGCTGTTCCTTCGACAAAATCACGGTAAAACAGCAAATCAACTCGTCCAGTCGTCCGGAATCCCAAAGGCAACGGAATCCAATAGCGTGCGCGCCGGATCGCGCGCACCGGACCGTTTTTATACCCGAGCAGCTCCGCCTGAATATCCGCGTCTGTCCTGTGAAGCGTGATCAGGCCGCCAAGCAAACGCACTTCTCCCACCGCATGAACTCCGGCGACGGCGTTCACGCCAAACTCGCCTTGTGTTTCTACGAAAGCGATATGCTTGGGTAACGGGGCGTGGAATTCGAGTGCATACCGTCCCGCATACACTCGATCGGTCGCTTCCTCGTAGCGAGCAGGAACAGCTGCAGCCTCAGGAAGGGACAACGGCGGCGGTTGCTCAAACACGCCAATATATGCAAAGCCAAGCGGTTCCGTAGCGCGGCCAACCCGTATCTCACCCCATAGAGTCGCGCCTGCAGGAAGTCGGGTCAGATCGCCTCGTTCGCCAAGGTCGCGGTTCATCACCACCACGGCGTCATTCTCATCAAAAATTCCAGAAATATTATCCGCATTCGGACGCGGTCCCTGCTCAAGCACCCAACGTTCCCGACGATCACGTTCATCGAGTTGAAAAGGAATAGGAACAACCGCGCCGGCGCGAAATGCATAGACGCGAAAAGACGCAAGCGGGTGCTGTAAGAACAACGAAGCGTACTTTCCCGTCACGAAAGACACGCCTGGAGTCGGGCGAGGCAGCTCTGCGGCAAAAAGCAGAGAGCCCAAAGACGTTCGCATACATAGGAGCATGAGGACCAGAGCCGTTCTCTTCATTAATGATTCTCCGCCTGCCAACACCCCGTACGTTATCATAAAGAATGTGGCGATACGCATCGACATAAACTCACGGCAGGAAACGTTCACGCATAGAGTAGAGCTTCACCTTGACCTACCCCCGGGAAACCGCTTAGGTAAGCGCACACGAGATCCTGAAAAGGAGGCGCATACAACATGGCCGACGAAATTCTTTTTTCATTGAAAGATGGCGTGGCAACGATCACGATGAACCGCCCGGAGAAACGGAACGCGTTGAATACGGTCTTATTAGAGGGATTTAATCGCATCCTTTCTCATGTGGAAGAAAGCCAAGAGGCGCGAGTCGTTGTTATTCGCGGAGAAGGGAAAGCCTTCTGTTCGGGCATCGACCTGCGCGAACTCAGTGCGCGTCAAGCAGGCCAGCAAGGCGATCCGGAAACCGGCGTCGTGCAGATTTTCCAGCGCATTGAGCGCTCGCGTATTCCGACGATTGCGATGGTACATGGGGACGCCTTGGCGGGCGGCTGTGAGTTGGCGCTGCACTGCGATTTGCGCGTGGCCGCCGAACCTGCGCGTTTCGGCATGCCGCTGGCTCGTCTTGGGCTCATCGTGCCCTTCCCGCTCGGTCAAAAGTTGGTGGAAATTATCGGTCCTGCTTTCACCAAACAGATTTTGCTGACTGGCCACCCAATCGACGCTAAACGAGCTTACGAGATCGGCATGGTGCATCAGTTGGTTCCAGCGGGAGAACTTGAAAGCGCAACCTACGAACTCGCGCGCACGATCGCGGATAATGCGCCGTTGTCGCTTACTGGTATGAAGGCAACAATTCTGCGCTCCATCTCGCTGCGGGACACAATCGACCATAAAGATCTGGATCAACTGGTCCGCAACGCACGGAAAAGCACCGACGCGCAAGAAGGCGTGAAGGCGATGCTAGAGAAACGGAAACCGGTGTTTCGCGGGGAGTAAGGCCCACAAGACAATAATTGCCTCACTTTGACTTTTTCCTGACCAAAAAGACAGAGATAGAGACCGCCCCGCCTTTTTTGCTCTGCCCCTGTCTCAAATCCTTGTCTCTGCAAAGTGAGGCTTACTAAATGAAAGCTGTATTCTGCTATGTCTCCCGGCCTCCGGACTGTCCTCTACACTATCGTCGTTCTCGGTCTCTTGCTCGGGTATCTGCCCTGGCAGATCTTGCGGCTCGATGCCGCCGTCGGCGCTTCCTTGCAAGCATTTCTCAGCTACTTGGGCGTGTTGATTTTTGTTGTCGGCGCGGCGCTACTTTTTTCCGGAGCGTACTATCTGCTCTTGCGCGGGGATGGGACCCCTCTCCCGTTTGACCAACCGAAACGCCTGGTGGTCGCAGGACCATACTCTTCTATCCAACATCCTATGATGCTAGGACTCTTACTCATGGCCTATGCAGAAGCGCTTTGGTTTTATTCCGCCAGCTTGATCATATACGCCGCGCTGCTCACGTTTCTCGCTGATGTCTACCTGGCATACATTGAAGAGCCTAGACTGGAGAGACGGTTTGGCGACGACTATCGTGCGTATCGAGCGGCAGTGCCGCGGTGGTGGCCGTTGCGAAGAAGGAAGCAGCAGTTGGTAGAAAGTTCTTAGTCGTTAACGGTTAGTTCTAAAAAAACTGAAAACCAAGAACTTCAAAGCTTCTCCATCCTACCCACGGACTGCCCTTGCCGCCCTGCGTTGCACCCCTCTAAGCATCGCGCTACAACTCCCCCTGGCCTTATTTCTTTTTAAGAAAAGGAGGAAATGCCATGCGCTTTGGTGTCCATTTAGTCGCCTCCGGTAAAATGATCGAGGGTGAAAAAATCGCCCGAGTGGCTCGTCGCGCAGAAGAACTTGGCTACGATTCTTTGTGGGTGAGTGACCACATTATCTTTCCCACCGAACTGCGCTCGTCGTATCCTTACTCTCCCGATGGCAAACTGCCGCTTGATCCGACAAATCCGTTGCTTGAACCCTTCACCGTGCTTAGCTACGCGGCGGCGGTGACCAAGACCGTCAAGCTTGGCACCAGCGTAGTGATCGTTCCTTATCGTGACCCGCTCGTGACAGCCAAGATCGTGTCGTCCCTGGATGTCTTGTCCAATGGCCGTTTCATCTTCGGCGTCGGTGTTGGTTGGTTAGAGGAAGAGTTTCGTGTTCTCCGACAGGATATCAAAGCTCGCGCGGCTCAAACAAAAGAAGCCCTGTTAGCCATGAAAGCATGCTGGACGCAAGACGATCCGGAATTTCACGGCAAATTCTTCGACTTCTCCGGCATCAAGTTCGCGCCCAAGCCACGGCAGAAACCGCATCCGCCGATCTGGTTCGGCGGCAATTCTCAGCCCGCGCTCAAACGCGCCGTAGAACTTGGTGACGGTTGGCACTCCGTGTGGATGACGCCGGAAGAAGTTGCTGATACCGCCAAGGTCCTGCGCGACTTATGTACGAAAGCCGGGAAGGACTTCGCCAGTTTTCCACTCACCATCAATGTCAATCACAAGGTTCCCCTGACAGTCGAAAATGTCAAGAAATATGAAGAAGCCGGCATCAGCATGATGTTTATTCCGCGTTTTTTCAACTCGGACGTGGACGACATGGTCAAAAATATGGAAACGTTCGCGAAAGACATAAAAGAGAAAGTCTAGAACCGAGCAGCAAGAATCGAGAGCGAAACACTTCGCCGCCCCTAGAAGTCAGGGCAACAGAAAGAGAACACCATGAGTTTGTGGACGACCGAAACAAAAGATGGAATTGTGGTCGCAACGTATCTCAACCCACCGATGAACTACTTCTGCGCGGAGGGAGCGCGCGAACTCTCGCAGCTCATTGAGGCATGGCGTGATCCGGCCATTCGCGCGGTTGTGCTCACTGGCGGCATGCCCGGGAAATTCATCACCCACTACAGTGTCGAGGAGTTAGTATCTCTCGCCAGTGACCGCGAGGGGATGCGCGCGATGGGCACAGCCTTAACCGCGGGCTACCATGCCATGCTTCTGCGTTTACGCAACCTTCCCAAACCGGTGCTCGTTGCCATGAACGGGGACACCATGGGCGGTGGGTTTGAATTAAGCTTGTCGTGCGACCTGCGCATTGGGCAACGAGGAGACCACCGCTTTGGTCTTCCCGAAGTCAAACTCGGCATCTTACCCGGCGGCAGCGGCACCCAACGCCTGTCGCGCCTGATTGGCGCGGGGAAAGCGATCGAATTTATCATGCGCGGGCGTGTGGTTCCGCCGGAAGAAGCGTTAGCGCTCGGCTTAGTCCACGAAGTCGTCGACGATGCGTTCGTACGGACGCGGGAACTCGCCGTCGAAATGGCCGCATTGCCGCCCGTGGCGCTCGCGCGCGCCAAGCATGCCGTCTATATGGGGAGCGATACGCATCTGTCCGCTGGGCTTGATATGGAAGGGTCCGCGTTTTTGGAGACGATGCTCTCTGACGACGGACTCTTAGCGATGAAAACCTACATCGGGTTGCCGTATGAGCAACGCCGCGCCTGGCTCGAACGTCCAACGAAGCCCGAGTATAAGGGACGGTAAGCGCTTTCAGCTGCTCATTACGCAATAAAAATGGAGGAATAGGCAATGAAACGCAGCACGGACCGTATCCTGACAACTCATACAGGCAGTCTGCCGCGACCAGATGATCTGGTGCAGATGTTGTACGCGCATGAGAAAGGAGAAGCGCGAGACCAAGCCGCATTTACAACATGTGTACGCGCGGCGACGGCGGAGGTCGTACGGAAGCAAATTGAGGTGGGCGTCGATATCGTGAATGATGGAGAAGTGGGAAAGATTGGCTATGCCACCTACGTCAAAGATCGTCTCACCGGATTTGACGGAGAGGCTGGCCCGCTCAGATCCGCGGATGTACTGGAATTCCCCAACTTCGCGAGACGGGTGTATCGTTTGACCGGCGTGAAGCGTCCCGCCTGCACTGGTCCAATCACCTACAAAGGCACAGCCGCCCTCCAGCAAGATCTTGACAATTTCAAAGCAGCGCTCCAAGGCGTTACTCCAGAAGAGGCGTTTCTGAGCGCGGCTTCTCCAGGCGTTATCTCGTTGTTCTTGAAGAATGATTACTACCCAAACCACGATGCCTATCTGGCGGCGCTAGCCGATGCGATGAAGGTGGAATATAACGCCATTCATCAGGCAGGTGTTCTGCTGCAAGTCGATTGCCCGGATCTGGCGATGGGGCGGCATATTCAATTCGCCGACGCCAGCTTGGTGGATTTTCGCAAAAACGCGGAACTGCATATTGAAGCCCTCAATCACGCGCTAGCGGACATTCCGCCGGAACGCATCCGTCTCCATCTCTGCTGGGGCAATTATGAAGGGCCGCATCATCTCGATGTGCCACTGCACGATATTATTGACATCGTCTTAAAAGCGCGTCCTGCCGCGCTCTCGTTCGAAGCCGCCAACCCTCGCCATGCCCATGAATGGAAGGTGTTCCATGAATTCACCTTGCCTCCCGGCAAGACTCTGATTCCTGGAGTGTTGGATTCGACGACAAACTACATCGAACATCCGGAACTTGTCGCCGAACGCCTCTGCCGATTTGCTGAAGTAGTGGGACGAGAGAATGTAATCGCCGGCACCGACTGTGGATTTTCTACGTTCGCCGGTCTTGCGGAAGTTGATCCGCAGATTACCTGGGCGAAATTCCGCGCCATGGCCGAAGGCGCGCGACTCGCGTCTCAACAGCTGTGGTGATCTACTCTCTTCCGCTGCTGATTTTGCCGCACAGGTCCCCGACTATCCTATACGTAGGCACAAACCGCGCTTTTATCTGCGGGCATAAAGTGCCCGCGTTACATAGTTGCGCCGGGTAAAATACGGCTCCAAAGCCCCGTTTATAGGGCGCTGTCACTGCCGCACAGCGACTTCATCGTCGTGCGATAGAATAAATCCGTTCTCACCTTCCTTTATCACACTCTGTCGGGGCTTTCCCGACAGAGAAATCAGCGTGTTCCCGACATGCCTTTCAGGGCGCCCCTGACAGAGTTCGCCTCCACCTGCAGAGCTTCGCTCCGATAACTTTCCTGACAACGCAAATGGAAAAACGCAAACCACAAAGACAGAGAAAGGAGTTACCCGTGTTCCAGTCCAAATTCATTCGCACAACCACCCTCACTACGTGGCTTGTCAGCCTCATGCTCTTCGGAGGATCTCACTCCGCCCAGGCAGGCTGTGGTTGCTCTAAACCGCCTCCGGCTCCCGCCTCGGCGCGGCCCGACGCCACCTACGGCGGCATGCCGGTCACCTTGTTCAACTCTGCTCTTCACCTCGGCGCAACCTATAACGTGACCTTCACCTCTATGAGCGGGGCGGATGTTACCGTTTCCGCACAGCCGGTCAACAAGCGCGACCTCGCCGACGGGGTCTCTAAGAACCAGCTCGTGGTAACAGTCCCCAATTCTCTGCCCATCGGTCCCGCGAGTATCACGGTCGAAGAAGCCGGAGTGCCTGGCGCCGTACTCTCCATCCCCGACACTTCTTTCACCGTCGTTCCGCAACCGATCGTTGCCCCCACTCAGGTTGGAACGTTTTCATATAACAACTACAAAGCCGCCGTGGGACGTAACGGCGTCGTGTATATGAGCTTAAATGTTGCAAATATTCCTGATCCTCGTACCTTCCGCGCCCAGGCCAAAGGCTATCCCCTCCGCTTCTCTACAGACGACGCCGTCTTCTACAACACGCAAGGGTTTATTATGCAGTTGCTCAACGCACCGATTCCAGGACTGGCGTCCATTACTTCTTCCTCGACAACTGATAGCGATCTGTTGAACTACTCCCGCCACGAGTTCAACACTCACTTCCTGCAACACGCGGAAAACCTGCCACACGCCACCGACCCAACCGACGGCAATTGGCATCTGGACGGGTCTCATCATGTCGATCATGACCACCTCATCCTCGCGATTAGCGGCACGGTCAATGGAGCGGTTCCCGCGCCCGGCGCCACTCCCGCATTTAAGCTGACACTGAGACTCGCCACCCTTTTCGACAACGGCCTCGTCGGCCTCAGTTCCGTCACCATGAATAACGCCGCGTTCACCGATAGCTTTCGCTCCACGGACTGGAATTTCGGTCCCTCCACTGGCAAACGGGGCGATGTCCTGAGCAACGGCGTGCTGCAGATGAGTGCCGGGACCCAGATCGATGGCGACGCGACCGCCGCCAGCATTCTCAACTCCGGCTCGATCACCGGGCATCAAACGCTCTCAACCACGCCCACCAGTTTCCTAGCCGTCGCGATTCCAAACGGGCTTGAGAACCTGGGCGCCATCAATCTAAATAACGGGACCACCCGGGTAATCGAGACCGGGAGCTATGTCGTTACGGGTATGACCATTGGCCATGGCAGTGGCCTTGTAATTGATAATAGCGCTGGCCCAGTCACGCTGTATGTGACGGGACCCATCAACGTCTCAGGGTCCGGGTCCGTCACAACCACGAATCCCGACCCCGAACGGTTCGCGGTCTACGTCGCCAACAGCTCCCCCGTCACACTCGCCGATTCCGGACAATTCTACGGACTCCTCTATGCGCCCGCCTCTCCGGTGACGCTGTCCGGCTGGAGCTACATCTACGGCTCCCTGGTAGGGTTGAACATGACGGTGACCGACACAGCGAATCTGTACTACGACATCGCCTTGCGCGGCGAATAGTCGAAGGCTTCTCCACATTCATGTTCTCTCAAGAGACGCGGCTTGGCCCGCGTCTCTTTCTTTCATCAAGAAACAAAATGAATCACCCTCCACTGACCAGATGGTCAGGAAATTCCCGACAGGACAATCAGGACGTTCCTGACACGCCTTTCAGGACGCCCCTGACAAGGTTTGCCTCTATATATGGGGGCTTCGCTCCGATCATTTTACTGAGCGCGCAAGTAGAAAAGCGCAGAATATAAAATCGGAGAAAGGAATTTTTCATGTCGCATATCGACCCTATCCGCACGATCACTTGCACTATATTGCTTGTTGGGCTCGTGCTCCTCGGAGGATCTCGGACAGCCCAGGCCGGCTGTGGTTGCGATAAGCCTCCTCCGGCGCCTGCGGCCGTGCGCCCCAACGCCACTTATGCGGGCATGCCGGTCACCTTATTCCACTCCGGCCTGCAGGCGGGGCAGAACTACGAGGTGACCTTCACCGCCCTGAACGGGCAAAATACCACTGCCTCGACGCAAGCCGTAAGCCGGCGCGACCTGGCGGACGGGGTGTATAAACCACAACTCGTGCTGACTACGCCCGTTCTGCCTCTCGGCCCAGTCGGCATTAGCGTGAAGCTGGCCGGCCAAAGCGGCGCGCTCTTCACCGTCGCTGATGATCTGTTTACCGTGGTGCCCCAACCCATCTCCGTCCCCGCCCAGGTGGGCGAGTTTCGTTACCAGAATTTCCAGCTGGCGGTCAGTCGGGCCGGGGTCGCGTATCTCAGCCTCAACCTCAACGCCGTCACCCTCCCCATGGTGTTTCAGGCCCAAGCGGTAGGCTATCCCTTACGCTTCAGCAGCGACGATATCGTCTTCTACAACACCCAAGGTTTTCTCATGCAATTACTGGATCAGAACATGCCCGGCTTAGGTTCGACTGCGGCTTCCTCAAGCGCTGATAGCGACACGCTGCAGTACTCCCGGCACGAGTTCAGCACCTTCTATCTCCAACATGCCGAGCATCTTCCTCACACCACCGATCCCACGGACGGCAACTGGCATCTTACTGGCTCCCGGCATATCGATCACAATACGTTAGTGCTGGCGATTGCCGGCACGGTCAACGGCAGTGCGCCAGCCCCTGGGGCCACCGCTCCTTTCGAGTTGGTGTTCAAGACCTTCTCCCTCTTCCACCACGGACTAGTCGGGACATCGTCCATCTACATGTCTAATTCCGCCAAAACCGACAGCTATAACTCCACCACCGGTCTTCCCGGCGTCAGCGGCGACCTGCGCAGCAATGGTTCGATCACGCTCACCAATCTGGCGCTTGTCGCTGGCAACGCGTCCGCGGCCGCTTTCAGCATCACTAATGGCGCGGCAATCATCGGGACGAAGACCACCACCTCCCAGGCCTTGAACTTCATGCCCATCTCCGTGCCCCAGGAACTACCCAACCTCGGCGATATCGTCCGCACGAACGGGCAAGCATATACGCTGGTCGGCCCGGCCAGCTACAAGGTGGGTAAACTCGATTTCAGTAACGGCGCACGGTTGATTATCAATAACAGCGATGGTCCCGTGACCTTGTATGTGACGAACACCGTAAATATCGGCAATACCGCCCAGGTTATTGTCGCCAACACCAACCCGGAAAACTTTGCCCTGTACCTCGTCAACGGCAACACTGTAAGTATCGCCAACACCGGGGCATTCTACGGCGCGGTCTACGCTCCCCAGTCGGCGATCAATTTCCTCAACGGCGGGCAGTTCTTCGGCGCGTTCGTCGGTAATACGATCAACGCATCTAACGGCGCATTTGTCCATTACGATACCGCCTTACGCGGCGAATAGTCGAAGGCTTCTCCATGCTTACGTTCTTTCAAGAGAAGCGGCGTAGCCCGCTTCTCTTTTTCTCATTAAGAAACACAAAGAGTCACTCTTCAATGCCAACAGGGTCAGGAAATTTTCGACAGGATAATCAGGATGTTCTTGACACGCCTTTCAGGGCGCTCTTGACAGAGCGCTAAGCCCTTAGTTTACATTTTCAGTTCTTCTTAGCCCTATCTAAAGCTGAGCTTTGCCTCACCCGATAGCATATGTAGGAGTCCCGCCGAGAGGGAGTCCTGGAGGATTTCCGTGACCTTATTCGTTGAATCTCATCCACAGACATCCGAGCAGCGGGGTAACGACCTCGCCGCCCACTTACTTTCGCTTCGAGAACAAGAAGTGTCCTGGATCAAACGGGAACTACATGACCGTCTTGGGCAACTCCTCTTCGCCATCGGCATGAACGTCAAATGGGTATGCGGACATTGCCCACCGGAAGCAGAAACGCTGCTCAGTCGGCTGCGCGAAACAACTATCCTTATTGAAGATGGC
>JBFWZL010000180.1:0-11449 GCA_050185455.1 Binatia bacterium | reverse complement strand
CGTACTCTCGAAACGTAAGGGCCGTCCACCTGGCTGATAATCGTGGCAGGTAAATATGCGCATAGTATCCGGCAATGTGTACAACCGCCGGATGGAATCGTAGAGCGCCTCCGCTGAACCTCCAGGAAAATCACAACGCGCTGTGCCATAATCCGGCATAAAGATTACGTCGCCGACAAACAAGGCGTCATTGATCTGATACGTCAGGCAGGCTGGTGTATGTCCAGGGGTATGGAGCGCCTGGATACTAAACGGTCCTACGTCTAAGCGGTCCCCTTCAGCTAAAAGCACATCAAATTGCCGACCGTCAACGGGAAAATCCGGACCTAAGTTATAGAGATCGCGAAACCGCGCTTGGACGATGGCAATCTCGCGTCCGATCACGGTCCGGGCGCTGTAATGCTCCTTGAAATACGCCATGCCGCTCAGATGATCTGCGTGCGCATGCGTATCGAGTACATAGGGAATCTTCAACCCGTTCGTCTCAATGTAGCGGGCCACCTCTTCGCACGAGTTGTCCGAAGTGCGTCCGCTCTTCGGATCGAAGTCCATCACGGCATCAATGACAACGCCAATTTTTGTCGCCTCGTCGTGCACCACATACGAGAGCGTCCAGGTATGAGGATCAAAAAAATGCTGAATTTTCATTCGGCCTCCACTCTGGCTGTGAACAAAGTTATTTCTACCTGTTCATTCCGCCAAGGTTAAAGGAAAAAATAGCAAGGAACCTGCCGCGCCTATTAACTGTCTTCGTTTCACTTTTGCTCAAATAAAAACTAAGCAGGCTCTACGGATTCCTACTTTTACCACGCCCTTTTCGTTATTTCCCATTTTTAGGAACCTACATAACGGAGGAAGGAGGATTTGTTACGCAGATAGGCCTCGTTTGACAATCTCCTCTCGGCGTGGTTGTTGCTGATTACTCATGGAGGGCAACCATGTCTGTCGAACGAGTCTTGATTCTTGGCGCTGCAGGACGTGATTTTCATTGCTTCAATACCTACTTCCGCGACCATCCGAACTACGAAGTCGCCGCTTTTACGGCAACGCAGATTCCCGGCATCGCCGGCCGACGGTATCCACCGGCGCTCAGCGGCCCACGTTATCCCGAAGGCATTCCGATTTATCCGGAAGCACAATTGGAAACCGTCATACGCACCCACGCCATTAACCAGGTGGTCTTTGCCTACAGTGATGTGTCTCATCTGACCGTGATGCACCTCGCGTCGCGTGTGCTGGCTTGTGGCGCAGATTTTCGCCTGCTCGGTCCGGAACACACGCTGCTCAGTTCCACACGCCCGGTCATCTCCGTTTGCGCCGTGCGCACCGGTTGCGGTAAAGGCATGGTGGTGCGCCATCTGACCCGTCTGCTGCAAGAACGAACACTACGACCCGTCGTGATCCGTCATCCGATGCCTTACGGCGACCTGGAAAAACAAGCCATTCAACGCTTTGCCGTCGTGGAAGATTGTGACCGTCAGCAGTGTACGGTTGAGGAGCGAGAAGAATACGAACAACACCTCCGTCAAGGAATCGTCGTCTACGCCGGGGTCGATTACGAACGCATTCTCCGTTCCGCTGAACAAGAGGCGGATGTCATTCTCTGGGATGGCGGTAACAATGACTGGCCGTTCTTCCGTTCAGATTTGGAAATAGTCGTGCTTGATCCCCATCGCGCCGGGCACGAGCTGTTATATCATCCTGGTGAAACCAATTTTCGTCGCGCACAAGTATTGATTATTAACAAGCTCGACTCAGCTCCAGTCGAAGGCGTGCAACAGGTTATGAACAACATCCGTCAGACCAATCCACGCGCTGCCGTCGTGCAAGCTCGTTCGGCAATCTCCGTCGATGCGCCAGAGCTCATTCGTGGAAAGCGCGTGCTGGTCATCGAAGATGGACCGACGCTGACGCATGGAGAAATGGGGTATGGGTCAGGGGTCATCGCCGCACGTAACCACGGCGCCACCGAGATTGTTGATCCGCGACCATACGCACAAGGCAGTGTCGTCGATATATTTCGCCAGTATCCCTGGGTGACCAACGCCCTGCCGGCGATGGGATACTCTGCCGCTCAGCTCCAGGATCTCGCGGCAACCGTGGCGGCGACACCGTGTGACACAATCGTTATCGCCACCCCGGTCGATCTCGGTCGCTTGATCGCACTGTCGGTCCCGTCCTGCCGAGTCCGCTATGATCTCGAAGAGATGAGTGAACCACGTCTTGCAACGCTGGTCGATCAATTTTTGCACGAGAGACCCACGGTATGCCGGAACGTATTGTAGTCGCACTCGGCGGAAACGCTCTCCTACGTCAGGGTGACTGCGGCACAGCGGCGGAACAGGCGGCGCGCAGTCTCGCAGCGATGGAAGCACTAGCCCTGTCGCTCACAGCGGACCGACAAGTGGTCATTACTCATGGAAATGGTCCCACGGTAGGCAACATACTCATTCGCCAACACCTGGCGCAACACGCGGTTCCACCCATGCCACTCGACGTGTGCGGAGCGGAGTCGCAAGGGAACATCGGCTATTTGCTCGAACGCGCGTTGCAACAGGTGCTGCGACAGCGTCACCTTCATCGTCCAGTTGCGACCTTGCTCACCATGGTCGAAATTGATCCGCACGATCCCGCTTTCGCCCATCCGACAAAGCCGATAGGACCGTTTCTTTCCGCGCAAGAAGCAGAGCAGCTTGCGCGCACCGCGTCGGTCATACGCGACAGTGATCGCGGGTTTCGTCGGGTGGTGGCGTCTCCTACCCCGCGACATATTCTCGAAATCTCAGCCCTCGAAACGCTGCTCGATGCCGGCGTGATTGTCATTGCGCTTGGCGGCGGCGGCGTCCCCGTAGCGTTTACAGAAACGCAGCAACTCATTGGACTCGAAGCGGTCATCGACAAAGACCTCTCGTCCAGTTTACTGGCCCGTGAAATCGGTGCGAGTACATTGATTATTCTCACTGACATTGATTGTGTGTACTTGGATTTTCTCAGCCCTCAACGGCGGCCGTTACGACAGGTTAGCATCGCGGAAGCGGAAGCGCATTTGCGCAACGATGAATTTCTCCCTGGCAGCATGGCGCCCAAGATCGAAGCGGGGATTGCATTCCTGCGCGCCGGCGGACAACGCGTATTCATTGGACTGCCGGAAGACTTGCCGGATTTAATCGAGGGAAAAGTGGGAACGACACTGTTGCCTTAAAGAAAAGTAGATTCCGCGGAACATCCCCGGCTGCTCACACTTGAGGCTGTCAAAGCGTTAGAACTCGACGGAGTCGCCATCACAGCAGCGGTGGACGCCGCCACGGGCAAATTATGTACAGTCGGTGACCTGTGGCGGAAGTTACAGCCCGCGCGGGAACTGCCCCGGGCGGGACTCCTACGCGTGGTCGTGGTCGCCGACGCGCAAGAGGAGGCGCCGCGTGAATGGCTGGAAGATGGCCATCCTCTACGGATCATCAAAGCCAAAGACGTGGCGGATGCAATTCGTCAACTGAACGATCTGTCTCCTCGCCAGGTAATACTGCAACACGAGCGAAAAGCCTGCGCCACCTTGGAGATACTAGGCAGACCGACGCTGTTCGAAACGCACTATCAGCGCTTGCCGCTCTTGCGTGAGGTCAAACGTGAACGGTTATTACGGGAAGTAAAGAACCTCGCAGCAAGCTGCGAGGTTCTTTACTATCTGGTCTAGATAGCGTCCAAAGGCGCGAATGAACGGCTTGCCGTCGCTCGTCGCACTCAGGCGAGTGAAGTAGCTTTGCATCGTGGCTTGCTCACCATTCACGGTAATGACCGGTTCCATTAGCATGTGTTTGTGGTAATGGCCTGGCGTTCGCGTATGCTGGGCGATAAAGGTCGCCAAGGCGGCGCGACCTTCGTATCGGGCGCTGGCTGGACCCACCCGCAAAGCGCCGCATGCATACTCTTTTTGGCAAGCTCGCTCGGAAACCCACCGTCACGGCATATTGCCGCGAAGTGATCCGTCTTGAACTTGTCCCGCAACAAATGGATCCGTTGCAGACAGGTCTCTGGCGCACCAAACACGTGAAAATTGATGATGTCCTTGTTCAAGGAGGGTCATAAACATCCCTCCAGACAGGCCCCTCGGCTTAGCGTCGGTCGTAGAGCGGGTGCCCCTTACGTCCAAGAGTAACCTTGGCAATGTGGTCGGCTTCTAGATGCGCAAGGTAGAGATCCTCAAAGTGCGGACCGCCAAACGCGCAATTGGTCGGTCCCTGGGTCTTCTTGCCCTCTGGATCGTCGAGCAAAATTGACAATTTCCCATTGGGATCGAGGACGACGAGTCGGTTTATCATGGGCAAGGTGATGATCAGATATCCTTCGGCGTCAAAGGCCATACCGTCAGGAAGCCCGCTAAGGTTTTCGCCGAAGACTTCAGGTTTCCCAAAGCCGCCGTCTTTACGCTTCGCCACGCGCACGCAGTTATTCTGAGTCGATTGCAGCACGTACACTGCCTCCTCCCGGGGATCAATGGCCGTGCCGTTGGCAAAGTATAGCCCGGTGGCGACCACGTCCCCGCGGCCATCGGGCCGCAATCGCACGAGTGTCCCTTTGGGGACGGGGTTGCGAACCTCCGCCATCACCTCTTCGATGCTGCCGAGCACATGGTCTGTCGAGTTCGAGACATACAAGTCGCCTTCGGCATCAAAGACTGGAAAGTTTGGCAAGGTTAGTCTCAGATCTCCCACCCGGTCCGCAAACATACTGACTACTCCACTGGGAGTGACCTTGAGCATGGCGGCCTTGCCGACATCGCAGACGAACAGATTACCCTGCCGATCTAAAGCCATGCCAGCCGGACGGCCGCCCGTGCGGGCAAATTCCGTGACCTTCCCATCTAGAGAAAGTTTGCGAATCACCCCGTCGGTTCCTCCTCCGTAGACGTTGCCTTCGCGGTCTACCGTCACTCCTTCAGGCCCTATGAATCCGATAGCTGCAACCGTAACTTGATCAAGACTGAGTTGTTGATAGGCCATGATGTTGCTCCTTTTTTATTTTTGCAGATTTTCTCCCCACTGCAAAAAAAGGGTTCTTCCCAAGAAGAACCCCCTGCGGACCTTTTCTCTTTTCTTAGTTTTTACTGCGGCAGCGCGAATACTACGAGCGCGCTGCCTTTAGTGGTGTGAGGATATTGACCGACGATTTCCACCACTAACCCGCCGCCACCGCTCGGCACCGCAACATACTGCCGCCCGCTAATCTTGTAGGTAATCGGTTGACCGCGAATAGCGGAACCGGTTTGAAATTTCCACAATACTTTTCCTGTCGTATCATCAAGCGCCAGCGCATACCCAGGTTGATTCCCGGTAAACACGAGTCCACCGGCTGTCGCCAACGCACCACCGACCAACGGATACTCGTCCTTGTAGCGCCATTTTATTTTCCCCGTCGTCGGATCAATCGCCGACAGATGCCCATAGGAAGATCCATCATTGCCCTGCGTTGTTCCCGGGCCGCCCCCCCAGAAGGGATTGCCCTGAATAAAGACCGCCGCCGCCTTTTCCATCTTGCCGCAGCTTTCGATCACCGGCACATAGATGTGCTTGGTCTGCGGACTATAAGTGGCGGCAAACGATCCATTCTGGCCGCCTACATTGCCAGGACAGATGAATTTCGGATTACCGCCTTCCATCGGCACAAATTCAGGATCGACAATCGGGCGACCATTCTCATCAAGCCCCTTCGCCCAGGTAAGCTGCTCAACGTATTGCGCGCCGTGAAGATATTTCCCTGTTGCGCGATCCAGCACATACAGATAACCATTGCGGTTCGGTTGCGCGAGCGCTTTCACCGTCTCACCGTTGCGCTGCACATCAAGCAGAAAGAGCCCGGTGTTGCCGTCATAATCCCAGACATCATGCGGGGTGAACTGGAAATACCATTTTCTCTCGCCTGTTTCTGGATCAAGAGCTAACACAGAGTTAGTGTATAGATTATCTCCTTCACGCGTCTCACCATTCCAGTCTGGGGAAGGATTGCCAGTCGCCCAAAAAAGGACATTCATTCCAGGATCATAGACGCCTGTCACCCACGGAGGTCCGCCCCCATTCTTCCAGGAATCGCCTGCCCAAGTTTCTACACCTTTCTCTCCTTCAATGGGAACCGTATAGTGTCGCCATTTTCGCTCACCGGTTTTGACATCGTAGGCGTCGAGATAGCCACGGACGCCGTATTCGCCTCCAGCAACACCAATGATGATTTTGTCTTTCACGATAAGCGGCGCGAGCGTGGCGCTGTATCCGACCTTATGATCATCGATCTGCGTGTTCCATACGACAGCTCCGGTTTTCCGATCGAGCGCCACCAGTCGCGCATCCAGGGTCGCCATGAATACTTTGTCATCAGCAATAGCGACGCCTCGGTTGCCCGGACCACAGCAGATACGCAGATCGTTAGGCAGGGGGTGATCGTATTTCCACAGCGGCTCGCCAGTGACGGCGTCAAGCGCAAACAAATGATTATCCGCCGCGGTCAGATACATAATACCGTCCGCCACGACAGGCGAGGCTTGCAGTTGACCAGGAGCGCCGGTTTGAAAGACCCACGCCACTTGCAAATTTTTGACGTTTTGGCGGTTCACGTCGGTAAGCGGACTGAACCGCCAGCCTTCATAATTGCCGCCATATTGGAGCCAATTCGCGGTATCGCTCGTGCCTTTGAGCAACCGTTCCGCAGTCACCGGCTTGAGATCAGGCAATTTCTTCTCCTCCGCCCGACTCTCTTGCGCCCAACCGCCGAGTAGCAGTCCAAACATCGTCACGATTACTCCAATTCTCCACTGCACTTGAACACCTCGCATGTCTCCAACCTCCTCCTATCAGAACCATCTGGTTATGACGGCTCTCGCTCGGTTATGCCCTTCTCGATAGCGTCTTATTTTTCTAGGGATTCAATATGTCGAGTCCCTACATATAGGATGCATCTTTACGCCGCCATCCAATGCTCGCGCAGGAATGCCCCAACCCGTTCAATGGCTTGTTTTCCTTCGGGGAGCATAGGATGGAACGCATGCCACACATGAATCATATCGTCCCAAACCTCTAGCGTGCTGTTCACACCCTCGGCTTTCGCTTTCGCATCGAGCTTGATGGAATCATCGAGCAAGACTTCATCTTTGCCAACGTGAATCAGCAACGGTGGTAGAGATTTCAGACTCGCAAAATTGGGGGATGCGTACGCCTGCTTGGCGTCGTTCCCGTTTAGATACAGATTCGCCATACGGTTAATGCCCTTCGCCCCCGGACTAATCATCGGGTCAAACTCGGCGCGCGTCTTATAGGATTCATTTGTACAGGTGAGATCAGACCAGGGGCTAATAGGCACGGCGGCCGCCGGCATTGGTAGCCCTTGGTCACGCGCGGAAACAAGCGTGGCCAGGGCCAAGCCGCCACCCGCGGAGTCACCAGCGATCGCCAGGTTCTGAGGCTTGAATCCTTGGTCCAAGAGCCAGCGGTATGCGGCCACGCCATCTTCAACCGCGGCAGGAAACGGATCTTCCGGAGCAAGACGATAATCGAGGAGGAGCGCCGCGGCTTGAGACGCGCGTGAGATTTCCCCAACCATTGAGCGATGGGTGTTAGCGGAGCCCATCACATACCCGCCACCATGGAGATAAAGAATCGCCCTCCCCGCTTGTACGCTCGGCGCGCGCACCCATTCAGCAGGGCGGCCCGCAACAGTCACTTGCTCGACTTGAATGTCATCTGCCGCCTTGAACGCCACTTTCTCCATGCCTTTGCGCATAACATCGAGAGGAATGTCGGCGCCCGGCGGCGCGGCTTTCTCCCGCAAGATCTTCTTCAGTTTCACGATTTCCGGTCCGGCCATAATTACTCCCTCCTTTTCAGGTCCTTACATTATCAGATTAGTCACAAGAGGCGCTCAGTGCGTGAGCGTCCTCTCTCGTCATTTAAACAGCGACAACTCGCTTCTACTCACCATGCCAATGAGTGGCTATCGACCCTTAAACTGCGGTGTCCGCTTTTGCTCGAATGCCGCCAGCCCTTCTTGCATATCTTCCGATGCGGTATGCAGGTCGAACACGGACAGTTCAAGACGCAGTGCGGTATCTTCCGGTTGATTCAACCCATCGTCAACCAAATATTTCATGCGGGCGAGCCCGAGTGGACTTTTGTTCGACAGTTTCGCAACCAGTCGTTCGACTGCTGTCTGTAATTCCCCGTCAGGCGCTACCTCATTTACCAATCCCATCGTCATCAGGTCACGCGCCGGTAAAAATTCACCAGTATACATCAGATACTTTGCCCGAGTGGGACCGATCTTGCGAGGCAGACGCGCGCTGCTGCCGCCGCCAGGAATCAAGCCAAAATTAGCGTGGGCATCGCCAATTTTGGCGCTCTCCGCGGCAATGACCAAATCACAACACAATACCAACTCGATCCCTCCCGCAAGAGCAAGTCCGTTGACCGCGGCAATGACAGGTCGAGGAAAATGTTCGAGACGATTGAACGTTCCGTAGATGCCGTGCAGAAAATCTTGTAGCGCTCGCGGATTGCCGCCCGACGACTCACGGATGAATTTGAGATCGGCGCCAGCGCTAAAGGCCCTTCCGCTTCCGGTAATGACGATTGCGCACACTTCCGGGTGTTTTTCTACTTCATCCAAAGCGGCGTCAATGCCGCCGACAACCGCTGGGATCAGTGCATTAAGTGCGGTTGGTCGGTTTAAGGTGATCCAGGCGGCTTTGTCACGGATCTCGAAAAGAACGACTGGGTCAGACATGACGATTCCCCCTTTTGTATTCCTCTTCGGTACGCTTCATTCACTTTATTTCGGCCTCTCACCAAAAGCGGAGATCCCCAGCAGATTCCGCGCGATGATCAACTTTTGAATTTCCGTCGTGCCGTCGGGAATGGTCATCATGCGGGCGTCGCGAAACATTTGCTCCACTGGATACTCTTTACTGATGCCATACGCGCCATGGATCTGCACAGCTTTCGAGGCGACTTTGACGGCAGTTTCCGTGGAGTAATACTTCGCCATGGAAGTTTGCGTATCACAACGCACGCCCTTCTGCAGAAGATGCAATCCACGAAAAGTCAGTAGCCGCGCGGCGTCCAATTCAGTCGCCATTTCCGCTATCATCGCTTGAATCAGTTGGTGTCCGCCAATCGGTTTGCCCCACTGTACACGCTCTTTGGCGTATTTCACGGCTTCATCAAGGGCGGCTTGGGCAATGCCAATCGCTTGAATCGCGACGAAACAGCGCACCCGTTCAAACATACGAATGGTCTGCTTCAATCCCACGCCCGGCGCGCCAATCATATTCGCGGCTGGAACTTTCACCTCGTCGAAATACAGCTGTCCGGTCGACCAGGCATTGAGTCCTAGCTTCGGCAGATCGCGCGATTCGTAGCCATGTTCTTGCCGATCGACGAGAAACAGACTCAGCACCCCTGGGCCGTGATCTTCCGTACGACAGACGACAATAGCGATATCTGAGACATGCCCGTTGGAAATCCAGGTCTTCTCGCCAGTAATGCGATAATAGTCGCCGTCTTTCACCGCACGCGTCTTAACGTCGCGCGGATTCGAGCCGACGCTCGGCTCGGTAATGGCTTCACAACCAATGAGTTTTCCCGTCAGCAATCCAGGCACGTATTTCGCCCTCAACTCCGCCGACGCCACCCATGCAACGCTGATTGCCGTGGCCTCGTTGATATACGCCGTCCCCGCGAGACCGGGGCATACCCGAGACAGTTCTTCATATAGTAGGCCGCTCGTGAGCAAATCGAGCCCCATCCCACCGTCTTCTTCAGGCAACCATCCGGCGCCCACGCCGTACGGAATCATCTTCGTCAGCAGTTCATGCGCCACAGGTTTCGGGATCATCGTATCCCCATAGGGCGCAACAGCCGGACGAATTTCCGCTTCGAGAAAGCGGCGGAAGCTGTCGACCGCCATTTGTTGCTCTTCGGTCAAATCAAAATTCATAGAGAAATCCTTCACTACTTCGCGGCTTGTTCGACCAATTCTACAACATTGAAGAGCTGCACCTGCTCGTCGACCTCCTTCGCTTTCAGTCCGTCAGTAAACATCGTCGTACAGAAAGGACACGACACCGCTATCGCCTCAGGTTTGGTTTCCAGCGCTTGGTCAACCCGCAGATGATTCACACGCTTATCGCGCGGCTCCTCCATCCACATCCAGCCACCGCCCGCGCCACAACACATGGCTTTGTTCCGGCTCCGTTCCATCTCGTTGAGTTGCAGACCCGGTATTTTGCCCAAGATTTCACGAGGCGATTCATAGACGCCGTTATACCGGCCATAGTAGCAAGAATCGTGATAGGTGATGTTCCTTTGACTGCCTTCGTCTTTGAGCTGAATCTTCCCCCGTTTAATCAAATCAGCAAGTAAGTCCGCCGCGTGGACCATTTCGTAATTACCGCCGAATTGCGGAAACTCGTTTTTCATCGTGTTGAAGCAGTGAGGACAATTCACGATAATTTTCTTGACATTGTAACCGTTCAAAGTATCCACGGCCATCTGCGCCATGCTCTGATACAGGTATTCGTTTCCCAGCCGTCGAGCGGTTTCGCCATTACACGGCTCTTCCGGCCCCAGCACGGCGAAACTGAGACCAGCCTTTTGCAACAGTCTGGCGAACGACGCGGTTGTCTTCTTGTTGCGATCGTCGAAGGCCCCAGCGCAACCAACATAATAGAGATACTCAGCGTCGGGATTATCAGCGAACAGCGGAATCTCCAGCCCTTCGGCTTCCGCCCAGTCCATTCGTTTGTCCGCACTCAAGCCCCAAGGATTTCCTTGCGTCTCCATACCTTTGAACGTACGGGTCAGTTCACTGGGGAAGCGCGCCTCCTCTTGTACAAGATGACGTCGCATATCAACAATTTTGTCCACATACTCAATCAAGACAGGACATGCTTCTTCACAAGCTCGACAGGTCGTACAGGACCACAACACATCATCTTGGATCGCACTCCCAACAATGTTCTCTTTCACGACGCCATTGCCGTCGCCGTTCCCCTTCGCCAGCATCTGCTCGGGATGTTCATAGAGATAGTCGCGAAGGTCGAGGAGCAGCTGGCGCGGCGCGAGAGGTTTCCCACTTGCCGTCGCCGGACATTGCGAGGAACAACGCCCACACTCCGTGCAGCTAAACATATCGAGCACCTGCTTCCAGGTGAACTGATCAATCTGTGAAGTGCCGAACCGCTCGGAATTTTCCAGGTCCATTTTGTCGAGAGCCCCGACCGGTTCCATCTTCTTGAAGAACACGTTGGGAATTCCGGTAATGACGTGGAAGTGTTTGGAGAGGGGGAGCACATTCAGAAAGGCCAGAATGACGAGATTATGCACCCACCAGGCGACATTACTGGCGAACTGTGCGCCGCTGACGCCGACCGTGGCGGCAAGAAATTTGCCGACCAAACCGCTCATTG
>JBFWZL010000179.1:0-11482 GCA_050185455.1 Binatia bacterium | reverse complement strand
CTCACTGCACGCTTCACTTCCCGAGCATCTCGTGCCTCATTTATGATCTCATCAAGCTCATCCATATCGCTCGTCGCCTCCACCGAGCGATTATAGTCCACAAATCAATTAGGATCCCTATAGTAGGCTTTTCCAGCTCCTCACACTCAAAGGGGCCACGAATGGAAATCTGCGGCATTCCGAGTCCTTGTTCACCGCTGGCAAAGCGCTCTTTGTTGTCCATCCCCGAACAGAATGTATTGCCGGCGCCTATGAGGATGGCTATCCGCGCGTTGTTATCAGCCGCGAAGCGTTGCCCACTTTCAGCCAGCCCCAACATGAGAGCACGGCTTATGGCATTGCGGCGCTCAGGTTGATTCATGGTGATGATAACAATAGGCCCGCGTTTCTCGTACTCAACAGCTGCCATTTTTCCCTCCTTCTGACCCTGAGACTGGGAGAGCAGAAACGTTAACATCCGCAGCATGCTGCAGCAAGAGAAACCGGCAAGAGATATTGAAAGAGCGACGCGTACAAGCCGGTTACGCACCCAAATCGATCTTCCTTTTTCCTTTTTTCTTGTTTCCTTTTTTCTCAACGAAATCTCGCAGTCTGAGAAAGATTGTATAGAAGTTTTGCTCTGATTTGTCCCGGAGCGATGCAGTGAGATTAGTGTCTTCGATTATGCATTTATGGGCCATGGACACGTCTAGGTCCGCGGGGCGCTACGTGCAGGGCGCAGCCTCGCCCCAACGCGTCCGGCCGGGTCTTGGAGAGCGTGATGGAATCTCTCCGTTTCGAGTGGGATATTTTCATCAGTAATGCTCATATCGATAACGAGCATTACCCAGATATCCCCCACGGCTGGATTGATTACCTCCATGAGAGACTCAACGTTCGTTTAGCGCAGTTGCTTGGCAAGCCGCCACGGAACGGACTACTACTCCGAGGTGCACGGCACGGCGTCGCATTATTACAACCAGATCTTGGAACAAGTGCAACTTGAAGAGGAATTGGGCTTTGATGCGGTGTGGTTTGGCGAGCATCATATTCGGGCTATTCCTTTGGCTCACCTCCGGTGATAGCCATGGTGGCGGCGACGCGGACCAAGCACATCCGCCTCGGCACAGGGGTCTCGCTCATCCCCTTCAACCATCCTATTCGTCTCGCCGAGGAATACGCCAGGCTCGACGTCCTTAGCAATGGTCGGCTGGAGTACGGCATTGGCCGAAGCTTCCTGAAATGTTCTCATCAAGTCTTCGATGTCAAGGTTAGTCTTTTGTTTACATTTTACTGGCGCGCTCCGTAGCGCCCCCCCACCCCTTTAACGCTCTCCAACTCCAGGCACTACACCAGCAGCGAAAGCACACACCGGAAAATGTCTCACACTGAGGCAGACCCGAGTGTTATTGCCGCCAATCATCCAGTGAACAGAAAGGAGAGCGCCCCGATATGTAACGTCGCTTGTTTACCACCAACCTGTCCCATGCCCGGGCACAGGTAGAAAACCGCAGAAGCATACACGTATCCCTCCCGCACCGGATGGAGAAAGGAAATTAGACATGGCCAACGTTATTGTAAAAGAAAGTCACCTCACTTACGGAGGAGTGGCTTATTTCCGAGGGCACGCCGAGGAAGTAGAAATCGGCAGCATCGGAGAGAAACGACAACCACTCACCAAGCAAAATTACCTTGAGGTGAAGGATCGGATCCCCGTCAATAAAATCGATGCAGTAAAATCCACGGTGGTCGAGATCGACACTACCAAGCTGTCAAAAACGGACTTCAAGACCAAGGTTGCCGCAATCGTGCCGATCGGAGGCGTACCTGTACCGACCACGTTCGAAGGGAATGTAGCATTTGAAAGACTGCAATCGAGAGCACTCAAACTTGTGAAGTTCAGCGTTATGAATAATGACATGCTGAAAGCGACCAATAATTCGCCTGAGAAACTCCAATACCTCATCGACTGGGGTGGCGATGCGCGCATCGCACACCAAGTCTTCATCGTGATGGACGCCAAGCTGTCGACGAAGTTTGATAACAATGTCAATGTGACCCTCTCGGCTGGAGTCGATAAACTCGTCAAAGCAACGGTGGGAGGCAACGGATCGTCTTCAGGCGAAACAACAGTCCAGATGTCCCCAGGCTCTGGCTTTGCGTATTTACTCGCCAAGATTGATTGGGACGCGAAACAGAAGAAAAACAAAACCAAGATTGTTGACCTGGATGATGATCAGTGGAGTTTCAGCTAAACGCATCAGACCTTGCCGGCGCAGCCGGAGGCGCCCAGGCCTCCGGCTAGAAGAGCGCGCCAAGTCGAGGGTTCAACGCTTAGAGGTTGAAAACGATTCCCCTCCCCTTCTCTCTGCCAAAACTTTCTTCATCGATCTTTTCATTACTTCTCCGCCGATTTCGAGAAGAAACCGTCCGGTCGCGCGCGCCTGTCGCCACACGAGTTCCCACTGCTCTTGTCCACGCAAGGTTTTGAGACTGCGTAACAGTAATACGCGTTTTGCTTCCGGTAATAGTTGTACTAGTAGCGGCACTAACGCTTCTTCCACGTTGTAGAGACGCTCCGGCAAGAGACAGAGGGGCGCAATGTTTTCCGGCGCAATTCCTAGCTCGGCGGCAATCGCCTCAAGTGCGCCACGGATTGAACGCGCCTTGGGAGAGTCTGGCGTTACGATATTGTACGGAGGGGACCACTCCAAAGGCGGACGTAGTAGATCAATGTGAGTCAACGCTATCACGACCGGAGGCTGGCGGACTTCAGGCTGTGCGGCAAAATGAACGCGTAATTCCGCGAGCAGTTGTCGATCGGGCTCACGTGCAGCGTTAACCGCTGAAACAACGAGGACAATAAGGTCGGCGCGCATCGCTTCCTGCAAGGCTTGCGTTTTTCGTTCTCGCGGAGCCGAAGGGTCTTCATAGCCTCCCATGTCGTAGAGCAGCACCGCGCTTTCCATCTCTGGTCGTTCCAAGATATAGGGCGTCAGCTCTAGCGTTGTCGGCACGCTGTCCGTCGCCGCTCGCATCTCACCAAACAGCGCATTCACCAGACTCGACTTCCCGGCTTTGACTTGTCCAAGCACAAGAATCCGCAATGGTTCAGGAGTTCTTTTTTGCGCCCGAGCGACTTCGTCCACCGTCTCCGGCTGGAGCACGCCAAGGCGATCCTCTCGCCGCGTGAGTAAGAGTTTTCCACTATACAATTCAATAGCGTGGTAACCGACGCGATCGACATACCATTTTAACAACCACTGATTGAGCGTCTCTTTTGTAAGATCAAAAAGCCTATCGGTGATCAAAATCCGAAAGATTCCGCTTTGCGGATTGATCAAGGGAGAAAGGAAACGATAGAGCTGATAAAGCTCATATGCCGGCTTCATCTTCTGGCTAAACCGATAGCTGCGCATCATCTCGCTAATCGTAATCCGATGAGCGAACGGTAGACTTGCGGTCACTTCCGTCAAATCGCGCGCCGTTTCTTCGATAGCGCGTAAGAGCAAGGGCACTTGAACCGCAAAGAAGGGGTCTTGCTCTTGCGGTCGATAGAATGTTGCTACTTTGCCAAGAATTTCTCTTCCTAGTTCCAGCCATTGCTCAAGAGACGAAAGCTCGATCTCATTCCGGTCGATGCGCTCCTGATACTCTTGCACCAATCGCCATGCTGCCTCTTCGCGCGGTGAAAATTCCGTGGGAGGTTGAGTTGACGGTTGCGGCAACACCGCTTGGTCACCACGCATCCAACGTCGAAAGAACCATAAGGCCAACGCTTCACCACCAATAAACGCCAATCCGGCCCAGCCTAGCCAGCCACGCTCATGCAGCCATAACGATCCGGCAACGCCAAATCCCACAAGAGGCAGCACAAAACAGGCGGCCAGGAGCACGAAACGCCAAGGTCTTGCTTGCGGCTTGTTCATGCGGAATTCTGACTTCCGAATTCTGACTTCTTCAGCAGACTCATTCCTTCAGCAAATTTCTCTTCATAAAGGGTTTTGAGTCGCTCGGCTGTCGGTACGTGACCATCGAAAACAACTTGGTAATAAAAACAGAGTGCACAGCCTAATGCATACGTTGTCGCTCCGGCATACATCCCAGACACTACACTCCCGATCCCGGGAATCACTTTGAGCAGACTACGCGCTCCTTGGCGGAAGAGCATGCCAACGCCCACCGTGGCCAAAAGTTCGAGAAAGGTCTTCACCCCCAACGGCTGACGATATAATGAAGCGATCGTATGCAACATTTTGAGCTGTAGCGCGCTAATTACAGGAAGGTCCGCCAACGGCAACGGCGCGGCGCCCGCGGCGCCCGCGGCCGCAGCATAAGCAAGGATATGCGGTCGCGCCTGGCGAAAGTGGAGCGCCTTGAGTTCCCGCGTCAGCTCAGGCAGTTGCCGCAGCATTCCATAGACAGCATGAGGGTGAGCGTCGGCAATCGCCTCCTGGAGCGCGTCACGACCATAAAAAGGATCGGAAAACCCATCTTCCGGAAGCGTGAAATCCACCGGCACGAACCGCTTGACGGGGATCTCCACAAATAACGTTCGCTGAAAAGCAAGCGCACGCCGCAATTCGTCTGGAACAGCTGCAGACGCGGCTTGTGTAGTAAATGGGTAGGGTACGATGTGGTCCCGGATCGCAGGGGGATATCCCTCGTGCAGGGTGGTTTGCACAACAATGATCGGCCAGTCACGCTTTGCGCGCACAATTTGCTTTAGCGCAGTGACGATCTGCTCAAGCGCCATATCCATGGCTTTGATAACGATTACCAGCATGTGCGCCTCGTCTTGAAACGCAGTCAGATCATCTCGTGGATCATAATTGGCTTCCCCCAAGCCGCGCGTATCGAGAAAGACAGTCAGCGGACAATCCGGATTAGGAAATTCGTAGCGCGCCGCCCAGCGTGTGCAGGGGCGGAAGCCGTCGCCAATCTGAGCACGCTCCGCGCCGGTCAAAGCGTGGATGATCGAGGTCTTCCCGGATTGTACTTTACCGAATAGCCAGATGACCGGGGACGGCGCTTCTTGGCGGATGCGACTGAGTGCAACTTGCAGTTTTTCAGCGTCAATTTGTGGGAAGAGAAGGGACCGAAGCCGCTCAAAGTCGAGAAATTTATGATGAGCCATGCTTAAGCGCGAAAGCCTGGACGCCCGCCGGAGCCTGTCTTGAACTTGCCGAGGGGCGGGCATGACAATCAACTTTCGTTGCCTCACTATGCTGGGGTAAATGTCATTCTCGCGGAAGCGGGAATCCAGTAAGAAGCATAACGCTGGAGACAAACACTCCTTAGGCGTAATAGCGAAATAGCCCTTCAGCCACGCATACCGGCTTGTCGCCGCCTTCGGCCTCAAAGGTCATACCTATTGTGACTTGGATGCCTCCCGGAACGTCCTCAACCTTCTCCAACTTCCCTCGCGCACGCACGCGCTTGCCTATCAGCACAGGAGCGGGAAAGCGGAGCTTGTTGAGACCGTAGTTCACTCCCATCTTTACGCCCGCAACAGACCAAATCTGGCTCATTAGATGCGGGGCCAACGATAAGGTGTAATACCCGTGCGCGACAGGGCCGCCAAAGGGGGACTCTTTCTTCGCACGCTCGACATCAAGATGAATCCACTGGTGGTCATGAGTCGCGTTCGCAAACACATTGATCTCTTCTTGCGTCACGAGATGCCACTCCGACACTCCCAGCTCTTGGCCGACTAAAGATTTTACATCTTTGAATTCAACTATTCGCGTCGCCATATTCAGTTCCTCCTGTCAGGTGCATTTTTTTACCGCAGCGGAGCTTGCCGCACTCGTCTTCCCTTCTTACCAAAGTTCTTATAGATAGGCGCCATGAAGGATGCAACGCCAGCACGCCCTGAAGTCGGTCTCTGCGAGACATGTCGCTATACTCGGAAACTCCGTAGCGGGAAAGGCTCGCTCTTTTTCTATTGCTCACGGTCAGAAGTTGATGAACAGTATCTGAAATATCCACGCCTCCCAGTACAGCAATGTCTGGGGTACGAGCGGCAACCTTCGTTGTCGCTCTCGGATTAAACCCATGAAGGGTCTCGCCACCATAAATAGGTGTGTTACAGTGACACAGGAGGAATAGAATGTCGAGACAGACTCTCCTTCGTCGAAAAAGACTCCTCCGACCACGGTCGGCGCAACGATTAACGCAGCCCTGCCCTCACCTCAATCCGGCGCATCAATTTCCCAAGGCGACAACACTCGAAGAGTTCGCTCGGCTTGTGGTGAGAGCGCTTGATACACTCCCAGATGAGATTGTGGAAAAGTTAGAAAACGTGGCTGTCACGATAGAAAATCAACCGTCGCCCGAGGTGCTCCAGGAGCAAGGCTTAACGAATACAGACCAATTGTTCGGCCTCTATCGCGGCATCCCGAGACCGTGGCGCTCTATTTTTGCTCCACTGACGGAGTTTCCCGATAAGATCGAGATTTATTACCAGCCGATCGTACAAGCCTGCCCGCACCCACGGGATATTCGAGACCTCGTGCGTCGCGTTGTGGTTCACGAGGTCGGCCATCATTTCGGCATGAGTCATGAGCAGATGCGGGCGTTAGGGTATTAAGGAAATGATGAAGGATAAAGAATGAACGATGAATGAAAGACGCACCGGTTTGTCGTTCATCGTTCTGCATTCATCGTTTAGCCGTGCAAAATCATCGCCGTGTTCGGCACGCCGTTGCCGGAAGCCACAAAGGCAATTTCGGCGTCCTTCACCTGATTGATCGCTTGTCCCCGCAACTGACGCACGGCTTCGATCGTGTTTTCCATCCCGTGAATATATCCTTCGGAAAGATTACCGCCGCTAGTATTATAAGGGAGCGCGCCGTGCGGATAGAGGAGTTTACCGTCAGACACAAACGGCCCGCCCTCTCCGCGTTTACAGAAACCCAGTTCTTCAAAGGCAAAGAGCACAAGCGGCGTGAAGTGGTCGTACAAGAAACAGACATCGATATCTTTAGGTGTGACACCGGCGCGGTCAAACAACACCTTGGCAATGACAGTTGATTCCGTCTCCGGCGCTTCTATATTCTTTACCACACGGTGAATGTTCCATCCGCCAGCGCCGAAGGCGCCGCCCATAATGTAGGCCGGTTTATGTTTCAGATCACGCGCGCGTTCAGCGGACGTAATGACCACTGCTGCGCCGCCGTCCGTTTCCAGACAACAGTCAAGCAAATGTAACGGGTCAGCAATCATCCGCGAACTTTGGTGGTCTTCAATCGTGATCGGACGTCCACGCATGACCGCGTTGGGATTGTTCTGAGCATGAGTGCGACAAGCCACGGCGATAGCGCCAAAATGTTCACTCTTCGTGCCGTAGAGGTGCATGTGTCGTCGCGCCGCCAGAGCGACCATCTGCGCCGGGCTGAACAAACCAAACGGTTCATGATACGCGCCCGGACCAGGAGCGCCTTTGCGCACTGACGCTTGTCCGTAGCGGGGAGTGCCGCGTCCGGAGCGTTCGTTCATAGCTCGGAACGCCACAACGCAATTCGCCATACCAGTCGCCACGGCCATCGCGCCAAGCAGGATGGAACCAACTGGACCGCCGCCGCCGCCATATCCGACCTCGCCAAAAAAACGGAGCGCCGGAATGCCGAGATTCGCGGCGATGTCAATTTCACTGTTGTTATCCATTGTATATTTGGCGATGCCATCAATGTCACTCGGCTTGAGCCCGGCGTCGGCAATCGCGTTGCGGATCGCCTCCACCGCCAAACTCATTTCGCTGCGGCCAGAGTCACGAGAGTATTCCGTATGACCAACGCCAGCGATTGCAGTTTTATCTTTCAACGTTTCCATAGCTCCCTCCTGGGCAGAGATTAGAGCATAGCGGTTTTAGATTGACTACTGCATCAGCTCTCAAGCTTCTTCTCTTCAATACGCCTAACGGCGTCAGGGGCGACTCGTAAGTTATGTCATGAAAAAGTCGCTTTTCTTGTAGAGTTTCTTCTTGCCTCTGAGTATAGCCATTACTAGACTTTTGCCATGAAGGAGGCGATCTTTGTTCCCTCAGCCTTACAGTATGGGGATACCGTCGAAGACTTTTACGAGACGCTGGCGGGTCGGCCGCTCAAAATCCGTAGCCGGCGCGGATTTGCTGATGTCTATGAGCTGTTGGGACGAAATTTAGCCGGCGATTACCTCCATATTGTGTACCGTATGCTCGTTGACGGCCGTCTGCGCGTGTTCCATATGAACCGTAGGACGGACAGCCAAAAGCGCGCTACCGGCGTATACGTCGATGAAAAAAAGAACACGGGCATCTTCCATTCCTTCTCTTCGCAAAGATGCGAGCGACGAAGAGGTTATTCGTTGGACCACTACGCATGATGTCTTTGACAGACTGGAGGCTGGGGTCGCGGAAATCGTCGAAGATCATAGCGACCTTGAGCAATTGCTGCAGGAGGCGGTGGTGCAAGGGAACACAGCGCAGCTCAAGATGCGGATTCCGCCGGCCATGAAAGCCGTGCTGAGTCGGCTCGCCCGTCAACGGACGACAGACGCCACCACACTTGCCCGTATCTGGCTGGCTGAGCGGCTACAAAAGGAACTGAAAGCCCAATAATCCTCTTCTCGTAGAGCGGATTGTGGCCCATACCAGAGGCTCTCGACCGGACGGTTCGCTGTGCCTAAGATGCGCCCATGAATTTTGTGGGAGCGTATCACTGCAGGTGGCGGGCGTTGTAGAAAGGGCAATGGCGGACGAGCAGGTCCCTCCCCTCTTCACCCGAGATTTTGTCCTTCTGTGTCTCGTCACGTTGAGCTATTTTTTCAGCTTCTTCTTTTTCTTTCCTACTCTTCCGTTTTTCATTCAACACCTTGGCGGGCAAGAATCCGATGTCGGACTCCTCATCGGGGTGTCCAGCTTAATCGCCTTCTCGATAAACCGCTAGCAGGTCGCTGGGCGGATCATTACGGTCGCGTACCGCTCATGACCGCCGCCGCGGCGCTGTTCGCGTGCGGCGCGGTCCTCCACATTTGGACCTTCAGCTTAACCTTTCTTTTCTGTCTTCGGATTATCTACGGCGCGGCGATCGGTTGTTTTACCACAGCCTCAGGCGCGTATCTGGCGGATATTGCGCCGCCGGCTCGAAGAGGGGAAGCAACGAGTTATTGGGGATTAGTAAATTCGCTGGCGATGGGCATTGTCCCGCCGTTTGCACTTGGACTCATGAACAGCGAGGCCCTGCATCCTCTCGAAGAGTTTCTCGTCCAGCTCCTTCCTGGGCTTGGGGCAATCTCCACCTGGCAAGATAATTTCGCGCTCTTGTTTTTGACCGCCGCCACCATCGCCTTTACCGCCTGCGCCTTGAACCGCGGCCTGCAGGAAATTCACACACCCGCGTTTTCCGTCACGCGACGCCCGCTGTATGCTCGTGAAGCCCTGCTGCCCACGGCAGTACAGTTCTGTCTTTATTTTACTTTTACTTCATACACAACTTTTTTACCGCTCTACGCTCGCACACTCGGCATGGGGAACGCAGGATTTTTGTACACCACCTACGCTCTCGCGCTGATCAGTACGCGACTCATAGGAGCGCGGATCGGGGACCGACATGGCCGCGCTGCGGTCATCATCCCCGGTTTCGGTTGTGTAATCCTCGCCTTTCTCGTTTTTGCTGCTGCATTTAGCCCACCTTTACTCTACGTAGGAGTGAGCTTTTACGGCCTCGGTATTGGCCTCGCGCAGCCAGGGTTGAACGCCTTCACCATCGATCGTCTTGCTCCCGAGCGCCGTGGGCTCGGTATGAGCACCTTCGGCCAGGGTCTCGATCTGGGCATGGGGGTTGGTGGAATAGTAATGGGCGCTGTCGCAACTCAACTAGGATTCTCTCCCATGTATCTGTGCGGCAGCGGCTGCGCGGGGCTCGGGCTGGCAATTTTTCTTTGGGGAATCCGCACTAAAATCCAATAAACGGCAGTAACACTATTTTCGCCAGTGAGGCGCCTACAATCAGCGTACTAACGATAACGCCTTCACTTTTCTCGACGAATGTCTTTGGCTGCTCGGGTTCTTCTGGCTCTGCCGTTAACACTTCACTCTGTTGCAAGACAGAATCATCCCATGCAGGAGGTTGGGTAAAGAAGGGATCATTGAACGGATCATCTGTATTCACCGCCATTCCATCTTGCTGATCTTGGCGTTGCGTACTACAAGCAGCAAAATAAAGCACGCTGGCGATGAGTAAGAGCCATAACCAATGGCCGCGTGACATCCTACACCGCATACGCCACCTCCTCATCTTTCCGTTCAACCATAGCAAAGAGCGCCCAGACAAGTCTCTTAGGAGGATATTGCAGCACAGGAGGATAAAACTTGCAAGCAAACGCTGAAGATTGGTACAAGGAAAGCAGCACGAACAGGGCTCGGGGTTAGGTACGGAAAGTGAGAGCAACAGAAATTATATGGTAAGACGCCTTCAAGCTTCCGGCGACGCCGCCTGTCGCAAAGCCCGGAGTCCGCTAGGCAGTCGTTCGATCAGGTCACGCGCCAGTATGCCGGCTTCTCCCTTTTCTTCAGCCGCCATGTCACCCGCATGGCCGTGGAGAAACACACCTAGGCAACAGGCTTCTTCGGGGGAATATCTTTGTGCAAGTAATCCGCCGATAATGCCAGTCAGCACGTCGCCCATGCCACCGCTCGCCATCCCAGGATTCCCACTGGAATTGATCCATGCACGCCCATCCGGCGCGGCGACCACCGTGTTGGCGCCCTTTAGGACAAGGTAACATTTGTGTTCAATTGCAAACGAGCGAGCCACATCGAGCCGGTTGGCCTGAATGTCGGCATTCGTCGCCTTGAGCAAACGAGCCATTTCCCCAGGATGAGGAGTTAAGACAACAGGAACTTGCGCGTTGCGTAACATGTCTACATCGGTCGCTACACAGTTCAGTCCGTCAGCGTCGATCACAATTGGCGCCTCACTCTGGCGTAACAACCAACGTATCAGACCTATGGTGTCAGCTGACACGCCAACTCCTGGACCATACGCAATAGCGGTTTTCCCTTGCATTGCTTGACTAATAGCATTCTCGTCCAGGCAAAAACTGCCATCCGGCAATTCCGGCAACGGCACGGTCATCGCCTCAATCAACACAGAAGAAAACACAGTGTTCAGAGAACTGGGACCGCCAAGCGTGACCAATCCGGTTCCAACCCGGAGCGCAGCGCCGCCACACAAAAGCGCCGCTCCACTTTTTCCTCGCGCGCCGGCGAGTACGAGGAAATGGCCAAAGTCGCCCTTATGCGCGGCGTGACGACGCGAACGCACAAGCACGCCGACTTCTTCAGCAATCAGTAGCTCCACACAAGGGCGAACCTTTTCGATCGCCTCGGCGGCAATGCCAATGTCCACGACAGCCAACTTCCCTACATAGGGCGCTCCAGGATCGCCGATTTGCCCTCGTTTTGGATACCCAAAGGTCACTGTCAGTTCTGCCTGTACGGAGACTCCCAGTGGCTCTCCTC
>JBFWZL010000178.1:0-11517 GCA_050185455.1 Binatia bacterium | reverse complement strand
CCTTACAAGACTCTATCCGTTACCATGCGCGGTACTCCCTGGGCAAAGAGTGGGACCGCCACTCGGGACAGGATCTGTTTGCGGCCGTAGCGCTGGCTGTGCGGGACCGTTTGGTGGACCAGATGTTGGCGACGGAAGCCAGACGTCAACAGGCGAACGCCAAGCGGTTGTACTATTTGTCCATTGAATTTTTGATAGGCCGTTCGCTAGGGAATAATCTGCATAACCTCGGTCTCTTTACCTTGTGTCAGGATGCCTTACGTGAGATGGGTGTGGAGTTGGCGGATATTGAAGAAAGTGAGCGCGACGCCGCCCTGGGGAATGGCGGACTTGGCCGCTTGGCTGCGTGTTTCCTGGATTCTTTGGCGACGCTCGACATGCCTGGGTACGGCTATGGCATTCACTACGAGTACGGGCTTTTTCAACAGGAAATTCGCAATGGCTATCAACGAGAAAAGCCGGACAATTGGCTTGCCTACGGGACGCCCTGGGAAATCGAGCGCGCCGATGAGGCTTGTCTCATTCCCGTGTACGGACGGATTGAGCACGCCCTCGACCGTAGTGGCCATTACAACCCCATGTGGATGGACTGGCAAATCTTAATTGGTGTTCCCTATGATTTCCCCATTGTCGGCTATGGGGGCCGAACCGTGAATTACCTGCGGCTCTACTCTGCGAGGTCTTCTGCCGATTTCGATATGCAGATTTTCAATGCCGGGGATTATATCAAGGCGGTCGAGCGAAAGATTGCTTCGGAAACGGTCTCCAAAGTGCTGTATCCCTCAGACAAGGTTGAGGCTGGCCTGGAGCTGCGGCTGATTCAGGAATATTTTATCGTGGCCTGCGCCATTCGCGATATTATCAAAAAATATCTGCAGACCCATACCAGCTTTGACGCTTTCCCTTCCCAGGTTGCTATTCAACTCAATGACACTCACCCAGCCGTAGCGGTAGCGGAACTGATGCGGGTGCTTATAGACGAAAACGATCTGCCTTGGGAAAAGGCTTGGGAAATCACTCAGGCGACCTTTGGCTACACCAATCACACCCTATTGCCAGAAGCGCTGGAACAATGGCCAGTTTCTCTTTTTGAATACGTCTTACCGCGGCATCTGCAGATCATTTATGAAATTAACCGCCGCTTCCTGGAGCATGTGGCTACGGTGTGGCCGGGAAACCCCGAGCGCTTGCGACGTGTGTCGATTATCGCGGAGGGAGAACAAAAACAGGTGCGGATGGGGCATCTGGCGATTGTTGGCAGTCATTCGATCAATGGCGTATCCGCTCTTCACTCGGAATTAGTAAAAACTTCCTTGGTGCCGGATTTTTTTCAACTGTGGCCGGAAAGATTCAACAACAAGACTAACGGCGTTACCCAGCGGCGGTGGTTGTTACACGCAAACCCTGAACTGGCGCAGTTACTTACCAACACGATTGGCGACGGTTGGATTACCGACCTGGAGACGCTCAAGGCGTTGGAGCCAGCCGCGCGGGATAAGGGGTTTCAACAAGAATTTCTGCGCATCAAACACGTCAACAAGCAACGGCTTGCCGCCGTCATCAAAGAACTCACTCGGGTAACCGTCGATCCGGATTCGCTTTTCGATGTGCAGGTGAAACGGATTCACGAGTACAAACGCCAATCGCTCAATGTGCTCCATATTATTCATGAGTATCTGTGCGTGATTGAAGATGGTAAGGAACCTACTGTTCCGCGCACCTATATCTTTGCCGGCAAGGCGGCGCCGGGCTATTGGGCGGCGAAGCAACTCATCAAACTGATTAACAATGTAGGACGGGTCATTAACAACGATCCGCGGGTGCAGGGGAGAATCAAGGTCGTGTTCATTCCTGATTATCGGGTCTCGCTGGCGGAAAAGATCATTCCCGCCGCTGATTTGAGCGAACAAATCTCCACTGCCGGTAAGGAAGCTTCAGGAACAGGCAACATGAAATTCGCCCTGAACGGCGCTTTGACCATCGGAACTCTGGATGGAGCCAATATCGAAATTCTGGAAGAAGTCGGCGCGGAGAACATCTTCATTTTTGGACTGCAGGCGCAAGAAATCCAGACGATGTACGCGCAAGGATCCTACCAGCCTCGGGAATATTATGCGCGCTATCCCGTGTTGCAACGAGTCATGGAAGCGCTGCAAGGGAATCTTTTCTGTCGTGAAGATGCAGGACTATTTAGATGGATTCCCCAAGCACTTTTGGACCATGGAGACGCATATTTCCATCTAGCGGATTTGCCTTCATACATCGACGCGCAAGAAGAAGCGGGGGCAGCGTTCAAGAACCAGCGTGAATGGGCGCGAAAGGCGATTCTGAACGTGGCGCGCATCGGCAAATTTTCCAGCGATCGTACGATCCGGGAATATGCTGCGGATATCTGGGGCATTGAGAGCACGCCGTAAAGACTCTGGAATAAACCCTTGGACGGAGCTATATGAGATTGGGAGTCGACTAAGGACCGTAGAATCGTCTGGAAGATTCCAGAGATAATAGCGGGAATCAGCAATATTATTTTTCTTGAGATACCTTGAGCGGCGTGGAACGCAGCAAATCTTCTAACGTAGACGAACGCTATTATGCCGCGTTCAAACGTGTTCGGAATGCGCTTCGGAAATATTCCATTAAAGATGTTCTTTCTCATTGCATAGTCTGACTGCGGACCATGAACTACACGGACCTCGATAACCTCAGGCGATTCCCACCATGGTTTCTTTTGCTCATTGTCAAGTGGTAATTCTAATCTTTTTATCGACGCAAAAGGGGTTGGGATTGCTCACCGAGGGATGACAAACCACTATCCAAGAATTTCACGGAGAACAGGAACAACGCGCGGGTCGCGCTTTTGGTAGTAGATAATCGTGTTGGTGTCGAGAGTGTACACAAGCAGAGAAGTTACGGTAGTTTTCTATCCAGCTCTTTACGAATCTTGTTGAGTTCCTTAATCGGATCAGGTTTCCGATGCTCCCACATTCCTTCCGCTTGTTCCCAGATCCTCAACCGCTCTGAGCCTTTCTTGGGGAGAGCAGATTCCGCACGCCTCTTCACTCTCGGTCTTGGTTGTATTTTGGTGTGTGGCATATGACCTTTTCCTTTGTGGGAATCCGTCAATTTTTGTATAACCCTGCAAGTGACGTGGTGGTGAGACGCCCACGTTGGTGTCATAGACCACCCATGGCGTCATGCAAAACGTTTAGCTTTCTCGGTACGCACAGCGGCTATCTCTTCGTTGATCTCTCGTAAGGAAAGCTTGTTTTTGCCGCTTCGTTTGGCTTGTTTCTGCAAGGCAACGAGAGCGGACTTATCGACCACTGCCCGAGGGCGTAAAAGTACCCCGTCTTTCGTTGCGGTCGCCTCGACGAAATCCCCCACATTAAGCCCTACCGCATTGCAAGCGGCTTTGGGGATCTTCACTTGATATTTGGGCCCGACTTTGGTGAGCGCCATAAGAGTGTTTCCTCCTTTCTTGCTGAAGGGCTTACAATACAAAACCTTAATACACATAAGAGCCAGCGAGCGATCCATCGTACGGCTATCACCCAGTGGTTCCTAACCCGCTCGCAATGGCGTTTACTGTTAGCAAGAGACGAAGAAGTAACGTGTCTGCTTCTTCGTTCGCGGACTGCTGCCGCCTCCCTCGCCACTGCCGTAATAAGGCAATCTGTTGACGGTGTAACACGCGAAGCGCCTCTCTGCGCATTTGCAGCATGCCATGAATATTCGGACGTCGCTCGGCCAGCGCGCCGCCGTAAACCTGCTCCAACATGCGACGGGTACGTTCAAACTCCGCGGTGATTTTGGAAAATATTCGTTCGCGTACATCAACATCCTCCACAAGCATAGCGTAGTCCCGCATGATCTCCATGTCCGCAGCGGCAATGCTGGTGGCGGCGTTGCTCAGGATGTAGTGCAGCGGCGGCCAGATGTAGAGATAGTGTTGAATGCTGGCGAACTGTTCCGGATGCTGGGCGTATAGAGCTTCTAAGGCGCTGCCCATTCCATACCAGCCGGAGACGTAGAAACGGGATTGTCCCCAGCTGAAGACCCACGGAATTGCCCGCAGATCAGCGACCGTCTGTTGTCCCGTGCGGCGCGCTGGGCGCGATCCGATACGGCTCTCTTCGATCACATCTATCGGCGTCGCTTGCCGGAAAAAAGTGAGAAATCCTTCCGTGTCTAATAAATCTGTATACGTATGCTGGCTGCGTTCGGCCAGCCAGTCCATCGTCTCTGCAAGGGGATGTTCCGGTTCGGGACAGTGTAAATCCAGGAGTGTGGCTCTGGTGACGCCGGCAAGCAACAACTCCAGGTTGTAGGTTGCCACGATGCGATTGGCGTATTTCTGGGCGATCGTTTCCCCTTGTTCGGTCATGCGTAAGTCACCGTTGAGTGCGCCGCAGGGCATCGCTTTGACGAAACGATGCGTCGGCCCGCCGCCTCGGCTCGTGGTTCCCCCGCGTCCATGGAAGAAGCGGATACGCACGCCAGCCTCTTGTCCAATCCGGACGAGCGCGGCTTCAGCGCGGTACAAATACCACAAACTCGCAAAGGCGCCTCCGTCTTTATTGCTGTCACTGTAGCCAACCATTACTTGCTGTACCAAAGAAGCGCTACCCGCCTGGCGACGTTGCTCTTCCAGACTGCGACGAGTCATGGGGTGATCGAGGAACGCACGCAAAATCTCCGGACTACGCTGCAGATCGTCAATGGTCTCGAACAAGGGAACCACGGGCAGACAGCAGGCCAGGCCATTTGGGGTGCTGACCGTGAGGCCGACTTCACGGGCGAAGAGATAGACGCTGAGCAAGTCTGATAGCCTGCGGGTCATGCTGACAATCAACGCCCCCAATCCATCTTGGCCGTGGACGCGAATGTGATCCACTAGCACCCGGTAACTGCTTAATACTGCATCGGCCTCAGCGCCCGCCTGCATATCTGACCGCAGGAATGGGCGTGGCGAGGTCAGTTCCTGATTCAGAAACGTGAGCCGCTGGTCTTCACTCCACTGCGAGAAGTTGGCCTGCTGCAAGCTACTGGCGGCTAATACTTGCTCTACGGCGAGATCATGAAAGCGACTGTTCTGGCGGATATCAAGCGCTGCTAAGTGAAACCCAAAAGTTTGCACGGTGCGAATCAGAGATTGTACGGCGTTGTCCGCGAGGCGGCGCGCGCCGATCGTGATGAGTGAATCATATAACAGCCAGAGATCGTCCAACAGTTCGGCTGAGCATCGGTAGTATGAAGGACTCGGCAACGCCCGTCCGTTGTCCAAGTCCTCGTGGTCCAGAGGAAGCCGCGCCAGCATCACATTGACCAACTGTAGCCAGGATTCTTCCGGAGCTTGCTGGCGTATAAGTTGCCCGCGTTCTCCCAATTGCATCGTCAGGTGGGAAACGCGATCGTATAGGACGGTCGGCGGCGGTTGCAAGCGATCGGAAAGACTCGACTGATGCGCTAGTGTCTGCAACTGGCGCTGCAGCAATTGCAGTGCGTGTAAACGGAGATCTGCCAATGTCTCCCGCGTGACCTCTGCCGTGACAAAAGGATGACCGTCTCGGTCTCCCCCTACCCACGTGCTCAAGCGGAGTTGCGGGAGGTTCTGGGGAGAACAAATCAAGTTCGGATCGAAGCCACAATATCCCCATGCCTGGCGTACTCGTTGGTCCAAGACAGGGAGGACTTCAGGAAAAACTGCGGACAAATAATGCATGATGTTGCGCCGCTCCGAAGCAACATCTGGCTTATGCAAAAAAATCTCGCCCGTGCGCCATAACAATGCAAGCAACGTCTTGATCTCCTCGCGGATAGCGTCTTGCTCGTACGGCGTCCACATCTGATTTTCTCGTTTGACGAGCGCTAGGTAGAGATTCCGGTGATGCTCGAGCACGATAGCGCGCTTCGCTTCAGTCGGGTGGGCGGTGAGCACGAGTTCAACGCGGATGTGGGGCAGCGCCGCCGCGATTTGACGATCACTAATGTTGCGCTCGTGTATCTGTTGCAGACACTGTCCCCACAATGCTTGCATCGCCGCCAGTCCTTGCTCGGCTTCGGTGGCGCGTTGGTACTGGACTGCGGCGTTTTGCTCCACCAAGCTAATTAATTGGAACGCAATAGAATACGCCTGGGAGAGCCGCTCCAAAGGAACATCATCGGGGGGGAGAGTCTGCAGGCTCTCCCAAGGGATATAGCTGGCGAGGTCATTCTCTCCTGCTTCCCTAAGGACTTCTCGAAAACATTGCATTAAGAAAGTCAGATCACGGTCAACTTTGTCAGGGTCGATGGTAAGAATACTCGAAAGAATCATATCGTTATGCTACTCCTTCTCCAGGCGCTTTTCCTAGACTCTCCGGTGTGTGAAGGGACCACAATGACATGCTCTCAGTGTCAACATGAAAATCCCACGGATGCGACATTTTGCAACGCCCGTGGTGCGAAGCTGGACGCTTCATGCCCGCAGTGAGGGCGCGTGAATCCGCCAGGCAGCCAATTCTGCAACGAGTGTGGAAACTCGCTCACGGTCAAAGCAAAGGCGAAAAGGAAAACGCCTTCGGACGCAAGACGCAAGACCAGTAAGCTACACGCCGAAACATTTGGCCGAGTGCATTCAGGCGGAGCGGGAAGCGATGGAAGCGCTTGCGTAGGATAGCAAGAAAGGATCGACACGATATGACCCGTATCCATATCGAATCAGACCAACGAGAAGCCGTCATCTTACTGGTAGAAAACTCGCTGGCAGTGCAGCAAAAGACGTTGCAAGCTGGTTTCAAACGCACCAAGGCCCGTCTCAAAGATTTTGAAAAAGAGTTTGGTCAATCCAGCGCAAAATTTTATCGTGCGTATCAGTCAGGGACGAGGGGTGACGACGAGAAAATCATGGAATGGGCCGGAGAGTGGGAAACCTACCAGGAACTAACACAAGCTTTAGCCTTGCTAAAGGAGACTGAAGTTTGCTGATCGAGGAGTATTTTGTTCACCTGGAGGAGGCGCTTGCCTCGTGTCCTCAGGTAGTGCAGACGACTCTGACCAAGGAAAAGCGTGCTCCCATATTGGCTTCGTGAAGGGAACCATTGTGTTTTCCCAGGGCCTGCAACTTTTCATTATGGAATTTGTCCGGACCGAGCCACGGCTAGCAAAAACCAAGTACCGCTATTATTGCCAGGATGGGAAAGGGCGGCTTCTCTTTCGCTATGATGACGCGCCGCACCATCAGACCGACACGTTTCTTCACCATAAACATGTACGGGCGGACAAAGGAGAGACTATTGTTCCCAGCGCGCCGCCTTCACTCGTTGCTCTTTTGGACGAAGTCATAAGCCTCAACCCTTGACAAAAACCGGGCAGCCAATTAGTCAGAGGGAAGCCTTTTTCCTTCGAGGGGAATATGCCAACAAAATATGTGGAAGTTGACGGTTATGCGGTGAACTATTTTCACACCGGCCGCACGACGCTGCCGAATGTGACGCCGGATGCGAGCAAAGGTAAGGCCCTGCTGTATCTACACGGTGCCGGCAGCAACGGTCATTTCGGCCATAAAATGCTTGATCTCTTGTCCGCCAAGCACAGCCCATTCTCGCTCGACTATCCCGGTCATGGACGTTCCAGCGGCACGGAAAGTCTGAAGAGCATACCCACCTATAGCGAGCTGATTTACAATTTCTGGAAGAAACTTGAGCTGCGACCTGTATACCTGATCGGTCACTCAATGGGGGGGGCGGTCTCCATGGACCTTGCGCTGAGGCATCCAGATATGGTCGAAGGCTTGATCCTGACCTGTACCGCCGCAAAGTTTAATATCACGGATGAGCGCACGAATATCTGGAAACAGGTCATGCAAGGGCGTGCGGGGCAGCCGTTCACCAAAGACGCCTGCTCTCCGGCTACTCCGATGAATATCGTGCAAGAAGGTTGGATGGAGCAGATCCAAACTGATCCTCGGGTTCGCTATTTTGACTTGGTGGCCTGTCAGCAGGTGGATTTGACGCCAAAGCTTGGCGAGATTCGCAAGCCGACGCTAATTCTTGCCGGACAAGATGACCAAAGCACTCCTGTGACGCAGAGCGAGCTGCTTCGTGACCATATCTCGGGCGCAAAACTTGTTGTGATACCTCAGGCCGGCCACTGGTTGCCGCTTGAGAAGCCGCAAGAAGCGTGTGACGCGATTATTTCGTTCTTAAACTGAGGGCTGCATCATGAGCATTAAAGGAAAAGCTGTTGTCGCGGGGGTATACGAACATCCGCTCCGCTGGGCGCCGCACAAAACACAGTATCAAATCATGGCCGAGAGCGCTCGTGGCGCGCTGGAGGATGCCGGACTTTCGTTGAAGGATGTCGATGGTTTGTTCACTTCCGGCGTAAGCGGCATGGGCATTGTCTCTCTTGCCGAGCACCTCAATCTCAATCCCGATTTTCTTGACTCGAATTCAATCGGCGGGTCATCTTTCGTCTCGCATACTGGCCACGCCGCCGCCGCGATTGCCGCCGGTTATTGCAATGTCGCGTTGATCCTGTACGGCAGCAAATGGTCGTCCGACCGGTTCGCCATCGGGACTGGAGGTGCCGGTGGTGGCGATCCCTCTGAGCAATTTGAGAACTGCTATGGACCGACCACTGTTGGCGACTATGCGTTGACAGCGCAGCGCCACATGCATGAATTCGGCACGACCAGCGAACAGCTGGCGGAAATCGCCGTGACCATGCGCCGGCATGCGTCGATGAATCCGGTGGCGAAATTTCGTGACCCCATTACGGTTGAGGATGTACTTACCTCGCGTCTTGTGTCTTCTCCACTCCACTTACTTGACTGCTGCATGATCTCTGATGGCGGCGGCGCCATTGTGGTGGCCTCGGCTGAACGTGCGCGTGACCTACGTAAGAAACCCGTGCATATCTTAAGTGCGGCGGAAAGTTGCTATCACACCAGTGCCGGTCTGCGTGACCTGACGGATGCGGCGGCCAAGCAATCCGGCCCGAAGGCTCTCGCGCGCGCGGGTGTCGCGCATAAAGACATCAACATGGCGATGATTTATGACTCCTTCACGATCACCGTGCTGGTCACGCTGGAAAGTCTGGGATTCTGCAAAAAAGGCGAGGGTGGTTCTTTCGTCCAAAATGGACGCATCGGTCTAGGGGGAGCGCTGCCAATTAACACCGATGGCGGGGGATTATCTTCTAATCACCCAGGCATGCGCGGCATTTTTCTCGTCATTGAAGCGACTAAGCAGCTTCGCGGAGAATGCGGCGATCGCCAAGTGAAGGACTGTCAGCTCGCCTTCTGCCATGGCACGGGTGGGACGCTCGGGCTACGACACAGTGGCGCGAGCTTAGTGCTTGGCGTGTAACACGTCTGAGGAGACTTGGATCATGGCCGAAGAAAAAAAATATAAAAAACCACTTCCACGGATCGACGAAGAGAATAAACCTTTTTGGGAAGCCTGCGCCCGACACGAACTTTACGTGCAGAAATGTCGTAGCTGTGGCAAGATCTTTTATTACGCGCGCTCTTTCTGTCCTGAAGATCTTTCCCCAGATCTTGAATGGGTGAAGTGTAGCGGCAAAGGGAAGGTGTATACTTTCACCGTGACGCGACAGAATCAAAGCGCTGGGTTCCGTGATAATCTGCCGTACATCATGGCCTACGTCGAACTTGATGAAGGCGTGCGGATGTTGACGAATATTGTAGAGTGTAAGCCAGAAGATGTGAAAATCGGTATGCCTGTTGAGGTGACGTTCGAAGACGCAACCCCGGAAATTTCGATCCCGTTGTTTCGACCAACAGCAAAATAAAGAGACTCGGAGAAACGGAGAAAAACTTAGCAAAAATAAAGGGTTTCCCCGATTCTCCGGTTCCCCGATTCTCCGGTTCTCTCTCAGCCCAAACTCCGTACGTTGCCAGACTCGATGGCTTCTGGCACGATGGCTCAATCTCATTACTAAAAGTTGAGCCTCATGCCAGCTATTTAGGACACTACAATTATGGCACGTATCCTTGACCTTCATCTTCACTCCGAAGCATCAGATGATAGCCGCGCCCCGGTCGAAGCCTATCTCAAATGGCTAGCGCGAAAACGGGATGAACGACCTCTCGAAGGCCTTGTTTTGACCGAACACCGTCAATTCAATACCGCTGGTGATTATCGCGATCTTGAAGATAAATATGGTATTCTCATTCTCAAGGCTTCGGAAGTCGAAACCGACTACGGGCATATGCTCGTGTATGGTGTAAATGACGACATCTTGGGGTATTTCGATTTCAAGAATGTGCGCCTTGCCGCGCAAGAGGTCATTACTGAAGTGGCCCGTAGGGGAGGGATCGCCATGCCTTGTCATCCTGGGCGTCCCACGATTGGACTTATTGAGCATTATGAAAAGAAGTCTCCTTTAGAAGGCGTGGTTGGGGTCGAAGCCCTCAATGGCGGCAGCAAAAAGGGAGAAAACGAGCGCGTTTCTGAACTAATCGAGCAGTACGGCTATCACGCATTCGGCGGTAGTGACTCGCACCTGGTGAGTTTCGTCGGTCTCTGCGCCACGGAGTTTGACCGGGACATCAAAACCATGGAAGATCTCGTTGAGGCGCTACGGGTTGGGGGGTATCGCCCACTCGATTTTCGCGTACAACGCGCACCGAACCAAGCCACCACCGAGGGATAGAAGAATGGCTCTTGAATTTGATCGTTCGATTATCGGCCAAGTTTTTGACGAAACATCTTTTCCTCCAGTCACAAAGGAGGAGATCGTGTCGTACGCGACCTCATTGGGAGAAACCAATCCCCTGTATACGGATGAGGCTGCCGCGGCTAAAGGTCCTTATGGTGGGCTCATTGCCTCCCCTACGTTTGTCACTAAATTGCGCGCCAAGAAATTTACTCCGGAACATCTACCTAAATTTGGTAAAGTCGGATTCGATGGAGGACGTGATCTGGAGCTCTACGCCCCGGTGCGCCCCGGTGACCAGCTCACCATGTTGAGCACGATCCATGACATTTATGAGAAAACTGGACGCACGGGCTCCATGTATTTCATCGTCATTCGTAACGAGGTGCGGAATCAAAAGGGTGAAAGAGTGGCGGTCATCGACCACAGGATTATGCAACGATGAAAACACTATATTTTGCAGAGATCGAAGAAGGCGACGAGCTTCCTCCTCTTGACTTGTTCTTGAGCAAGGACGGAGTCCGCCAGTTTGCGAAAACTGCGGAGATGTACGTTCCCCGTTTTACTGATGACGAAGGGGCCCGGGCTGAAGGATTGCCTGGTATGATTGCTCCTGGGGTCATGAGCATGGGGCTTCTCGCCCGCATGATCAGCGACTGGAATCCTGCCGCGTCAATCAAACGCATCGGAACTACCTTCCGTAGCCCCGTACTGCCTGACCGTAATGTGCACCTCCGCGGCGCCGTCACCCAGAAAAACGAAGCAGACCATACTGCCGAGTGTGATATCTGGTTGGAAAATGATGATGGCGAGCGCTGGGTCATCGGCACCGCAACCGTTACTTTGCCTGTAAAG